>DASPLD010000319.1:0-49836 GCA_035627755.1 Caulobacter sp. | reverse complement strand
GCGCAGGGCGATGGTCCGGCCGTTGCCGCTTTCCACCACGCCATCCGCGCTGACGATGGGGGCGCCGGTCTCGGCGCCCGCCTCGCGCATCAGGCGCTTGGGGTTCAGCTCCGACTGGAGTTGTCGATTCCGGGCGATGGCGCCGGCCCGCTCCCGCTCGCGGGGCTGCAGGGCGCCGGGAAAGTCCGGGTTGCGCACAAGGTCGTCGTCGTGGCTGGTCACCAGGTCGTCGATCTCGACCAGGGCATAGCGCACGGGAATCTCCGTCCCGCGCGTGGTCACCGCCACCCCGTCCTCCAGGGCCCGCGCCGCCAGCGGCGGCCGACCCTCGCCTGGAACCTCGTCGAGGGCCCGCAGTTCGTCGTCGAGCCGCCGCTCCAGCAGCGGCCCCATCCCCATCGGCGCGTCGTCGGCCATCCGCTCGACGGCCAGCGCCGCCATTGGCCCGCGGCTGTCCTCGGGCAGGGCCTCGACCGCTTCGGGCAGGCGGCTGTCGGGCAGGGCGTCGATCTCGGCCGCCTGGGCCGCCGCCTCGCCCTCGGCCGCCGCGCGAACCTCCGGGTCTTTGGAGGCCAGCCCCGGCGGCAGGATGGCGCCCAGCAAGCCCTTGGCGCCGGCTCCGAACACCGCCCCCATGGTGATGTTCCGCAGGGCGTCGCCGAACCGGTAATCCTCGCCCTCGGCCCGGCGCAGCGGCATGTTCGCCGCCTCGAACAGCACCCCGCCCACGGCGCCCTCGGCGGCCCCCTCCAGGGCGAAGCGGCCGGCGTTGGCCAGCCGCCCGGCCCGAACGGCCGCCATGCCGCCGCGCGCCCCCCACGCCGCCTGTCCAAGCCGCGCCACCCCCAGCACCTCGGGCGCCAGCAGCAGGGGCCAGCTGACCGGGTCCGTGATCGCCCCGTACATGCCGGCCGCCAGCGACTGCCACCACGCCAGGTCCGCCCGGCCCACGACATAGTCGCGATACTGCCGTTCCTTGGCCGACCGCTGCATCCAGGCGGCCTCGACGGGCAGAACCGGCTTGTCGAAGCGAAGCACCCCCTCGATGCCGAAGCGGTCGTTGGCCTCGTCGGGGTCCAGCATGGCCGAATAGCCGGTCATCCGCTGGGTATGGCGGTCGAACCGCCGCTCGGCCGCCACCTCCATGAAGCTGGCCAGACGCCCCGTCAGACGGGTGTCCCGCGCGATGGCGTCGAACGCCAGGCCATCGCTGACCGGCAGGAGGGAGGCCCCCTCCGCCAGCCCGATGACGTCGGGTTCCGGATCGTCCAACAACAGCGGCATGGGGCCACTGTCACCCCGTGCGCGAGGGGGAGGGATAGTGAGGAGCGAGACGCGCCCCTCTAGGGGCGCGGCTTTGGAACGGCCAACGATTTGGCCGTTCCCGCGACGAACGCCGGAGCGTAAGCGGAGGCGCGCTTGCTACCCTGAGGGGAGGCGGCCGACGCTGGAACGGGGCGTCGATTTCCGCCCCTTGTCGATCAGATACCGCCAGTCCCGCACGATGGGCCGCCCGCCGCCGTCGAGCACCGGAAAGAAGCCGCTGGGCGTGCCGATCATCAGCTGCACCCCGCTGTCGTCGGGCCGGGTCACCCACACGCCCCGTCGCCGCACGTCGTCGGCCCACACCTTCGCCGGCCGCCCCGCAGGGGCCCTCAGCCACTTGCCGTCCTGGTCGGTGACCCCGTTCAGCACCGCCTTGGCGCCGCCCCGGATCAGCCTCAGGTCCCCGCCGCTGGCGGCCGCCTTCGGCACCCGGTATCCGTCCTGGAAACTGTAGCGGTCATACCGCTTCATGGCGGCTTCCACCGCCGCCGCCGGCTCCATGCCCCTCAGGACCAGGCCCCTCGCCTCGGCGGCGACCACGTCCAGCACCCCGTTCTGGTGCTTCATGGTCGGATCGAGCGGCGCCAGGCTGTCGAGGTAGGGCTTGGCCTGCCGCAGGATCTGGTCCTTCAGGCCCTTTTCGGCCTTGCCGTCCAGCTTCTTGAAGGCGTCCGGGTTGGCCGTGGCGTTGGCGTAGGAGCCCAGCAGGCCGGGGTCTCCGCCCTCAAGCGCGCTGGCCACCGCCTCGATGTCGGCGCGCGGCACCCCGGCCGCCTCCAGCTCCCGCGACACCTTCAGCCGATGCGGCCCGAACTGATCGAGCATCCGGCCGATCATGTCCAGGTTCTCGCGCCGGGTCTTGGGATCGCCGCTCTTGACCCCCTCGGCGATCGCGCCGGTGACCGGCTTTGGCAGCACCCGCTGCTGGGGCGGCGGAATGCCGGCGACGGCCTGTCGCGCCAGGGTCGCGCGCGCATAGTCCTGGGCCGCCTTGGCCTTCTGGGCGGGCGGCGCCTGGGTCCAGGCCTCGAACTTGGATCGCAGATAGTCGCTGGGCCCGTTGCCGCTGCCGGCGCCCATCGCCCAGGCGGCGGGGTCGCGCCGGCGGGCCGCCACCTCTTCCTGCGCCGCCTTTTCCAGGGCGGCGTACACCCGCATGTCCTCGGCGTAGCTCGGCTTGGACGGGTCCGGCCGCTGCTTCTCCAGATGGTCGCCGATGCCCTCGGCGCTGAGTTCGTGCAGCGGCCCGACAGCGCCGTACAACTTCTTCGCGGCGGCCATCCGACGGTCGTATTCGACCCTCGCCGCCGGCCCCAGCGCCGATTCGACTTCCGCGCTGTTGGTGTGACCCGGCTCCTGGCCGGTCGCGGCGGCCGCGATGTCGCTGTCGGCGCGGCCCTCGACGTCCGCCCGGCGCACATAGTCGGTCGACGTCTCTCGCTCCAGGCCGGCCAGCAGCTGGCCCTTCTGCCCCGGCGCCAGCACATCGTCGTACCGGCCGCTGTTCAGCTCCGCCTTGGCCTGGTCGCGCATGTCGCGGTTGGCCAGGCCCTGGATGCGGGCCACCGCCAGCTGCGCCTTCGCCGGCTTTTCCAGCTCGAGGCGGTCGTTGGCGTCCAGCGCCTTCAGCGAGGTATCGACGATCCCCACGCTGGCCTCGTACAGCGTCGGGTCGCTCAGCACCTGGTTCGTGGCCGTGTCCAGCCTCGCCCGCGCGTTCAGCACCAGCTGGGCGTCCTCGCGGTCGTCCCGCAGCTTCATCGCCCAGGCCTGTTCTTTCAGCCGCTCGCCGGCCGCCCAGGCGTCGTATCGCGCCCTCAGTCGTTCGGGCACGGCCTCCCGGCCCTTGGCCAGCGCCGCGTCATGGCGGGCCTGCACGGCGGGCAGGAAGGCGTCGGGGTCCGACCCGTCGAAGGTCTCGTACAGCGGCGACAGGATCTCCGACTTGGCCCCCAGATAGGCCTGCTGGCCGGCGCCCATCGCTTGGGCGTCCAGCGCCTCCCGCCGCTCGGCCTCGATTCCGGCGCGGGCCCGGCCCTCGACGGCGATGGACTGGCTCAGGTGGCCGGCCCGCGCGCGGTCGCGCAGCTCGCCGAACTGCCCGCGCGCATGGGCCGGAACCTGCTTCTCGAAGGCCGCCACTTCCTGGTCGAACAGGGAGGCCTCGGCCTGGGCGAACCCCGCCGTCGAGCCGTCATAGGCGGCCGCCCGCTCGGCCGCCCGGGCCTGGAAGTCCAGCTGGAAATCCTGCAGCTTGCGCTGCGCCTCCCGCCCCGCCGACCGCTCCAGCCCCTCCGACAGCCCGCCAAGGGCCATGCCGACACCCTGTGACAGCGCCCCCAGGCCGTGGTCCGGCTCCGGGGGCCGGCGTCCGCGCGGCCCGTCGAGGGCGATCCTGTCCGGCAACCTGGCCATGGCCTAGCCCCCCATTCCGCCCATCGCGCCGCCGAGGCCGCTTCCGACCCCGCCGCCGCCCTGCCGCTGCGCCGCGCGCGAGCCGGCCCATTCGCTCAGCAGCGGCGAGGTCGCCGCGATACCGGCGCCCATGGCCCCCAGGCTGCTCACCCGCGTCCCGAACCGGGCGTCTGTCTCGGCGCTGTAGAGGGTGGAGCGGACCTTGAACTTCGCCTGCCGGCCCAGGTCGTCGAGAACGTCCAGGGCGCTGCCGGTCAGACCGCCGCCGCCGGCCGCCGCAAGCGTGGCCGCCCTGCCGCGCACGCGGGCGCCTTCCTCCCAGTCCAGCGCGGCCTGGGCGGCGCCCTCTCCGCGCGCCATCTTGGCGAACTGTTCGGCGCGGTTTTCCTCGGCGTCTTGCTGGGCCTTGGCCATGCCGGCCTGAAGCACCGCCTGGATCATCTGGACCCACCACATCAGCGCCGCTCCCGCACATAGACCTGATAGACCGCCCCGGCCCGCTCGAACGGCGGCTCCGCATCAGCCCGGAAGCCCAGGCGGCGAGCAAAGGCGGCCGCGCCCTCATGCGCGGTGTCGCACATCATCTCGACCGCCCGACCCTCCAGGGTGTCCAGGGCCAGGCGGCAAAGGCCCTCGGCGCCGTGCGACACCATCGACCAGCCGCGGGCGTCCAGGTCCGCCGCATAGCACCACATCGACCAGGTCCCGTCCCGCCGGCCGCGCACTCCGCCGCAGGCCAGTATGGTGCGTGGCGCCAGGTCCGCCCCCCGCTCCAGGGTAAAGGCGAAGCTGTTGACCAGGCGCAGCCGGCGATACGGCGACAGGGCCGCCATCTCGCGCGCGAAGTCGTCGCGCGGCGTCACCGCGTCCAGGTCCGCATACCGGAACGGCCGCAGCCGCATCTGCCGGTCACCGACGCCCCTACGCATTGACCTCTCCCCAGTACCTCAGGCTGTGAACGGCCAGGTCGAACCCGCAGTCGGTCTCGACCACCACCGCCACCTCGCGGGCGGTCTCGCCGCCGAAGGTGATCCGCTTGGCATGGCGGCGCGGGACCGGCGCCGCGACCTCATCGCGCCGCCGGCTCGCGACCTGTTCCAACCGCGCCTGGTCGTCGGCGCCGGCCAGGCACTCGACGCCGCGCACCACCACCACCCCGCCCTTGAGCGTCACCTGTCCGCCCGGCAGGTTGCCGGGCCCGCCCAGGTCCAGCGGCGGGCTGCGATACCGGCTCATGTAGGGCAGGCCGACCACGATCCGGCTGGCGGTGCGGCCGTTGGGAAGGGTCACCGCCCCGCCGCTGACCACCAGGCCCTTTTCCTCGGCCCCGTCCGCCACCACCGCCACCGTCTCGCCCTCCAGGTGGTCGAGGCCGGTCACCGTCGAAACCGGGGCGCCGGCATACAGCTCGGCCGCGTCGTAGAAACAGCCCTCCGCCCGGTCCGCCATGCGCAGGATGGCCCGCTGGGTCGCCTCGCCCTTCTGGCGGCTGGCGATCAGCCACACCGTGTCCGGCGTTCCGGGCAGGCAGGCGATGGACTCGACGGTCCAGGCCCCGGCCTCTTCCTGGTCGGCGCCCGCCGCCAGCACCCGCCGGGTCAGGCCATAGACGTTCTGCTCCAGGTGATAGGTCATGGCCGCCAGGCCGCCGTCCGACAGCCGCGCCCAGCACAGGTTTTCCGTCCCCTGCCAGGCCAGCTGGGCGAACCCGCGCGCCCCGAAGTGGCCCGCCACCACGGTGAGGTCGCGGTAGTTCACCCCCTTGTCCGGGTTGATGCTCAGTTCCCGCAGGGTCTTGCCGCCGGCCTGGACGTAGATCGCCCCGTCGCCCGCCAGCACCGGCGGGACCCGGCTGCAGGCGAAGCCGTTGAGCCGCCGCGCCAGGTAGGAGGCCGGCGCGATCGGCTCCTCGATCGAGGCCCCGGTCACCATGACGGGGCCGGCTGTCGTCCCGGCGATCAGGTAGGGCAGGCTCATCAGCCAGACCACGCGGCACGGGGCGTCGCCGGCGAACCGGCTGACGGCGTCGGAATCGATCACCAGGCCGGTGCCCAGGCCCGGCGTGAAATCGCTGTCGTCGGCAGTGAACCCGGCGGTGCGGCTCAGGAACAGCTTGTCGGGCTCGCTCAGCGACCCCGCCAGGGCCAGGCGCTCCTCGCGGAAGGCCGGCTTGGCGGTTGGATAGCCGCGATGGTCGCTCCAGGCGCCCTCGGACCAGTAGCTGGTCGACTGGCCGTCTTTCAGCGGTATTGGCCGCTTCACCGTGCCGGTGGCGACCGTGGCGCTGCTGATGGCGGTGATCTCCACCACCCCGGCGCCATCGTTCATGAACAGGAAGTTGTAGCGGCCGTCGCTGACCGTGCCGCTCTCGTGGATGGGCATGGTCAGGCCGCCCAGGTCCGCCGAGGGCTGGGGTCCGCCCGACACCCGCGAATAGATCCGCCCGGCCGACAGGACGAACTGGCCGATCTTGACGTCAGGGCGCGGCGTCCAGCTTTCCGAGCCGTGGTTGCCGTCGTTCTGGCGCAGCCGCCACAGCGAACCGACGTGCCCTGGATCGTCGAACAGGGCCGCGCTGGCCGTCAGGGTGACGGTCTCCCCCTCGGCGATGCTGCCCACGTTGGGGTCTTCGGTGCAGACCGTGCTGGTCCCGGTCACCGTCAGGGTGAAGGTCCGGTCGACGTTCTCCGACCGCCACGGGCCGTTCTTGTGGTCATAGTCGTCGATCACCCAGCTGTCGGGCGCCAGCCGCTTGATCCGCCGCTGCCGCGTCCCGTCGGCGTGGGTCAGGATCAGCACATCGCCGTTCTGGTCCCAGGCCAGCTTGTCGAGGTCGGCTTCGACCCAGCCGTGCGCCACCTCCAGGGGCGAGCCCCCGTCCATGACGGGCGAGCCATCCGCATAGCGGACCCGGAACACACCGGGCCCCATCTCGATCAGCTGGGCGTCCCCGGGGTCGCGGGCAAAGGGGATCAGGATGGATCGCGCAGCCTGGTCCATGGAGAGGCCGACGAACCAGGTTCCCGGCGCCCGCAGCGCCGGCCCGGCGACCGACCCGACCAGGTTGAGGCCCAGCGCCATGCCATGGGCGTGCTGCGCCAGGTCGGAGCGCGACCAGGCCCCTTCCTCCAGCTCACCCGCGTTGAAGGCGTTCTGAAAACCCGCTGCTCGCGCCATGGCCGCACTCTCGCGCGCGCGTCAGGGGGGAGGGATAAACGGCGCTTTCTGCGGATGTCCTGTGGACATCAACGAAAATTGGAGAACAGGAGGGGAACGTGCTCTAGCCCCAACTCACAATGCCGCTAAAGATTGATTCGTCTCCAGCGGCGGAACGATTCGGACCACGGATGCACCCGTGGCCCGAACTAGTCGTTCCCTGAAATATCAGGGTCTGGGACTGGCGTACCCTGCACGGGTGCACTGGAGGTCACCGCCGAGGCCTCCTTTCGGGGGCCAGTGGTGGGTGACCACCACCACAGCATTACGCCCGTTTGTCGGTTTCGCCACCCTTATCGCGCAACCACCCGGCCAAAAACTGTGGAGCCTTAGCCCCACGGCCGCCCATCGACGACGCCCCGTCGCGCCGCCGCCAGCCGGCCTTGGATCACCGGGGAGCCCCGGCCACCCTCCGTACCGTCCTGGGCAACCGCAGCCGCCAACAGGCGCTCATACTCCCGCGCCAGGGCCTGTTTCTTCTGCTCGTCGCCCTGGATGGCCAGCGCGCCCCGGCTGGCGGCCAGGCAGGCGATGGGCTCGTAGATGTGGACGGGCAGGCCGTCCCACCCGAGGCGCCGAACATAGGCCACCTTCACCGGCGTGCTGTTCGCCCGCACCACAAGCCGCTCCTCGCCGGCCTGGTCGCGGGATCCGGCCTGCCACATCACCGGGCCGCAAGTCTGGTCGACCTCGAACACCCGCAGCGCCCCGGCGTCCAGGTGGTGGACGTAGGCGAACCGCCAGTCGCCCGCCTCGCCGCTGTCAGGCAGGGTGGCGTAGGTCATGGCCCGCCGCCATCCGTGCCGCGCCAGGACCAGGTCCCGCGCCGGGGCGAGGAAGGGGATCAGCTTTCGGGCCGACTCCGTCGTGTCGTCCAGGGCCAGGGTCTCGACCTGGGGCAGGCCCAGGTGCGCCAGGGCCAGGTTGGCGATCATCAGCTGCGCGGCGGCGGCGGTCATGGGCGGGTCCTCGATTTGGAAAAGGCGGGGCGCTCAGTTGAGGCCCCGCCTTCGCGAATTGGTCCGTGGCGGGAGCCGGCTCGGGTCAGGAGGGTTCGCCCACAAGGGAGGAATGGCCCCCACCACGGTGTCCCGCCGGCCTTCGCATGTGAGAGCACGCGGAGGGGGCCGGCGGGAACTTGGGGCTCAAGCCGCTATTGCGGCGAGCCGTAGATCGTCCAGGCCAGGGTGCCGCTGGCCGGGTTCGCGTCCATGAAGGTGGCCAGCAGCTCGCACTGGGGCGCGATGTCCTTGGCGGCGTCGATGCTGGCGTGGCCGAGCATCTGCCACAGCGGCTTGTGGCGGTCGCCGATGGCGACCGACTTCAGCAGCTCGACATTGCCGGCGGCGGTCGAGATGTCCTGGCCGTCGATCAGGCCATCCGGGTTGGTGGCGTCGCCGACGTCGAGGTTCACCGAGGTGCCGAAGTCGCTGAAGTTGATCCGGCTGTGTTCGTCGAAGACGGTTCCCCAGTCGAAAAAACCCAGCGACACCGTGTCGTTCTGGGCGGCGTCGCCGGTCCAGTAATCCTTGACCAGCCGGGCGACGCGGCCATTGCGGTAGGCGGGGTTCAGGCCCTGCCAGGAAGCGGCGGCATGGGCCGCGCCATACAGGGCTCCAATGTAAGCGGTCATCTGTCTGTCTCTCTTCGATTGCCGGTCGCCCGGCCAGGCTCAGGGCCCGAGGGTGGCGGTGGGGGCCGGCGGTCTCCGCCAGCCCCGATGGCTGGGGTTAGCTCGGCTTCTTGGCCTCGATCTTCACCACGCCCTTGTCGTAGCGACGGGCGGCGCCGTGCTCGGACTCGTAGTAGGCGTAGGGCCGCATGGACTTGTCGGCCCGCGGGGTGATCGTGGCGTTGTGGATAGCCCGCGCCTTGAAGACCATGGCGCGGTCGATCCAGGCGGGCAGCAGCCGGGTAGTGGCGTCGCCGGTCTTGTTGGGCAGGTTCTCGTCGTAGAGGAACTGGAAGCCCAGGAAGGTATCCAGTTCGCCCTGCTCCAGCCGAGCCAGGTTCGCGTAGTACTTGCTGGTCGTCGGGGTCCGCGACAGCAGGTAGCTGACATCGTCGCTGTCTACGGCAATCTTCAACTGGCCGCCCTTGATGTTGCTCTTGCGAAGCAGCGATCGGGCATAGAGCAGCTTGCCGATGGTCAGCGGCAGATCGCCCGAGGCGGCCGCGTCTTCGTCCTGGTGCAGGAACTTGCGGTTCTGCACCCCGATCACCTGGCTGGAGGGCAGGCTGGCCGCCGGGCCGTCGCCAGCCTCGCCGGTGCGAACGTCGGCGAAGAAGCTCTCGCGGATCTTGGAATCGTGCTTGCGCCACTTGCCGGCCATCATCGCTTCCATCACCAGGTTGGTGGGGTCCGCCAGCTGGTGGACCTTCTGGATGGACTCGATGAACTTGCCGTCGTGGAAGCCCTTCAGGGTTCCGACCCGGCGGGTCTGATCCACCAGCCCCTCGGGGCTGTCCGGCACGATGGTGTCCACATCGACCGGGTCGGACTCGCCGACCTCGTCCATGTTGAACAGCTTTCCCTCTTCCGAATAGGAGAGGTCCGCCATCACGTGCGGGATGTAGATGCTGTCGGTGACCTGCGGCGCCAGGTTGAGGTTGGCGCGGAAGCCGTCGACGTCGTTGGACGAGATCTGGGAATAGTCCATGACTGCCTCGCTGCGGGCGCGCGTTCCCGCGCGGCCTCGATCAAAGGAAAGGGTTTGATCGGCCGCGGCCCCCGGCTTCAGGTCCGGACGCGAGCCTCAGGCGTTGACGCCCCCCGGCGCCGCCCGTGCCGGACCCTGGCGAAGCAGGGGCCCCCGGCTTGGGGCGGGATGGGCGCTTTTCAGCGGCGCGCCCGAACCGATGTCAGTTTCGTTGAACTAGTTCGACGAATTCGTCAAGCCTTGGGCGTCTCGCCCCGCTCCAGGGCGAACAGCCGGTTGCGTTCGGCGACCACCAGGCTGTGCTGCGGGTCGCGGGCGTCCCGCAGGGCCTTGCCCTTCACCGGGTCGTTCTCCAGCTGGATGCGTTCGGCCTTCGCCGCCGCGGGGGTCAGCGTCCGCGCCCCGGTGTTGGCGTTGCCGCCGCCGGGCAGATCGCCCGGCTCCGCGCGCTGGTCGACCATCCAGCCCAGGATGCGCAGGAAGTCGAGATCCTGGCCCCAGCCCTTGGCGTTCAGCCGTTCCAGCCCCTCGGGGCTGACCAGCGGCTTGCCGTCCGCCCCCTTGATCTCGAACAGCTTGGGGATCTCGGTGCGGTAGTAGTCGAGCTTGGCCCCGAATTCCTTGGCGACCTCGGCGCGGATCGCCTCCTCGCGTTCGTTGTTGGCCTTGGTCCGGGCGTCCTGGTCAGCCTTCTGCCCCTCGACATAGGCGGCTAGCACCTTGCCGAAGGCCGTCTTACCGACGCCCTCCGCCTTCAGGTCCCCCGCCAGCTTCTCGAACAGGGCCTTGACCTCCGGCGCGGCCCCCTCCGGAAGCTCGATGCCATAGCCGGCGACGTCGTCGGGCACGCCGTTCAGCTTGTCGATGGCGGCCCATCCGGCGGGATCCTCCGCCCGGCCCTTCTCGGGGATCTGCACCAGGCGGTCGACGGGCACGCCGGCCCGCTTGTTGGCCAGCTGCAGGGCGCGCAACGCTGCCTCCGGTGTCTTGTACCGGAACAGGTTGACGTCGCCCTTGAGATCGTCGGGCAGGTGCTCGGCCCAGCCTTCCTGGCTGACCCAGGCGTTGGGCGCCGGGGCGTCGCTAGAAGGGTTGTTCGGGGGAGCCGACGGCGGAGCCCCCGGGGAGTTTGGGGGCGCGGGATTTGCGGGCGCGGCGGCGGGGTTCGGTTCCATGGTTCTTCAGCCCTCTCAAGCTGCTGGCGGCCACGGCCATCTGGGCCGCGGCGGGGTCGAAGCCGGCTTGCGTCAGGAGCATCAACGCCCCGTCCATCATGCCGGCGAAGTAGTGGCGGTCGGCGTCGCTGACGCCCGCTCCCTGGACCTTGGCCACCTGGCTTCGGGCCAGATGGTGGATCAGCACCAGCTGCCCATCCTCGCCCGCCAGCGCGCGCCGATAGGCCGCCGCGATCTCCTCGGGATCGTTGCGGACCAGGACGGCAAGCAGGCGCTCGGGGTCGGCGATGACGGGGGCGGCTCGGGTCATTCTGCGGCGTGGAAATCTTCGAAGAAGGCGTTCAGAAGCGCGTGGGCCGGCGCCAGTTCTGGCCGACTCGCTACGAGCGCCTCGACCTCTGTTCCTTCCCCGAGCACGAAGCCGTGTTCCCGCTGCTCAGGGTCCATGCCGGCCAGCACCGTCTCGATCGACGGGATCCGGTCAGCCCAGCAGGCCGGAACGTGGTAGCTCTTGTGGCCCGCGCTGAAGCCGCTGTCGTGGCTGATCGCCTCGAAGGCTTCGAAGATTTGGGGATAGGCGGCGGCCGTGATTTCCACATCGCCTGGCTGCGAATTGTGGCGGCGGCAGTTGCGCTCCGCAGCCTCTAACGCTGTAGGATAAGTCATAAGTCAGCCCTCTCATGCTGCCTGTGCGGTAATCGTCCCGCCGCCGATGCCGGCGAGGCTGGCCAGCCCCTGCGCGCCATCCCGCAGGGCGGTGGTGGCGGCCATGGCCTGGCGGTCGGTCTCGGCGGCCTGGGCCTGTTGGGCGCGGGCCTCGACCTCGGCGGCGTAAGCTTCGCGGGTCTTCAGCATCCCCGGCGCCGCGCCCAGGGCGTCGGCCGCCCCACGGAAGGCCTCTTCCATGGCCACCACGCCGGGCTGGGTCGGGTCGGCCTTGGCGGCCATTTCCTGGAGCGCCAGAAGGCGCTGTACGGTCTCGAACTGACCCCGCCGCTGGGCGATGGCGAGCGGGCCGCGATAGTCCCAGTCGACGTCCTGGCCCGCCAGTTCGTCCGGCGGCTGGCGGACCATGCGGCTCTCCACCATGATCTCCAGCATCCGGTCGGCCCCCAGGCCGAACCACCCGCGGTCGATGCCCGGGACCAGGCTGGACAGCAGGCGTATCTGCTGGTCGCGGATCTCCAGCGTCTGCGTCGCGGTCATGTTGGGGTTGGCCAGCATCCGCATCCAGTCGACGTCCAGGCCGCGTTCGATGTTCCCGGCCAGCCGGTCCATCCACTCAGCCCCGACGAAAGGATCGCCGCCCAGGTTCAGGACCTGGAAGGCTTCCTTGGCGCTCATGAAGCCGAGCGCGGCGGTGTCGAACTCATTGACCGCCCCCGGCCGCCGGTCCATCGGCCCCCCGAAGATGTTGGTGGGCGTCATCACCGGCGGCAGCACCCGCAGCTCGACGGCCATTTCCACCGCCTCCTGCAGGACGTTGTACGCTTTGGCGTCGGGCAGGGTCCGCCAGGCGCGGCCCACGCCGTAGGGGCTGTCGGTCTCCGGCGAGATGCGCGGCACCTGGAACGGGAAGCTGTCGTATCCCCGCTCCTGCACGATGGCCTTGTGCTCCCAGGCCACCACCAGTTCCTCGAAGGGTTTGCGGGTGGCGATCGCGCCCCGCTCGCCGCCCCGGCGCGGCCGCACGACGTGGATCAGCTCCACGTCCGTGGCCTCCTTTTTTTCGTCGGCCAGCAGCTTCGCGATGCCGTCGACCTTGGCCGCCTCCGGATAGATCTCGGCGCACCGCCAGGCCGGCAGGCGGAAGCCGTAGAACAGGGTATCCACCTCCCCGTCCTGGTTGACCTCGATCCAGCAGGCCCGCAGGGGCCGGCTGGAGAAGCGGGGGCCGAAGCCCTGGCGCCGACCGATCCACTGCACGGCCGTGCCGAACCCGACCAGCTCGAGCGTGATCCGGCTGGCGCTTTCCATGAAACCGCTCTGGGGCAGCATCATGCGGTCGAACACCTGCCACTCCAGGTCCTGGAGATAGTCCAGCGCCTCGGCGCCCAGCCGCAGCCGTCGGCCGGCCATGGCCAGCCCGCGTTCGACGTTGGCGCCCAGGAAGGGCTGGGTCGGGTCCACCGACCACCCCATGACCAGCGCCGCACTCCGCGCCAGGGCCGTCTGAGGCACGCTGGACGTCACCCGCCGGCTGCGCAGCTCATTTGGGCCGGGCTTCAGCATCGCCGACGACTTCGGCATGAAGTAATCGACCACCTCCTGCCACTGGCTCTCGTGCGGCATCCGGGCCTGCTTCAGCAGGTCCCAGTGACGCAGGACGCTCTTGACGCGGAGTTCGGTCACCGCAGCCCCGAAAGGGTCACGGCCGGCCCCGTGGAGGCCGGGGCGCTGTCTCTGGACAGGCGGGTGGCGTTGCGGCCGCCCGAGCCCAGCCGGCGGCGCTCTTCGTCGTCCAGCCGGTTGTCCGGATCGCCCGGATTGGGGATGCGCGGGGTCTTTGGGGTGTCCGGCATGATGTCGCGGTGCCGGGCGTCGTGGTGCACGAAGCTCCAAGGCCGCCAGTCGCCGTCCTCACGCTCGAACAGGCTCATCGCCGTCACCCTCCAGGCAGGATCGCCCGACGCTGGCCAGACTGCGCCGGCTGGCGGGGGGGAGGGATAAGGCCAAGGCCCTCCGACGACAGGGCGCCGTACTCTTCGGCCTCAGCGACGTGGCTGTGTTCGTTCTTCTCGGGGTTGGGGGCCCAGATGTTGCCCACCTTCTTGAACCGGAAGCCCCCCGACAGGGCCGCCACCAGGTTCGGACACCGCGTGCCGTCGATGATGTAGCCGTTCCGCCGTTTCATGACCTGGACCAGGGCCGAACGGCGCTTCAGCGGGTCGTTGGAGGGGGCGGGCAGGACCGGGATGCCCGTGATCTGCTGGATCAGCTGGGCA
Source organism: Caulobacter sp. (assembly GCA_035627755.1). Taxonomy (GTDB): domain Bacteria; phylum Pseudomonadota; class Alphaproteobacteria; order Caulobacterales; family Caulobacteraceae; genus Caulobacter. Next base: position 36,099 of record DASPLD010000319.1, on the reverse strand, counting down.
TAGGTGATCTGGCGGTTGGTGGTGGTGCGCGCCCCGGCCGAGGGATCGACCCGGATTTTGGCCGCCTTGACGTGGCCAAACAGGGTTTCGCGCACCCGGCGGATTTCCTGGGCGAATTCGACCAGGTCCATCTGATAGTGGGGCGCGATCTCCGCCAGGACCCGCCGTTGGCCCATCACTCGCTGGGCGAAGGTGGCCGCCGGCATGAGGGTGTTGCCCGCGTCGATCGAGATTTCCAGTTCGACGTCGGGCAGGGCCGCTAGTTGGACCAGGGACACCATGGTGGCATGGTCGAACTGGTCGTGGACCGGCTTGCCGAAGCGCGAATAGCCGGGTTTGCACATCAGCAGGCGGCCGATGTCGTAATCTTCCATCGTCGCCGCGAGATCGGTGTAGTAATTCGCGTTGATTTTCCGAAGATTGTGCAGGTTTTCGGCGGCCGGATTCTGGGTTCCGTCCTCCAGAAGGGCCGGCGGCTGGAAAAAGACCTTGTCGGTCTCGCGGTGAAGGTGCCGCTCCAGGTAGAAGCGGGTGTGGAACCAGCTGCCGATGACCGGCGCGTTGGCGTCGCCCCAAACGCCGGCGTAGGCCGGCAGCTTGCCTTCCTCGAAATCGGGACGGTCGTCGGGCTCGGGATAGCGGCCGACCCGGTTGGAGGCCAGCGACAGCAGGTCTTCCTGGGGCATGGTGTCCATCTCGGGGAACCACCAAGCCGTCGTCTGGATGCCGCGGACGAACTCCTCCAGCGACTCGTCCTGTACCGCGCGGAACAGCACCTCGATGTGCAGGGGCTTCCCACCGTTGGGGATGTCGAAGATGTGGTCGACCGGATCGCCCTTGCCGCCCCGGTAGCTGCCCCAGGACTTGGGCCAAACCTGGAGATAGCTGGGGATCACCGTGTCGTGGGCCCGGCGATAGGTCGGGCAGACCACCGTAATACGGGCCTTGCGTACGCCGTCTCTTGGGCTAGGGTCCTGGGCGAGAGCAACGCGGAGGATGCGGCGACAGGCCGCCTGAGTCTTCCCCCCACCCGTCGGGCCGATGATCGGAGTGATCTTGGCCCTCGACAGTTCGAACGCGCGGGCCACCGGCCCGGCGTAGTTGCGAAAGTCGATCTGCGTACCCTGCGGCTCCAAGAAGCGCTTCCCTAACCCCGACCCTTCGCGACGGGGTCAAGTTGGGCCGCCTCACACGGGGGAGGGATAGGCCGGAAAAGTGCAATCGCCGACGGACCAGCCCCCCCAGGGAGAACCGGGGGGTTGCGGTTTCGGGGGTGGGGGGTCAAGAGGCCCCCGGGGGGGTGCGGCCCAGGCCGACCAGGTCGCCGCAGCTGGGCGCCAGCGCCGGCGGCCCGCTGATTTTCAATCAGCGGCTTCGTCGCCCTCAACCCCTTGCGGCATAAGGGATTCCGCCTCGTCGTGCGACTTCGCCTGTGCGACTTCCAGCAGGGGCGTTGGGCTAGGCCCTTGAAAAACCTCAGGTTCTTCCCAGTCGGTATGCGCCACGTCCGACACCTCGACATCGGCCACGATCAGCGTCGGCTGGCCCTCGCCCGCCGGCCGCTTCGGCCCCTCGGCCGGCGCCTGGCGCTGGTGGACATAGGGTAGCAGGCCCTCCCGCTCCTTCATCATCAACAGCCAGGCCTCTTTTGGCTCGCAACCCAGCTGCAGGGCCAAGAGCTGCGCCTTCGTCACCATGGCCTGTAGCAGCGGCGACAGGCCCGACGCCTTCGCCGCGGCCTTCGCCTCGCGCAGCTCGCGCGCCGTGACCAGGCCGACCTGGGCCATCTGCTGGCCAGGTGTCAGCCCCCCATAGACCGCCTCGATATAGGCCCGCAGGTCCCCCGATCGCTTGCCCTTGGATCCTGGCGGCCGCCCACGCCGCCGCCCGGCCGACGGCTGCACCCCCTGGATCAGCGGCAATTGCATTTTCGGCCCCTTTTATATTGCCGGTTCCGGCGGTTCCGCATCGAGTTCCCCATTTTTTCCGCTTTTTCAGCGCCTTAACAGGGGTGGAACCTATGGAACTCTTGGAACCCTAATCTGCTCGCCTATGTGCGGGCTTCGGCCCCTCTCGCGCCTGCATAGGAGGCGACGCACGGTTCCACCGGTTCCGAGGGTGTCAGCGGGGGTAAGGCGTTGTCGGCGCTCAACTATCCGGGGAACTCACCCGGAACCCGTGGAACCCACGGCCTGGGCCGACGATCCGCCCATCTCCTCGATAAGGGGGCTCGGGTCGGGGAGGGATAAGGCCCTAAAACACCCTCATCACGGGGTCCGGGTCCGGGTCGGGGCGCGGGATCAACAGGCGGTGTGAGGCGCGCACCGCCGCCCGCTGCGCGGTCGGCTGCGCCTCACCGGGCGTCAACCAGGCTGCTGATCGCAGCCCGGTTGACGCCCCACAATCTTGGCTTTGAAACCTTCAGGCTCTCGCAGCTGGGCGAGGAAAGGCCAGGCGCGCAGCTCAGGCCTCCAGCGCCGCCGCGAGGTAGATGAAGATTCCGCTGGCCTTGCGGTCCAGCCCCTTCAGGCACTTGCCGTTCTCCCACAGGTGGCGCGGCATCTGACGCAGCACCCCGATCCAGGGGCCGGGCGTGCCAGGGCGACCGGCCCAGGGCGTATCCTTGAACAGGCCATGAAGGGCCGCGCTCTTGGCCGGCACGAACAGCCGGGCGTACTCGAAGGAGGGCGGCGCCCCCTGTTCCCAGCTGAGCGCCATGCCGCACTTGGCCAGCACCTTGTCCACTGTCTCCAGCGAAAATTTGCCGTCCTCGGCGAACCGCGAGAGCACCGCCCCCGCGCTCGACAGGTTTTCGTGCTTCAGGGCGTCGGGCACGGCGTCCAAGGCGTGGGTCAGGCAGCGCCGCCAGGTCTTCTCGCGCGTGGCCGTTTCGGTGAGGGTGCGGGCCTCCAGCATCTCCCCCCAGGCCTTCAGCTCGCTGTCGTCGGGCATGACGTCCCGCAACGCCATGTGACAGCCGGCCGCGAGGGCCCCGAAGGTGTCGGCCGAGCGATCCTCATGGCCGGCCGCCTTCAGCGCCTCGCGAAAGGCCTCCAGCAGCCGTTCCCAGCGGGTGCGGTTGCCCTCCATGGTGAACCAGGAGAAGGCCCGCGCCAGCAGCTGGCGGCCGATGGCCTGGGCCTTGGCGCCGTCCCTGAGGCCGAGTTCCTTAAGCACGTCGACGGCCTTCTCGCCGGGCTGCGGAATCTCCCGCTCTCGGAGCATGAGCACGGCCATCCGGCTGGCGTCCTGGGCGTCGACGGCCGGCATGGCGATCGACGACATCAGGAAGCTGCTCATCACGGCGAATTCCTGGCCCACGCCATCCTTGCCCCCGCGCTGCATCTTGTCGCCGCTGTAGGCGATCCGCGCGAGTTCCAGGATCTTGTCGGTAAGCCGGGTGTCGCTCTTGGCCTCCATCTCGTCGACCAGGACCGCCACGCTGTCCTGTTTGACCTTCTGGTAAATGCCGGCCTGCGTCGTGTTCGACGTCGCCAGCAGCGCCCCGTTCATCAGCAGCCGGAACAGCTTCTGAAGGGTGGACTTCCCCGCCCCTTCGGTGCCGACCACATAGGCCACCGGCCGCTGCTCCAGGGCGCCGCCGACAAAAGCTGTCATCAGCCAGCCCAGGGCCAGCTTGCTGTCCAGGCCCTTGCGCTCCCAGTTCCAGCTGTCCAGCGCCTCCAGCAGGATGGCGCCGGGTGAGCCCTCCCCTTCCGGTTCGACCCGCTCCGCCGGCCGCCCGATCTTGGGCCGGCCTGGATAGATGAATCGCCCATGCTCCCCGGGCGGCTTCCACCTCCCGTCGATCCACACGGCGTCGCCGGCGTGGTAGATCAGGCCCCCGTCGTCGTTGCGCCAGGCCCCGCGGCCGCGCACCCGGTCCTCGAGCTCGAACGTGCCTTTGTAGGCGCAGGCCGCGAACAGGTCCCTCCGGCACTCGTCGGCCTCATAGCCCTTCACGGACCAGGGCTCCCCCTTCCGCTTGGGAGCCGCCCACCGGGGCCAGGCCCATTCGAGGTAGAGCGGCCGCCCGGCGAACAGAGCGTCGATGGGGCCCTTACCGCTGGCGCTGTCGGTCAGCTCGTGGACCTCGCCCAGGGTGTTCAGGAAGAAGAACGTCTTGCCCAGCTTCCCCAGGGGCGAAACGGGGCAGTTGAGCGGCAGGCCGGTCCTCGGATGATCGAAGTTCTCCGCCCGCCACTTGCCGGGCTCGATCAGATGTTCGTTCTCGCCCTTGGCGGCCACGTTCATCGGGCACCCGCGCAGCGGATCGACCCGCGCCGCCTGGCGCAGGGTCATCAGGGCTTCGGCGTCGTCCTCGAAATCGGGGATCAGCGCCGCGACCTGGTCGAAGGGGTTGGCGGGCTTGGTCATGGACGCTCACTGAAAAGGTTGCCCTGAGGCGCGGCGCCCGCGAACCGCACCAGGTCGTCGGGCCGGGCTAGCCGCGCGGCCGACCCCGGCGGGACTAGCTGCAACCGGGTCGGCCCAGCCGCCCCCTTCGCGTAGATGAACCAGGCGTAGGCGGTGGCGCTGGAGGCGTCCGGGTCCCAACGCCCCTTCACCATGGGGACCCGCTCGCTGAACGGCGCGAGCAGGGTCAGGGGGCAGTCCTCGACGTGCAGCCGATACCGCCCGATGGTTTCGATGAAGGCGAGGCGCAGCAGCATCGCGACGCCGCGCCGGGCTCGCTTCCACCCCGCGCGAATGAAAGCCTCGCCGTGGATGAAGGGCGGGTTGGTGATGATCCAATCCACTGAGCCACCGCCGAACCCGTCGGCGTCCGGCGACAGGAAATCCAGCAGGTTCACCCCCTGGCTGTCGTGATCGTGGATGTCGCTAACCAAGACCTGACCGAAGTAGTCTGCCAGCCCGTGGGCCATGTGGCCGCCCCCGAAGGCCGGCTCCCAGCACACGCCCAGGCCCTCCGGGTCCAGCTGCGCAATCAGCTCCGCGCCAGCCCTGGCGGCCCAAGGGGGCGTCGGGAAGTAGTCCAGGCTATCGGTCTGCGTCGGCTGGCGCTGGGCCATAACAGCCGTGTGGCCGCTCGGCAGCAGGGCGGGCTGCTCAGTCATCCCCCCCCCAATCCATCGAGGAGCGGCGTGCCCGGATCGGCTGCGTTCCGGCGAGCCATCACTGCGGTGCTGTCGGGCTTCATCCCGCCGCCCTCCGCGCCGCCATAGCCAAGGGATCGGGCGACCAGGCCCAAATGACCTTTCGACGTCCCTTCTTGCCGCTTCGCTTGTCGGTCCCGCTGCGCGACGTCGCGACGGGCAACCACCCGTCGAACCGGTAGAGATCGCCGACGTGGAGGCGCTGATCCTGATAGCTGACAGCCCAGGTGTAGCCCTCGCCGGCGGCCAGCTGGCGGAACACGAATTCCCGCCAGAGTCGGACGGCGACGCGGCAAAGGTCTCGCCGCACGGCGCAGACGCGTGACAACTCCACCGCCTGGTCGCGCGTGAAGCCGGCGCAGGTCGGGCGGATCAGGCCGTCCGTCGCGACCACGGCGACAAGCTCGCCATCATGGCGCAAGCCGTGGGACCAGCCTTTCGCCGGCCGGATGCACGGGCCCATCAAGTGGCCCCATGCCGTGAGGCAACGGTTCAGCTCCTCACGTTCGATCACGTCAAAGGTGACCATGGGCAGCAGGCTCATCCCACCCCCCGCACCATGTCGTTCAGGTCGCTCCCCGACGTGCTGGAGACCACCGCCACCGGCCGCCCGGCGCCCTGCTTTTCCCAGTGCCGATGCACCTTCTCGAACGCCCGCTGCGCCTCGGGCGCCCAGTCGTTGTCCCGAAGCAGAACCACGGCGCTGGCGCACTCGGGCCACTCGATCAGGGCCATGTGGTCGAGGCTCCCCGCCGCCCAGGCGCGATAGTCGGGCCGGGCGATGGCGGGGGTAAGGGTGGTCTCGATCCCCTCCCCCAGGATCAGCGGACAGCGCGCCCCCTTCTTCTCCGCCTCGCCGGGGGTCAGTCCGCCCTTGCCCTTGGTCAGGCGGATCGCGCCGCCGGCTGTGGGGCCGATCATGAACTTGGCCTTGCCCGGCGCCTTGCCGCTGCCGTCCGGCTTCAGGAAGGTGCGGTGCAGGCCGATGACCTTGGCCCCCTTGGTCACCGCCGCCATCATCACGTTGGACCAGGTCTTGACCTCCCCGGTCTCGGGGTCGATCCACTCCACGTCCCGCGCCCAGCGCAGGGCGCCGATGGGATAGGGCAGTTGCTCGATCGGCAGGCCCCGCGCCTCGCGAAGGTAGCGTTCCGCCGGCGTGCCGATGATCCCCTCGGGCAGGCCCAGCCACAGCTTGAACAGGCTGGCCGACTTCTCCGCCGACTTCTTGGCTTCCTTCGCGGCCGCCGCCGCGCGGTCGCGGGCGATGCGGTCGCGGTCCTGGGCGTCCTGTTCCTTGGTGCGGACCTCGCCGCGCGCCAGGCCCAGGTGATCCAGCGCCCACCAATAGGCGTCGATCCGACGCTGCAGCCGGCCCAGGTACATGATGAGCATGAACAGGTCGCCCTCGTCGCCGGTGGCGTAATCCTTCCACGCCCCCACGGCCTCGCCGGCGGTCCAGATGACGAACGACCCCGGATGCCGGTCGGCCCGCGTCGGGTTCAGGGGCGTGATGAGCCCGTTCTTGGGCTGGTCGTAGATCCCCAGCCGCTCCAGCACGCGCGTCAGATCCTGCTGGAGCCGGTGCTTCACCTGGGCCCAGCTGTAGGGCAGCGGAGGGAGCGGCTCACGCATCGGCGTCCTCGAACAGGTCGCCACTCGCCTGCCTTGCCGCCTGGGCCGCGCGCCTAGTCGCCGCCGCATTCCTGAGACGATGGGCCAGGTCATAGGTGTTATGGCACCGCTGACACCACGCGCGGAGGTTCTCCGGCCGACAGTTTTCCGGTTGGTGGTCCAGATGCGCGACCGTCAGGACCACGTTTGAGCCGGTCACAGGGTGAGGCTCGCCGTCCTCGGCGCGGCAATCGGGGTACTGAGGTGAGCCCTCACATCGCCACCCGGCAGCATAGCGCCGCTCCAGGCTGATGAAGCTCCAAGCCTTGGGGTATCGCTTCCGGTTCTCGGGCTTAATGGGCATCACGCCGCCACCGCCCCTGCCGACCGCAGGGCCATCTGCATCTGCGCCGTCATGTCGTCCAGCAGGGCGTCCAGCTCGGCCTTCAGCTCGCGGCTGTCCTCGATGGCGCGCTTGATCGGCCGCACCGTGTTCTGGTCCAGGCCCGTGGCCCGCATCAGCGCCCGGCTTCCCAGGTCGCCGCCCACGGCCGCCAGATAGACCGCCGCCCGCCGCGCTTCGAGCAGCCGGCCGACGGCGCGCGTCCGCCGGCCCTGGCAGTTGATGATCTCCGCCGGCCGAACGCCGAAGGCCCGGCCCGCGACCGCGGCGGCCGCCAGCCAGGTGACTTCCTCCCTCAGGGAGGGCGGTTTCAGGTGCGACGCCCCCGACATGGCGTCACCCGTCGATATCGCGCCGATAGCCCCGCTCGCCCTCCTGGGGCGGCGGCGGGGCCACGGGCGGAACGGTGGTCGGGATCACCTTGCGGGCGTCGTCGTCGCTGGTGAAATGGTCCAGCTGCCCTTCGACCGCATCGACCAGAACCGCCAGTTGCGCGCCCAGCCAGGGCCGCCGAGTCGGCCCGGCCGTGGCGAACGCCATCACCAGGCGCAGGAACCCGCCCAGCAGCCACTGGTCGCTCTCGCTCTCGCTGGGCCAGGCGCAATCGCGGGCCTGCACGGCGTTGAACAGGTCGTTGAACCGTGTCCGGGGCCGGCCATCGTCGCGCAGGCAGCGGCGCAGCTCGTCGAGCAGCGCGTTCCAGTTCTCGACGGCGCGGATGGGCAGGTAGGCGGGCGGCGGCTTCTTGCGGACGCGGGTCATCGGATCACCTCCGCAACGAAGTCCTCGGCCTTGAGAGGGAGCCCGCGCCGCATGGCCTCGCGGAGGAACACCACCTGGTGTTCGCTGGGGACCAGGCCGCCGCAACCGCCGGCGCCCTTGCGCCGGTTCCACTTGCGCACTGCTCCCGGCGTCCGCTCGACCAGGCGCGCGGCTTCGTTGATCCCGAACAGGCGAATGATCTTCTGCACCGGGGTCTCCAGTGGGACGCCGCTGTTATCCGGGTTGCAGTCATGGACAATTCGTCGCATATGGACAATCCGTTGAGGACATTTAGTCCATTTGGGGTGTCCTGATTTGGCTGGGGCCGTCAATAGGCGTGCGACGATCCGTCCATCAAACCTGTGGGTTATGGACGACGCACTCAATTGGCCGGCCGTTAAGGCCTGGATCGAAAAACAGCCCCGTGGCGCTCAGCGCCGCATGGCCCTCGCGCTGGGCATGGACCCCTCCGACCTGAACCGCCGGCTCAAGAGCAAGGCGGATCTCAGCGAGCGGCACGCCCGCCTGGCCCGCGACTTCATGGCCGGCGAGGAGCCGCCGCCTATCGCGGCCAAGCCCGCCTATGTGCCACCGTCTCGCCTGCCCGTCCTTGGTTACGCGGCGGGTGACAGCGGCGAACTGGTCCTGATGAACGAAGGCGACCCCATCGACTGGCTCGACCTCCCGCAGGGCATAGCCTTGAGCCCCGGGGAATACTTCGTCGTCCGCCACGCCGGCCCCAGCATGGAGCCCAAGTATTTTCCGGGGGCCAACCACGTCATCCGCCGCAACTATCCGCCCGGCTATGGCCGGGGCGCCCTGATCGAGCTGAAGAACGGCCACGGGGCCGTGAAGCTCTACAAGGGCGAGCGCGACGGCAAGGTGTGGGGCGAGCAGTTCAACCCGCCAAAGCAGGTCGATTTCCCCTCGACGCAGGTCAAGGCCGTCCACGCCATCATGTTCACCCTGGACTGACCGGCGACAATTAGTCCGTCAACGAGTCGCGACGCCCCGTCCATAAACTCGTTGACGATGATGACAAATCGTCCTTATCCATGTGGTCACTTCGCAATCAAGCGATGGAGACCATCATGGCTGAACCGGCAACCATCTGCCAAGCCTGGCGCGACACCGCCCGCCGCGCCTGCCGCCACGAGCCGCCGGCCGGCGTCGGCGGAACCTTCGTCCGGGGCCGCACCGGCCTGCTTGACGGCGACGACGCCGCCCACGCGGCCACCGAACGGGGCCTCGGCTTCCTGATTGGCGTCTGTGTTGTCGGCGGCGTCGGCGCCCTGATCGCCTATGCCCTGCTGGTCGCGGGGGGCTGGTGATGACCCAAGCCCGCCACCCTCAGGGCGGCCCCTTCTTCCTGGCCCGCAGCTGCGTCGAACCCGACGAGGCCTTCGCCACCCTGGCCGATCTCTGCGCCCGCCTGGTCCAGTTGGCCGAGGGCCGCCCGACGCGCTTCCGCCCGGCCGCTGTGGCGCGCGGGCCGGGCCGCCTCGCCGGGGCCTGCGTCGCGGTCGCCGTCTCCCGCGGCCTCGCTTTCGAGCATGTGGCCTATGCCTTCCTCCCCGGAACCCTGTCAGGCGACGATGGCGTCTTGCGCCGCGCCTTCAACGCCTGCCGCGCCCGCCCCGCCGCCTGGGACGCCCGTCCGATGGTGCGGGAAGTGGCCCTCACGGGCGGCCCGGGCCTGGAGTGGGCGGCATGACTCTGATCGCCTACACCGAAGCCAGCTTCAAGCCGTCTAGCCTGCGCGTGATCGAGCAGGCCAACGAGATCATCGCAGAGTACGAGGCCCAGGGCTTCGCCCTGACGCTGCGCCAGCTCTACTACCAGTTCGTTGCTCGCGATCTGCTGGCCAACACGCTGCGGAACTACAAGAACCTCGGCGAGATCATCAACAAAGGCCGGATGGCTGGCCTTGTGTCCTGGGATGCGATCGAGGATCGCACCCGCAACCTGCGCAGCCGGTCCCACTGGGACACTCCACGCGATATCATCGACGCCGCGCGGCGGTCCTACCACATCGATCTCTGGGCCAATCAACCCAACCGGGTCGAGGTCTGGATCGAGAAGGACGCTCTGGTCGGCGTCATCGAACGGGTCTGCAATCGGTACGACGTGCCCTTCTTCGCCTGCCGGGGCTACTCCTCGCAGAGCGAGCAATGGCGCGCTGGCCTTCGGCTGCAGGGCCACATCGACCGAGGCCAGACGCCCATCGTCCTACACCTGGGCGACCATGATCCCTCCGGCGTCGACATGACCCGCGACAACCAGGATCGGCTCACCTTGTTCGCTGGTGAGGACATCGAAGTTCGCCGCCTCGCGCTCAACATCGACCAAGTCCGCCGCTACCGGCCGCCGCCAAACCCGGCCAAGTTCACGGACAGCCGGGCGGCTGGCTACATCCGCGCCTTTGGGAAGAGCTGCTGGGAGCTGGATGCGCTCGACCCAAGCCTGATCGAACGCCTGATCGAAGATGAGCTGAACGACATCATCGACGGCGACCTTTGGACGGAACGCCAATCGGTCTTGGCCGCCGACCAACGGCAGCTCAACGACCTGCTGGCGGGCCTCTGATGACCCGCCCCCTCACCATGGCCGAGACGGCCGAAGAGGTCGGCCTGTCGGTCGAGCGGTTCCGCAAGGTCTGGCGCGACTGGGTCAAGGCCTACGCCTTCCCCGCCCCGGAGGTCCGCCCCGCCCGCAACCCCAGCCGCGCCCGCCACCAGTGGGACCCGGCCGAGGTCGCCGCCTGGAGGGCGGGCAGGAAGCGGGCCCTCGGCCGCCGCGAGGCGGCGCCCAGCGCTGCCAACGACGAGTCCATCCCCGCCGCGATCGCGCACCGCGTCGCGGCCGAACGCCAGCGCCTGGCGGCCAACATGGCCCGGAGCGGCTGACAGAGATCCCCCAGAAATCCCCCTCTGGGGGAAGACGGGCCGCGCCCCCCCACCGCGGCCCCTGGCGGGGGGAGCGCCCGCCACCCTTCCCACCATCGGAGCGCCCGACATGGCCCTGTTGAATCTGTCCATTACCCCCCGCATCGGCCGCCGGCCGACGCTCGACCAGCGCCGCGCCCAGGGCCAGCGCCTGTTCGCCGACGTGGCCGTGAACGACCAGGGCGTCACCCGCGTCCTGAACATCACGCACCTGGACACCCTGTCCGAGGGCACGGCGAGCTTCATCAAGAACTGCGAACAGGGCCACTGGGCCCGCGACCACAGCCTGCCCCTGCTGGCCGAGGCCCTGGGCCACAAGGACTGGCCCGCCTGCTGGGCCGCCCTGCGCCAGGCCGTGGCTGACAGCGGCCGCAAGGTCCGCTCGGGCCGAATCCGCTGCGAGATCGTCGGGGTGGAGGCGTAGATGGCCGACCAGCGCACCCCCGAGCAGCTGGCCTACGCCAACCGGTTTCAGGACCTCTACGACTTCGACGTTGACGGGGCCGTGGTGGTGGTCGGCGTCCAGCATACGGCCTTCGGGTCCAAGAGCCCCGCCCTGCAGGTGCGGACCGGGGCCGTCACGGTCACCATAGAACTCACCCGCGAAGTGCTCGACGAGCTGTCTGAAGCGATTGCAGACGCGGAGCTTCTCGCCGTCATCGATGGGGCGCGGGTCTGATGACCGCCCCCATGCGCGACGCCCTGGTGTCCCGCCTCTACGCCGCCCTGCAGCACAAGGGCGTCGAGGTCGGCGACGTAACGGCGGCGGTGGACGCCGCCTTGGCGACCACCGGCTATGACGGCCTGGCCGTCCTGGCGGCCTCGGCGGTGGCCGTCCAGGCCATCGTCGGGGCGGAGGTCGGCTCGCCCTCGCCCGAACTGGCCGAGGCCCTGGCCGGGCTGGAGACCGCCCGCGAGACGGTCGCCAGCCACCCGATCAACGGCGACCTGGTGGTGCTGCCGTGAGCGGCCTCGCCCTCACCAAGGCCGAGGCCCGCCAGGTCGAGGCCATGCGCGAGATCATGGCCCCGTTCGGCCTCCCCTCGGAGGTCCTGGTCGGCGGCCGGCACAAGCAGCTGGTGTTCACCCTGCCGGACGCCAGCAAGCGCACCCTGATCCTCGCCTGCACCCCGCGCGACCCCGACGGGGCGGTCAAGACCGCCCGTTCCCACGCCCGCCGCCTCCGCGACCGGCTGATAGAGGAGATCACCCGCCGATGAGTAGCGGACCACGATGGGGCGCGCCCGAGCGCCTTCCCCACGCCGAACTCCTACCCATGTCGGACGACGGCTCTTTGACCGTTGGCAAGGTTCCGGTCCCAAACCAAGGGCTGAGAATTGGCCTCATGGTGGCGGGTAGGCTGGCCCTCATGTCACCCGCCGCCGCCCGGCGCGTCGCCAAGGGCTTTGACTCCGACGAAGCCAGGGCCGCCGATCTGGGTTGGGTGGGTGACGCCTTGAGGGAGTGCGCCACTGAGATCGATGCGACGCCGTTTTCGGAACAGCTGCGGATCGCCGACGAAATGGTCGCGGCCGCCCAGGCCAAAGGCAAACAGCAATGAGCTACGCCGCCTCCACGGGCCCCGGGTCGCTGCTGGGCCGCCAGAACCGCGCCGCCGTCCTGGCGTTGCTTCACACGCATCCTGGGATAACCAATGTCGAGATCAGCGCCAGGCTCGGCCTGAGCCCTGTTTCCGTCGGCCGCCACGTAAAGACGCTGCGCAGCCGATGGCCGCTCAATCTGATCGAGCGTGAGCAGGTGGGAGAAACCCTCACGCCACGCCAGGAGGCGGCCTTCGCCCTGTTCCAGCAGTTGGGCGCCGATGATCCGCTTCGAGCTGCGCTAAGTGCAAGGTTTGGCTGGACCGACTGCCCCGCCTGCGACCGGGCGTATCATGAGGACTGGGGTGCGATCTGCCCCAGCTGCTCGGGCGCTGACTAGCCCTCCGACTTGACACCTTATCCGCCGGGGACTCCCATCCCCAGCGGTTTCCCTTTGGTGAGAGACAAAGGACCCCCTTCGATGCCCAAGCGGAAGATCCGCTCCCATGGCCAGGTGCCCGCCGGCTGGACCTGGCGTGACGGCCGCCCGCGGTGGAACGCCGCCCCCGGCCTGCGCAAGGCTGGCTGGAAGAGCGGCCATGACCTGAAGGACGGCCGCGGCCAATGGCTGGAGCGCGGCGCCTCGATCGACGCCGCCCAGGCCATCGCCGGCGCCGTCGCCATGTGGCGGGCGGGCGAGGCGATCCCCGCCGCCTATGCCGCCCTCGCCCCCGCCGGGGCCCTGCTGGAGGGCCAAACGCCGCCGCCGGCCGGCGCGCTCGACCCCTTCAGCCTGGGCCAGCTCGAGACGGAGTTCCTGGCCCACATCGAGGCCGAGCGCAGCGCCGGCACCCTGCGCGACTATCGCGGCAAGATGGGCCGGCTGCTCGACGCCTTCGGGGGCTATGCCCGCCTGCCGGATCGGGACGACAAGGCCGGCCAGGCCGCCCGCGCCGCCAAGGCCGCCGAGACCCGCGCCATGACCATCTTCGCCCTGGAGCCCTACGAGGGCCGCTCCGGCATCGTCGACCCCTGGACGACGGCCTATCGTCAGCTGCGCAAGCATGCCGGCGAGAACCAGGCCTATGGGGTGATGGCCACCGCCGGCGCCTTCCTGGCCTGGGTCCACCGCTACAAGACCCGCCGGGTGCTCAACTGGGCCAACACCGTGGAGCGCACCACCCCCGAGGGCCGCATCGTCACCCTGACGTGGGACGAGATCGCCGCCCTGGTCCGCGCCGCCGACGCCCTGGGCCTCTCCAGCGTCGGCGACGCCATCGTGCTGGCCTTCGACCTGGGCTGGAGCCAGGTCGATATCCTGTCGCTCACCTGGTCGCAGATCCGCGACGGCCGCGTGGCGGGCGCCCGCGCCAAGACCGGCCGCAAGGGGACCACCCCCATGACCTACCTGGGCAAGGGCCGCCTCGCCGCCCTGGAGGCCCGCCTGGACGCCGCCGACCAGCAGGCGGGCAAGGTGGTGGCCCTCGACCCCGAGGCCCGCCGCGCGGCCCGCCACGGGCCCGTCATCGTCTGCGAGCGCACCCGCCGCGCCTGGAAGCCCGATCACTTCCGCCATGTGTTCGGCGAGGAGGTCCGCCCCCTGGCGGCCAAGACCGCCCCCACGGTCGCCTCCAAGACCTTCGCCGACCTCCGCGACACCGCCTTCACCTGGGGAACCGACGCCGGCCTCTCCAAGGAAGGCAAGGCCAGCCGCACCCGCCAGAGCCTGAAGAACCTCGACCAGCTGGGCGACCGCCACTATGGCGAGATCAGCCGCGACGTCGCCGACCAAGCCGCGCTGCAGATGGAGGCGCTGTTCAAGGCGCGGGGGGTGATACTGTGAGCGACAATCTACCCGGCACTTCCGATGAGCATGTTGAGGAGATTTCGGCGATTCAGCGGGCCTTCGAAGAGGGCACCGCGATCATTCTGCGGCGTCGTGCTGATGAAGCGGCGGATCGGACCTACTTTCGGCAACAGCATAACTCCCTCCTTTCGCAGCTGACTTGGGGGGCGTCATTGTTGAACCTAGGAACGGCAGCCGCCGTGGCTACACTCTCCCGCGACGTATTGAAGGGGGAGCCTTCGGTACTTGGCTTGGCAATGTGCGCCTTCGCCATCGGGTTCATCCGCAGCATCACGGCTCATGCGAGCCTAGCCATCGACTACCAAGAAATTGCGATTGGCGCTGAGCGGGCGATCACGCGCCTTGAGCTCATGCTCCAAGATCGCACGCGAGCGACAACCGACTCAAAGAAGGCCGTCGCTAATAGGGCGCTGCTGACCTCCGATCGGTTGTGGCACTTCGAAGACCCCAGGTTTGCGTCGCTGCGGGAGATTTTGCGCATGCTAAGTTGGGCTGTGTGGGCCTGGATGGCTGGCATCGCGTTATCCGCCATAAGCGCTAACTGGCCGTACCTCACGCGGCTCGTCAGCGGGTAAACAGCCTGTCTGGATGTGCGACTTTCGGCCAGATCGGCGACCGCTGACGCCCCCAAACGCCCACGGCGCGGGCGGATTTCCCTAACAAAAACAACGCCCCAACCGCCCCTCCCCCTAACTCTTAATCAGCGGGTCCAAGGTTCGAATCCTTGTGCACCCACCATCGTTGCGGAAGACGCCATCGGCGCTCCTTGAGCCGGAATCAGGGGACAGGATCAATATTCCCCTTTTGTTCCACTCCTGCTACACTCCGCCCATGGCCCGCCTCGCGCGCATCGTCGTCCCCGGCTGCCCGCACCATGTCACGGCGCGGGGCAATCGGCGCGAGCCGATCTTCTTCGAGGACGGCGATCAGGACATCTACCGGGACATCCTCGCCGAGCAGATGAGCAAGGCGGCGGTGGAGGTCTGGAGCTACTGCCTGATGCCCAACCACGTCCACCTGATCCTCTGTCCGTCGAGCGAGGACGGACTGGCTGTGGCGTTGGGCGCGGCGCACCGGCGCTGGGCCAATTTCATCAATGCGCGTGGCCGCTGGCGGGGGCATCTGTTCGACGGGCGGTTCGCCTCCGTGCCAATGGATGAAGGCCATCTGATCTCGGCGGTGCGCTACGTGGCGCTGAACCCGGTCAGGGCGCAGCTGGTCGCATCGGCGCGCGACTGGCCATGGTCCAGCGTCGGCGCTCATCTCGCCGGAGAGGATGACGGCCTCGTCAAGGTCCGGCCAGTGCTGGACCGGGTGGAGCGTTTCGCGGAACTGCTCGAAGGCGGCGAGGACGCAAAGGGCTGGGCGGCCATCCGGGCGGCGGAACGCACAGGCCGTCCGCTGGGGACCGCCGACTTCGTCTCCGACCTGGAGCGCCTGCTCCGCCGCCCCATCGCCCGACGCGCCCCAGGCCGCAAGCGGGGGAGCGCCGGCCCGTCGCAACCAAACCTCATCTGATCTCGCAGAGGGGGTAAGTTGCTCCTGTCCCCGTATTTCCGAATTTGCGAAGGATTTGGCACCGCAGAGGTCAACTAAGCCACTGTCCCTGTAATCCCGGTCGAGTCGTGGAGTGGAAGTGGACGGGTGGAAGTGGACGGGTGGAAGTGGACCCAGCATCAGACTTCGGGCCGGCCGCGCGTGATTGGTCCGCCAGAAGGTTTCAGTAGCCCTCGTAGCCGTCGCCAGAGAAGAGGGCTAGTCGACCACCACCGCCCTTCGTGACAACCGGGGCGAAGATCTGTCGCTCCAAATAGGCCTTGGTTCGGGCTCGGATTGGCAGACTCCCTGATGACTGCACGGTCACCCATTCCCACAGAAATACTTCGCAGACTAGTTTCTCAATCCCTGTCAATTGTAAGCGGGGGAAGATCCTCAGCATCAAAAACTGCAAAACCACCTTCACCGGAATAATATTCCCAGCACACTACTCGCAGGCGCGAAGGGCTTTCATCAACCACTACTTCAAACTCCGCCCGCCAAACGCGATTCCATGTCCCTGAACGACTTATGAGCTGCGTAACGAGATTCGCAGCACGAAGAGATTCCAGACCAGTCGCCTTCTCAAGGCACTCAGTAGCGTAGCTGTCATCCGAAATAACGACTTCCTCGTTTTCCGGATTAGGAGGGGGAAGAATAGGAGGCAGCATGCTCAGAGCCCCGCCCCGGATGAGACAGATAGTTGCTGCCACCAACCAATTGAACGCCATGCTGACCTCCTCATAATCCGGGCCTCAGGGGCACCACGCGGCGTTCGCCGGGGAATTGCGGCCGCCATTCCGGTGCCTTCCCAGGCACCAGTAACATGAAGTCGCCCTTCTTGTCGTAAATGACCATAGTTCCATCCCTAAACACATATACGCAGGCCCTAGTGGACGGACTGGTGCAGCCTGGAGCTCTAAACGTCGACCTGCATACGTCCGCCCCCTTCCAGCAACTGTCATATATTCTTCCCCCCAATGCACCATTTTTTGTTTGCTTGGAATTGGCTACGCAGATATCCCTCGCTTCTGAGCACATATTGTCAGTGTCACTGCCTTTCTGCCCCCGTACTCCACCCACCTTTATTACATAGCCATCTGGAATACTGTTGGAGCAAAACCAGTCCTCGTCACAAGCGTACGGGGGCGGATTGGCGCCACACACGTCAACCGGCTCAACATCGCCGTCGTCTCCCGGACCAAATGAAGCGACAGTAGTATTTGGACAGCCTGCTAGGCCAAGCGGGTCTTTGTTATTTACGGGATCGCTAAACACATACTCATATAAATTCGTTCCATCACTATATCCTATAGGATCACCCTGAAGAAATCGACCTATATTCGACGAATAAGCCCGCGCTTTATAGTTATAAAGTCCAAGATCCGCCAGCCACGACTGTCCAGTATATTGAAAGCGCCCGGAATTCCCTGACGCCGGAACACCGTATTCGTCGTACTTATTAACATTTATAGCCGCACCAGTTGAGTCGGTGACTGCTACGATGGAGCCGATCTGGTCCGTGATCAACCAACGTCGATCGCTCGTCCCCGAGCCTTCGAGCCATACCAGCGGCTCGTCCCAGTCAGGGCCGTGCACATACTTGCGCAACACATTCTCACCAGCGCTGTCGTACTCGGCGATGAGGTCGACGCCATCGTAGAGGAACTTCGTCGTGGCGGTTCCCGCGACCTGATAGAGGCGACCAGCGGGATCGTAGGACAGGCTGACGACGCTGGGCATGCCCGTCAGACGGTTGGCCTGGTCATAGCTGTAGGTGTTGACCCCGTCCGAGGTCAGATTGCCGGCCGCGTCGTAGGTGAGATCCAGGGCCCCGGATTCCGTCATCTGGTTGAGCCCGTTGGCCGTGTAGGGCCGGTCGACGGCGCTCAGGCCACTTAGGGCGTAGCTGCTGTTGGAGCCTGTGCGGGTCTTGACCTGGAAAGCCGGGTTCCAGGTCAGGGTGTAGGTCACGTCGTCAGCATTCACGGGGGAATTCTGGACCAGGGAGGTCAGGCGCGACACGGCGTCATAGGTAAACGAGGTCCCGAACCCATTGGCCCGGCTAATGGCGTGACGCATGCCGCGGTTGTTGTAGCTGTAGGTCGCGATATTCGCCGTCGCCGTCCCCGAGCCGTTTTGCTTGATCTTGTTGAGGTTTCCGGCGTTGTCGTATTCATAGGTGACGTAGTAGCTGTCCGGCCAGGTCAGCTTGGTGCGCTGGCCAGCCAGGTCATACTCATAGGCCACCGTTCCGAGCGGTCCGGTCTCCGAGAGTCTGCGCCCGAGAATGTCATAGGTCGAAGTCAGGGTCTGGCTCGAGTCCGCCTGGGTCAGCATCCGACCGAAATTGTCATAGGTGTAGCTGACGTCCAGCATGCCTGTCGGGACATCGACCGTCGTCGGCCGATTGAGGTCATCGTAGGTGACGGCGAAGGTTTCGCCATTCCGCCGCCGCTCCTGGCTCAGCCGACCTGAGGCGTCGTAGGTGTACTGTTCGTAGTCGGTCGCCGAACTGGTCGTCGGCGTCGTCGGGTGGGGGTAGAAGACCTTCCAAGGCCGGTTGAACCCGTCGTATTGGAAGGTCGTCAGGTTGCCCTTCGCATCCGCCAAGGTCGTCTGCAGGCCGTTGGCGCTGTAAGAGGCCGACGCTTCGTCGCGCTGGGCGGCGGTGCCATAGCCGGTCGTCACCTTGATCAGCTGTCCGGCGGCGTCGTAGCTGTTCTTGCTGATCGCGTCGGGGCCGTTGGCGCCAGCGGTGCTGTGCGTGCAGGCCGCCGGCAGGGAGGTGAAACTGTTCATCCGCACCGCCACGCAATCGATCCGGTTGGCGTTGTCGTAGCTGAGTTGCGTCACCGCATAGGTGGTGGCGCCGGACTCCACGGTCGCCTTGGTGGTGCGGCCAACCGAGTCGTAGGTGAACGCCTGCTTGGTGAGGGTCGAGAACAAGGCCCAGTCGCCATCCGAGGTGCTGTTCACCGTGCCCTGCTCGACCAAGGTGGGCTGGCCGTCGGCGTTGTAGGTGGTGCGGCTGGCCCGGTGCTTGAGCGCCACCGTCGCGCCGTCCGGATCGGGCGCAGTTACACCGATCCGCTGCCGCCCCGCGTCATAGCGATAGCTCACGGTATCCGCGGATCCCGACAGGGGTCCGTCGACCGCGATCACGTCGCCCACATTGTTATAGCTGTAGGCGGTGGTCGCGGTGAGGGCTCCGTTGCCCGAGCCCGTGGCGACACTGGTCGGCAGCAGATTGTTGGCCGTCGAGACGGCGCCGTAGGTGATGGTCGTCTTCAGTTCGTTGGCCGCCGCCGCACAGCTCGAGCCGGTCGCGCAGGCGGAGGTTCCCGTCAGCTTGTAGACCGAGGACGGGCCTTGGACGATCGTTCCGCTGCTGTTCTTGTACCAGGCGTAGAGCGCCGTGTAGCTGTAGCGGGTCTGAGGCCGCGTGCCGCTGACCGCCGGCGGGGGCGCGGTGACGGTCAGGACACCGCCATGGGTGCTGTCGTAGGTGTAGTCGGTGGTCTTGCCGTTGGCATTGGTCGTCGAGGCCGGCTTGTTGCAGGTGATCGCGTTGCTGCAGGTCGATGGATAGCTGGCCGTCGTGACGATGTCGGTCAGGCCCGAGCCCGGCTTGGCCTTGCGGCGGACCTCGGTGACGTTGCCGCGGGCGTCGTATGTGTATTCGTCGGAATCGCCCTCCGGACGGGTCACCTTGGTCAGGCGGCCCTTGTCGTCGTAGGCGTACAGGGTCTCCCGGTTTAGCGGGTCTTTCTCTGAGAGCAGCAGGCCGGTCTCGCTTTCCGACTTGTAGGTCCAGACCTTGGACAGCGGGTCGGTCTTGGTGGTGGTGAACACCCCGGCGGAGTCGCTGTAGCCGTAGGTCCAGGTTCCTATGCCATTGGAGACGCTGCTGACCCGGTCCAGGCTGTCGTAGGCGACCGTCAGGCTGTTAGCGCTCGGGCTGGTCGGTCGGCGGATGCCGGTCAGTATGGTGTTGGGGGTGAGCTGGGTGGTGGGGGCCGTGTAGTATTTGGTGGTTCGGCTGAGGGTGTCGGTCACCTCCTGCACCCCGCTCGAGGGGACCGCGTAGGTGGCGGTCGGCCAGGTTACCGAATAGGTGCAGCTGTCGGCGGACGGGTCGCAGTAGTCGACCGCACCGTTGATGCCGGTCACGCTGGTGATCCGGAACCAGTCAAGCTGCTCCGGCCCGGTCGTCGGCGCCGTGTTCCGGGCGTAGGTGAACTTGACGTGGTACCCGAGGTTGTTGGTCACCGACTGCAGCCGGTGAGCCGGCGTCGCCCCATCCGACAGCACGCCGATTTTGTAGTGGAAGGTCACCGCCTCGCCAGTCGGATAGGTGATCGAGGTGATCCGGCCCTCGTTGCCATAGTAGCTGGTCGCCACCCCGTGGATGAGGCTGTGGCTGTTGAGGGACCGGTCAAAGACCATGACCACGCCGCTGTTGTTGTAGGTGTATTTCTGGGTCCCGCTGTCAAAGGTCAGGGTCGACTGCGAACCCTCCGCCTGAACGAATACTCCGCCCGTCAACTGGAACCGTTCGGACGTCGCCCCGAAGCTGACGATGTAGTAGCCGGTTTCGTTCCAGCCCCCCTCGTCAGAATACCCCTCGCGCTGGATCGTGCCGGTTAGGTTGTCGCGCCAGCCGTCGCCGACGAAGTCGCGCTGGTAGGTTAGGCCGCCGGCGCCGGGCTGGCCGATCGCCACCTCCTGGGCCGAGTATCGGTACATGCCGCTGGTCACATCGACGCCGTTCTCGTCGATCGAAGATCTCACAGGCGGCGCGGCCGCCTGGGCCGCCGCCAGTTGGGGGGTGAGGAGAACCAGGGCCGCCGCGGCCAGGACGACGGCGGCGGAGATGGCCCGGCTCGGTCCCGTCGCCAACGGCCGCGCGCCGCTCAGGAAGGCCTTGGCCGCAGACAGCACTCGCCGCATAGTCATCCCCCGCCCAGTCACATCCCAGACGATAACCTGTCTCTCAGCGCGTGCAACCCGTGATCGAAATTACGAAGGCGAATTTTTCCGGAGCTCGTGCCCGGCGCGAACATCGGCCGCCCCGACGGAACGCCCGAGCCTGGCTGGCCGGGGCGGCGGCGGCCCTGGCGGTGCATGGCGGCATGCTGGCGGCGGTGGCGGCGATGGGGCCGACGACGCGATTCCGGGAGCTGCCGGAGGGTGAGGCCGGAGTGTTCATGGAGGCCAGCCTGATCGGGCCCAAGGGAGAGGCGCGGCAGGCGACGGCCCAGCAGGCGGCAGCCTCGCCACTCGAGGCGATGCTGAATGATCTGGCGGCGCCGAGCGAGGCCGCCGGCCCCGGCGCGGGGCCGGCGACGGGATCCGCAACCGCCCTTTCCGACCTGTTGGGGCCCGCCTCGCCGCGCGAGGCCAGCGGGGGCGGAAAGCCCGGGATTGCGGGGACTTCAGGAGGGTCTGGCGACGCCAAACCAGGGTTCGACTACGGCGCCCAGGCGTCGGTCGGCCGGCGGCGCGCTGGGACCGGCGCAGGACAGGTGGGTCCCTGCTGGGGACGGCCGGAGCGACCGGTTCCGGTGGTCATGGCCATCCTGCTGGACCAGGACGGCGCCCTGGTCGGGCGCCCGCGCATCGTTCGCTCGGGCGAGCGGCCGGGCGACCCCAGGGCGGCGGAGTACGAGCGGACGGCGATGCGGGCCATGGCCGGGTGCGCCCCCTTCAGCCTGGCGCCGCCAGGGGTCTACGAAGCCTACCGGATTGATTTCAGCCGCGAAAAGGGCGGACTGATTCGGCTGGGGCCGATGGCGGCGCCCTAGCGCCGGACGCGAACATCCACAAGTTGTTCAACCCTATTGCGGGTTCTGAAACCCTGCGTACTATGACGCGAAGTCGGGAGGACGTCATGCGTCTTGGGGGATGGCTGCTCGGCGGAGCGGTAGGGGTTCTTGCGCTGGCCGCGGCGGCGCCGTTGCAGGCCGAAGACATCGAGTATGTCTATGACGTCCATGGCCGGCTGATCCTGGTCCGGCACGTCGGTTCGGCCCAGACGGCCTATGTCTACGACCCCGCCGACAACCGCAGCCAGATGGTCACCGCCCTGCCCGGCGCGCCGGTCCCGGGGGTCGATTTCGTCAACACGGCCAAGAACACTGCCGTCACCTTCGACCCGCGGACCAACGACGCGGACGGCGACGGCAATTCTCTGACCGTCACCGGCAAGACCAACGGGACCAACGGCACGGTGAGCTACACCAGCAGTTCGCTGACCTACACCCCGACCACCAATTTCGTGGGCGACGATACTTTCACCTACACCCTGTCGGACGGGACCAACACCGCCACCGGCACGGTGAAGGTCAAGGTGGCTTCCAGCAACAGCCCGCCCAACGCCGGGCCGGACCGGATCACGGTCGCAAAGAACTCGGCCGGGTATACGTTCAATCCGCGCACCAACGACAGCGACCCCAACAGCGACACCCTGACCATCACCGCCAAGACCAACGGCGGCCACGGGACCGTGTCGATCGAGAGCAGCGGGACGCAGCTGAAGTATATCCCGGCTACCAACTACGCCGGAAACGACAGCTTCACCTACACCATCTCCGACGGCAACAGCGGCACGGCTACGACAACGGTCGTGGTGAAGGTCAACGCCGGGCCGTCAGCGGTCAACGATTCTCAGACCACCACGAGGAATGTGGCGAAGACCTTCGACCCCCGTACCAATGACACCGATGAGAACGGCGACACACTGACCATCACCACGGTCAGCACGCCCACTGCGCCGGCCCACGGCGCTGTGGTCATCAACGGTGGCGTGAGCGTCACCTATACGCCGACGGCCGGCTATTCCGGCTCGGACAGCTTCAGCTACACCATCTCGGACGGCACGACGACTTCGACGGCGACGGTCTCGGTGACCATCTCGGCCAACGTCGCACCGGTGACTGTCTCCGACACCCGGACCGTCTCGAAGAACGCGGCCTCAACCTTCGACCCGCGGACCAACGACAGCGATCCCAATGGCGACAGCCTGACGATCACCGCCAAGACCAACGGATCCAATGGGACCGTCGCCTACACAGGGACCAGCGTCACCTACACGCCGACCACCAACTACACTGGTAGCGACAGCTTCACCTACACGGTGTCGGACGGACAGGGCGGCTCGACCGTCGGCACGGTGAACGTCACGGTCGTCAACAACACCTTCCCGGTGGCCGCAGACGACTATTACCTGGACAACAGCTACACCAACAATGAGGCCAGCACCATCTGGGGCGACATCCCGATCAGTGTGCTCAACAACGACAGCGACGCCGACTCCCACACCCTGACGATCCAGTCGTTCAGCCAGGGGGCGAACGGCGGCGTGGTTACCCAGTCCGGAAACACGTTGATCTATCACGCTGGAGGTCCGACCGGCACCGTGATCGACTCATTCACCTACACCGTGTCCGACGGGAACGGTGGAACGGCGACCGCGACAGTCTACATCGAGCTGTATGAGAACATTACCGGCTGATCTTTAGCCCAGCGCCGTCTCGCCCAGCCCTGAGACCCCCGACAGCAGGCCCGCCATCAGCAGGCCGATCAGGCCGCCGAGGATGACGATCAGCAACGGGCCCAACACCCGTCCGGCGGCCTCGATACGACGCAGGGAGGTGCGTTCCTCGATGCGGCCGGCGCGCAGCAGCATGGGACCGACGGCGCCAGTCTCCTCGCCGATGCGGGCCAGGCGGACGATCGACTCCGGGAAACCCGGCACCGACCCGAGCGCCACCGACAGTTGCTCGCCCTGGCGCACGGAATGGCCGAGCCGCTCCAGCCGCCGGCGGGCAGTGGGCGAGCGTAAGGAGCGCTGGGATAGCCGAAGGGCCTCGGAGATCGGCGCTCCAGCCGCCAGGATGCCGCCCAGCGCTATCGCGAAACCGCCATACACCAGGCCCTCAGCGGTGCCGCGGGCCGGGCCGGTCATCGCCAGGCGGTCGAGCACGATGGCGGCCAGGCCGCTCATCCACGCTGCGCCGGCGGCGGCGGTCAGCAGACCGGCGGCGAGGCCCAGCGCGAGCAGGTTGCCGTTGAGAAATCCGCTGAGGCCGAGCAGGACGCGCATGGCCAGGCTCGGATCGGCGCCGGGCGCCTCGGCCAGGGGGGCCAGGGTAGGGATAACGAACATCAGGATGACCATCACAGCGATCACCGCCGTGACGAAGACGAAGGCCGGATAGCTGATCGCGGACAGAATCTGTTCGCGGATAGCCATGCGGGAGTCGAGAATCTCGGCCGAGCGCTCCAAGCCGCCGGCGGTGTCGCCCGCCGCCTCTCCGGCCGCGACCAGGGCCGAAACGAAGGCGAAGCGGGGCCCCAGATGCCTGTCCAGCGCCCGCTCCAGGCTCTCGCCGCCGCTGACCTCGCGGAGGAGGGCGGCGACCAGGGCCTGGATAGCCTTCGCCCGCGTCGTCGAGGCGATGACGCTCAGCGCGCTGCGAATATCCGACCCGGCCCGCAGCAGCGCGCCGAGGTCGGCGGCCAGCAGGGCCACCGCACGATCGGACAACGGCCCGATGGACTGCCCCGTCACCGCCGCCTGGCCGGCGGCCTCCACCTTCAGCGACAGGGGGGTGAGGCCGTCGCGGCGGAGCTGGGCGTGGGCGTCAGCCTCGCCCGTTGCGGTCAACCGCCCGCTGACCCGGCGGCCGGCGGCGTTGATCGCGCGGTAGCGGTAGTCGATCCTAGACATGCACCGCCGACATCACCTCCTCGAGGGTGGTGATCCCCGCCAGCGCCTTTTCGCAACCATCCCTGGCCATGGGCACCAAGCCGTCGGCCTGGGCCTGGCGGACCAGATCAGCCTGCGGCGCGCGGGCGGCAATGTCGCGCAGAAGACGGTCACTGGACAGAAAGGCCTCCGCAATGGCGGTGCGGCCCTTGAAGCCCGCCTGAGAGCAGCGGTCGCAGCCGACCGTATCCCTGACCGGCGCGGCCGGGTCGAGGCCGTGCCGTTCCACGAACAACGCCTCGGCCGCGTTCATCGGCCGGGCGCGGGAGCAGTGAGGACAGAGCCGGCGGACCAGGCGCTGGGCAGCCGAGCCGCGGAAGCCCGCCGCCAGCTGGTAGGGTTCGATGCCCATGTCTAGCAACCGCGGCGTAACCGCCATGGCGTCGTTGGCATGCACCGAGGCGAGGACGAAATGGCCGGTCATCGCCGCCTGCACGGCCACGGCGGCGGTCTCCGGATCGCGGATTTCGCCCACCAGGATGACATCCGGATCCTGGCGCAGGAAAGAGCGCAGGGCCGAGGCGAAGGTCAGGCCGATGTGGGGGGCGACCTGGGTCTGGGCGACGTGGTCGAAGTGGTACTCGACAGGATCCTCCACGCTGAGCACCTTCTTGGGACTGTCAACGAAAGTCTGCAGCAGTGAATAAAGAGTGGTGGTCTTGCCGCTGCCGGTAGGGCCGGTAACGAGGAACAGGCCGTGTGGCGAGGTCGCCGCCTGACGCAGCACGCCGGCCACCGGCGCCGGCAGGCCGAGGTGGTCGATGTCGAGCCGAACCGCGGAGCGGTCCAGGATACGCAGCACCGCCGTCTCTCCGAACACCGTCGGCGAGGTCGCCACCCGCACGTCGATCGCTCGCCCTTGGGTGACGAAGCTGGCCCGGCCGTCCTGCGGCAGGCGGCGCTCGCCGAGGTTCAGGTTGGCGATGACCTTTACCCGTGAGACGGCGGCCGGCGCCAGGTCGGCGGAGACCACCTGGTGATCGACCAGCTGGCCGTCAATCCGCAGGCGGATGCGCAGGTCGTGGCGGCGTGGCTCGAAGTGGATATCGGAGGCGCCGCGGGCGATGGCGATCTCGAAGACCGAGGCGACCAGGCGGGCGCCGGCCCCCTCCCCGCCCAGGTCCGCCACCTGGTCCATCTCCCGCTCGATGCGGCGCTCGTCAAGCTGGGCCGGCCCGGCCTCCGGTCCTCCATAGACGGCGTCAAAATGGCGCAGCCAGTCGCCCGGCCGCGCCGCCAGGGTGCGGATTCGCCCCCCGACCGCGAACACCAGGCCGGACAGGGCGGTCTCGTCCAGGGGGTCGCAGGCGGCGCAGACCAGGGTCCGATGCTCGCGGTAGAGCGGGAGAATGCGGGCCCGGCGCAGGAAGTCTGCGCTGATTTCCAGTTCTTCGGGGCGGAGCGCGGGCGGGGTGGTCTCCGGCCGCCAGAGCTCACAGGCGGCGACCTGGCAATAGGCGTCGGCAAGGTCATCATCGCTGAGCGCGCCCAGCTGATTAAGCACCTGTTCCACCGGCTGTCCGGTGCGCCCGGCCACCAGCTCGGCGCGGGCGACGGCCGCGTCGTCGACCCGCCGTCGCTCGAGCAGGCTGCCGATGACCGCGGCGCGGCGGTCGATGAAGGGGGCGTTCATGGGTTGGTTCCCTCGGTCACGGCGGCGCAGGGATCGCCTGGGGGCTGGCGCCCCTGACGTCGGCGCTCAAGGGTCAGGACCGGCGTTTCGGGACGGCCGGTGAAGCGGACCACGCGATCCTCGGTCTGGCCATCGGGCAGGCGGGCGCGGATGCGCCAGACCTGGCCGGCCCGGGGGTTGTGGGCGCTGACCGCCGGCTCGGCTGGCGCGGCCAGGGACGGCGCGATCTGGGCCAGGCCGTAAGGCGAGATGAAGGACAGGCCGCAACGACGCCAACCCTCGGCCGGCGCGGCGTCTGCAAGGCCGAAGAGGCCGGCGCGGGCCGGAACGGCGCGGATCGCGCGGATCAAGGCCTCGGCGTCGGTGACGCCCAAGTCAGAAAGAGGCGCCCCTCCCGCCTTGGCGGTTGAGGCCCGCAACTTGGCGGCCTCTGGCTCAGCCAGGGTCTCTACCTCGGCCCCATCGATGGTCTCACGCCACAGGAGGCGGCCTTCGCCGGCCTGCAACATCAGGGTCTCAAGCGCTGCGGCCTGGGCGCTGTCGAGGCGGCGCTGGTCCTGATCGCGCTGGAGCCAGGCCTGCTCCGCGCGCATCTCTGTCAGGGCCGATGCGGTGACTGCCGACGCCAGAAGTCCGAGGCCTGTGGCGATCACCACCGCCGCCGCGGTCGCGTAGCCGGCGCGGCGCGCCTTAGGGTCGCGGCAGCAGGCCACGGGCCTTCATCTCCGTCAGGTCGGCCAGCATGGCGTCCACCTGGCCATCCGAGCCGCCGTCGGTGGGCAGAACGCGAACGGTGATCAGGACGATCAGCTCCGTGCGCCGGTTCTCCTTGGTTTGCGACTTGAACAGCGTGCCCATCACGGGAATGTCCTTCAACAACGGCACACCGCTGTCGCCATCGGATCGGCTGGTGCTGAACAGCCCGCCCAGCGCAATCGTATCGCCGCTGCGCAGCCGCAGGCTGCTCTCCAGCCGCCGCTGCTGGATTGTGGGGGAGTCGATGCCCGAGGTTGTGGTGCGGGCGACGGAGCTGACCTCCTGGACGATGTTCAGGGTGACCCTGTCCTCGCCACTGATCCGCGGCGTGACCTCCAGGATGACGCCGGTGTCGCGGTATTCGATCGTCACCACCCGCGGGGCGTCGACGCTGGCGTTGCTTTGAGAAGTCTCGGTCACCACGGGGACCTGGTTGCCGATCTGCAGCTTGGCCGTGCGGTTGTCGAGGACCACGATGCGCGGGGTTGAGACCACCTCGACGTTGGTGCGGCCGCCGAGGGCGTCGACGGCCGCCCGGATATCGTCGTCGATGAACGTGATCGAGAAGCCCGGATAGCTTGGCGAGACTCCGCCGCTGGAGTCCGAGGTCGAGGTGATCCTCAGTTCTCCGGCCCCGGCCAACACCGACCAGTCGACCCCCAGCCGAAAGTCGTCGTTGAGCGTCACCTCCAGGATCGAGGCCTCGACCTGGACCTGGCCGGGCGAAACGTCGATCTCGCGGAGGACCTTCTCGATCTGCGCCCGCTCAGCGGGCGGAGCCGAGATGACCACGCTGTTGGATTCCTTGTCCACACTGACGCGAACTTGGCTGTCGGAGCGATCCGACCGGCCGGAAGGGATCGACGGGCCCGGTGGCGGCAGGCCGCGATCGCCCCCCGGGCGAGGCTCCGGCGCCTCCGGCGGATCATCGGGCGGGGCATCGCCCGAGCCGAAGATCCCATTCAGGGTTCGGCCAAGGTTCTCAGCCGTCACGTTGCGCGGGTGGTAGACCCAAAGGCGACCGATCTCAGGCTCGGCGGCGCGATCGAGCCGCTCGACCCAGCGGGCCGCCTCCTCTAACGCTCCATCGGTGTTGGCGAACGCATAGAGCCCGTTTAGCCGGGGCATCGGCACGATGTTGGCGGCGACCCCCGAGGCCCGCAGCACCTGGTTCAGCTCCGCCGCCAGGGTCCGGGCCGAGGCGTTTGCCAGCGGGAACCAGCGCACCTTGGCGCCGCGCATGTTGCTGTTGTCGAGGGTCTTGAGGGTCTGCATCGCCGCCTCGAGTTCGCGAGGCGAGCCGCCCAGCACCACTGTTCCGGCCTTGTCGTCGGCGAGCAGCACCACATTGGCGGGGCCGAGGGCGGTGAGGGCCTTGGCAGCTTCCGTGGGGGTGACGTGGGTCAGGGGCACGGTCACCGTCTGGTAGCCGCCGCCGGAAACCTGGGCCGCGCCGCTGACACCGACCGAGGCGCGGGCCTTGGCGCGGGTGGTGATCAGCAGGCTGTCGTTCTGGCGCACCATCACCAGATCGCTGGCAGCAAGCGCGGACTCGAACGCCTCGAACAGCTGGCGCTTGGTCATCCGCTGGTCGATACGGAACGAGATGCGGCCAGTGACGGCTGGGTCGATGACGTAGGTGACGCCCATAGCCCGGCCCAGCACCTCGCCCGCGACCTGGGAAACCTCGGCGTCCTGGAAGGTGTAGGTGTAGCGGGCGGACTGCGCCCGGACAGGGCCGGTGACGCCCGCAAGCGAGGCCGTCAGCAGCAACAGGATGACCAGCCAGGGCGCGGGCCGCCGAGGCAAAAGAAACCGGAACAAGAGCATTCCCCACCACAACTTGCGGCATTAAGCACGGACGCCGGAAGTCCCGCCAGCGCTTTCCCGGCGCTGCCGGAATATGTCGCTATCCGCCCTCTTCCCCGGTTTCGAGTTCGACTTCGGCGGTGGGTGCGGGCGCGCTGGCGCCGCCAACCTGGCCGACCTTGATCTCGATCTGACCGGTCATGTTCTCAAGCAGCACGCTGTCGGCCTCAACGCCGATCAGGGTCATGCCGCCGACGCTCTCACCCCGCGTGATCCAGGTGGGCGCCGCACCGTTGACCTCAAGAAGTGCGGCCAGGCGGCCCGGCGACCTCGCAACCCCGACCACTCGGATCGCCGGCGTCTGGCCAGCAGGAAGGCCGATCAACGGCAGGGATTTGGCCTGGGCCAGGGAGGCGGCGGCCGTGCCCGCGCCGTCGGCCGGCGCAATGCGGGCCGGCAGCCGTTCGGCGGCCTCGGTGGCCGTGCGCGATGCCGCGCCCGGGCCGCCGGCCAGCAGCCATATCAGCACGCCCGCCACCAGCCCCGCCGGGGCTGCCGCGAGGATCAGCGGGTTGCGGAAGTCCAGCAATAGGCTTGTCCGGAGAGCTTGAGCTTGAAGGCGCCCGCGGCGGGCTCGATGTCGGCGTTGTCGACAAAGATCATCGGTCGGGCGCCGGCCAAGGCGTCCAGGAGGGAGACGATCTGAAGATAACTGCCGGCGGCCTCGACGGCGATATCCAAGGCTGCCAACTCGCGCGTGGCGGAGCCCGGCGTGACCGACAGCGAGGAGGCGGCCAGGCCAGCCCCAGCCGTCTTGGCGGCCAGGGCCTGCCGTACGCGCGGCGCGGCGCGGACCAGGCTGTCGCGGCAGACGGCCCCGACCGGGAAGCTGGCGGCGTCAACCGGGCCCGGCGCAGGCGCGCCTTTGGCCGTCTGGGCCTGTACCGCCGCCAGCCGCTCGGAGAAATCCGCCGGCGAGGCGATGACCGCCAACAGCCAAGCGCTCGACGCCGCAACTGCGAGGCCGAGCATCACCGCCACCGCGGCAAGTAGGGGAGACCCACCCGGAAGCTTCATCGGACTGCCGCTCCGGCGTCCTGGTCCAGGCGCGGCCCGACGCCCCACAGCCAGACGCCGGTGCGAACCTGGCGGCCCGCGCGGCGGATCTGTCTGTCCGGCGCCGGTTTGAACGGCGCGGTCTCACCCCGGACCTCGACGGCAAAATAGGCCGGCCGCCAGTGAAAGGCTTCGACGGCGGCTGCGGGATTCCGATTGCGTGAAGCCCAGGCCAGGTCGCGGGCTAGAGCGTCTATCCGCCGCTCGTCGCCCGAGACGGCCCGCAGGGCGCGGTCCTGGGCGCCAAGGTCGCTGGCCCGCGCCGCCAGGGCGGCTTGACGCTGGGCGAGACTCTCGGCCTGGGCCAGCCGCTCCTCGCCCGACATCCGACCGGCGATCGCCGCCGCTACGCCGCCAACCAGGGCGACCACCACAGCGGCCCCGGCGCCAGCCAGCAGGCTGAGCCGGCGCAATTGTTCACGACGCCGCTCAGCGGACACGAAGGTCACCGGCACGGTGCGGCCATCGACACTGCAATCGGTGGTCAAGCCCTGGCCGATCTCGCCCGCCCGCACATAGGCGGCGACGAAGCGTCCAGGCGCGCCGGGACGCCAGATTTCCAGCCGGCGCAGTTGTCCGACGATGTCCGGGCTGGCCACCGGGGCATTGAGACGGGCCTCGAGATCGGCCGCCTTCGCCTGGTCCCAGGGAAACGCCGGCGGGGTGGTGATCAGCCGGGTAAAGACTCTTGGCGCATCGGCTTCCGGCGGCTCTTCAAGGCCATCATCGAAGAGGGTCATGGAGTCCTGCACGCGTGGGTCACAAGGTCGTAGATGCAATCTGGGGATTGCTCAACCCGTAGCGTGACCGCCGCGACAACCTGTTCTCCATCGACGATTCGAACGCCCCTGAGGGGTTCCTCCGCAGGAGCATCAGCGGCCGGCCAGCGGTCGGTCTCCTGGGCGCGGCTGGCGAAGCGAAAGGAGACCGGGTGATCCGTCGGCGCAACCAGGGCGGTGGCGCGACCGCGCGCATGGCGCACCTCCAGCCAAGTCCTGCCGTGCCTGCGCGTCAAACGGGCCGAGCAATTGGCTGCATCGCACGGAAAGGCGATGGCCGAAGGCTCGCCAACGAGCAGCCCCCCTATCGGTCGGTGGGTGTGGGAGGCGAACAGAGTATCTAACCCTCGCTGGACCGCCCGCGATCGCTGATTGGCAAGCGCCTCGGCGTTGTTGGTTGTCTGAGTCCTGGCTATCAGCCCGACCCCTTGGAATAGGCCAACCATCGCCAAGCCGATGATCAGCATCGCCGCCAGGGTGTCGGCCAGGGAATAGCCCTCACGGTTCATCAGACTCGGCCGCCTGACAGAGGTCCATGACCCGGCTCTGATAGGCGAGGCCGCTGCGGCGGTCGGTGACCACCGCGCGCCACTCGCAGAGGCGCGGCGCGCGTTCATCGGCCGCCATCCCCGCCAGCCGCCGCTCCAGCCGCCAGCGATGGCGGTCGGTGGCTCCCTCGACGAGCGGCTCGGTGGGGCGCGGATCAGCGAGCAACTGGTTCAGCAACAGGCCCGCTTGTCGGGTTGCGACCGCCCGGTGGGACAACTGCCTGGCCATGGCCGACGCCTGCAGCGCCAGCGCCACCGTCACCGCCAGGACCAGCATCGCGACGATGGCGTCGATACTGGCAAACCCCTCGCTTGAATCGTCACCCCGCCCATTCATGACACGACATTAAGTGCATGCGCCCGACTTGGCCACACGCCTGCGCTGTTTCAGACCGAGCGGGAGCGGCGCGCAGGACTTCCCCATCGATGACTCTTATTCAGCGGGTCCAAGGTTCGATCCTTGTGCACCCACCATCTCCGCCGCCATCTCGGGTGGTTCATTTCGCTGAGATGGTGGGGAGTGTCGGTTTCGACCATCTCACCGGGCTTGCTCCGGGGGTCCACGCCATCCCAGGCCACTCAAGTCTGCCCGGGTTCTTACAGCGCATGACTTGCTCCCCAATGCGGATCGCCGGCCCCGCGGTCCGGAATGTCGATTCGTCCGAGTTGGAGGTGCGCCTCAAAGCGGCAGGCGGCCGCCCACATAGTCCGCCGCGCAGACGGCCGCGGGATGACCGCGGTTGCACAGCACGACCGTCGCGAAGCGGGGAAAGATCGCGAGATCGGCGCTGATCCCGGGCGCGCTGCCGCCGTGCCCGAAATAGCGCTGGCCGTTGCGGGTCCTGATGGCGAAGCCAAGGCCCCAGTGCGAGGCTCCGGCTCTCACAAGGGGCTCGGTCATGCGGACCAGGGTCGCCTGGCGAAGCAGGACGCCGTTTCGCAGGGCGCCGATGAAGGCGTGAAGGTCGCCGATGGTGGAATATCCGCCCCCCGCGGGCAGGCCCACGTAGGGGCGCAACGCCTTCAGCCCCCTCGGGCGCGCGCCAGTGTAGGCGATGGCTGTCGGGGCGGCATGGGCGGAATTCAGCGAGGTCGCCTCCATGCCCGCTGGCCGGAACACCTGGTCTCCGACCACGGCGGCGTAGGGCCGCCGCCGCACCACCTCGAGGATGCGGCCGAGAAGAACGAAGCCGTAGTTGCTGTAACCCCAGCGGGAACCAGGCTCGAACGCCGGATCCCGCCGGCCGTACAGGCCGATCAGATATTCCGGCTCGGCGCTCGAGCCCTCGTGGCCGTCATAGTCCGGGCCGAACACGTCGCCGGCGCCGCCCGTGTGCGTAAGCAACTGCCGGACCGTCACCCGGTCGGCGATCGCGGCATTGGGATAGTCGGGCAGGTAGTCTCGCACCGGCGCCTCGAGCCGGATCACGCCCTCTTCCACCGCCTGCATGACCGCGACGGCGGTGAACATCTTCCCGATCGACCCGATGCAGAACCGGGTTCCGGGCGTGTTCGCGGTCCGGGCCGCCTCCTCCGCCAGCCCGTAAGCCGCGCGAAGAAGAACCGACTCCCCCGATGCGACGAGAACCGCTCCACTGAGCCGGCCGGCCCGGCCTTGCCGTTCGAACTGCTGCTTGGCGGCCCGCAGAGCGCCGGATTCGTCCAGCCTCGGCGTGGGATCACCGGCGGGCGCCGGAGCGAACGAAATATCTTCCAGACGTTCCGCACCGGAGACCTGCAGCACCACCTTCGAGCGCCGGTCCCAGGCCCGATCCCGGACGAGAGCCGTGATCTCCCCGGGCGCCGTCAATTCGGAGGCCAGCAACTCGAAACCCCCCGTGGTTTCGCGCACCGCCAGGTCGTCATCCAGATAGGGGATCACAGTCGGCGCATTCGCCTGTACGAAGCGCTGGTAGACACGCAGATCAGGATCATTGAACGCCGCCAGCCAACGGTCCAGCCAACCCGCCAGGACGCCAGGATCGGCCGCCGGCCGCGCCCGGGTCGGGCCGGACTGCGCCATGCCCATGGCCGCGATTCCGGCCAGCACCATTTCCCGTCTGCGCATGACGCCTCCACGCTTGCCAATGCTCCTTGTAACTACTTACGACGGAAGTCAATGACCCCTCCTCAAGCCTCCCCTCCCGACTTCAGCCGACAGAGCGGAGCCGCCGCGATAGGCGCCCGGCTTCGGCGGCTGTCCGAACGGATCGACCGGGACGCGGCCCGACTTTACCGGGAGAGCGGCGAGGCCTTCGAGCAGCGCTGGTACGGCGTCGTGAACCTGCTAAGCCAGAACGACGCTCTGTCCGTGGGCGAACTGGCGGCCCGCCTCGGCGTCAGCCACGCCTCGGTCAGCCAGATTCGCGAAGGGCTCGACAGGGCGGGACTCATCGCCTGGGAGAGCGACCCGAGGAACAACCGGCTTCGACGGCTGCGGCTCACCGCCTCGGGCCGGGCCCTCGTCGCCCGGCTGGCGCCGCTCTGGGCCGCGCTCAACGAGGCGGCGATGGAGCTGAACCAGGAGGCGGAAGATGCTCTGGCCGCCATTGACCGGCTGGAGAGGGCCGTCGCGAGGCGGTCGATCTATGATCGGGTTTCAGAGAGGACGGCCTAACGCCGATCGGGGCCAGGGGATCTGAGCTTACGCCGCAGAAGCGCCAGCACCCGGCTCCCGGTTTCCACGGCGCCCGGAGCGCGTTCCGATGAGTGGGAACCGGTGATCGAATCAAACGCGCGACCACGAAAAACCTGGAGCGGCGCGGTTTGATTCCGTCAGATCGCGCCCTGCTCTAGGCGGGCGGCTTGCGGCGGGCCAGTTCGTCGGGATCGATCTTCGCGCGCCACGTCGAGGCGCCGTTCCTCAGGTCGGCGGGGGTCAGGACCAGGGGGTCCCAGACGGGGGCGCCGACCACATTGTGCAGGTTGAGGGTCAGGGTGGGGTTTTCGCCCATCTGGAAGTCGAGGATGCCGAAGCAGACGCTGCGGCCCCAGACCTCCCGCATGCGGACCTCCGGCGATTGCTCGAGGTAGTCGGTGTCCGGGATCTGGGCCAGGGGCGATGAGCAGAAGTCGTAGAGGTCGTAGCCGCCCTTCTCCGACCGGGGGATGCAGTTGAGCTCGCCCAT
Organism: Caulobacter sp.; assembly: GCA_035627755.1. Taxonomy (GTDB): domain Bacteria; phylum Pseudomonadota; class Alphaproteobacteria; order Caulobacterales; family Caulobacteraceae; genus Caulobacter. The sequence continues at coordinate 1,772 of DASPLD010000319.1, read as the reverse complement.
GTGGGTGTCGCCGCTGATCAGGACGACACCCTCGATCTTCTGGTCGCGGATGTAGTCGAACAGCTCGTCCCGTTCGTGACGGTAGACGGCCCAGCTGTCGCCGCCCTCCTCCGCGATCGACCAGCCGGTTCCCGAGACCAGCACCTTGAAGGGCGCCGTGCTCGCCTTGAGGGCGGCCTTGAGCCAGCGCTTCTGGGGGGCGCCCAGCATGGTCTTGGCCGGGGTGTCGCGGGCGTCGGAGTTGTCTCGGTGGTAGCGACCGTCGAGGAAGAAGAAGTCGACGCCGCCGTGGCTGTGCTTGAAGTGGATGCCCGGAACGCCGGGCTCGCCGTACGAGGGGTTTGCCCAGTAGTTCTTGAAGAGCGCCAAGGACTGGTCGCGGACGGGACTGAGCCGGTCGGAGTCGTTGTAGCCGAAGTCGTGGTCGTCCCAGATGGCGAGGTTGGGGACGCGGCGGATGAGAGGCAGGAGGCGCTCGACGCTGCGCTGTCGGCGGTAGAGGTCGGCCAGGCCGGAGGGCTCGGTGGTGTCGCCGTAGATGTTGTCGCCCAGCCAGAAGAACAGGTCCGGCTCCTGTTCGACGACGGCGTTGAAGATCTTCTGGTCGGCGTCGAACTGGATGCGGCAGCAGCTGCCGAACCCCACACGGAAGCTGGCCGGTCCGGCGGGGGCGGTGCGGGTCTTAAAGGGGACGGGCTGGTAGCGGTCGGCCTTTCCGGCGATCTTGAGCCGGTAATAATAGTCCGTCGCCGGCCTCAGGCCGGGGACCCTGCAGACGACGCAGAAGTCCGTCTCGGGGCCGGCCCTGACCGGGGCGCTGGCGATCGGGGCCTTGAAATAGCGGTCCGGGCTGGCCTCGACAACGACCTCGAACGGGCCGCTGATCCGCGCCCAGATGGCGATGTGGTCTGGGCCGCCGGCGCCGACCATCGGGCCCTCCAGGCAACGGGGATAGCCCAGCACCTGGGCCATCGCTCGGGGCGCGGAGGCCAGGAAGGCGGCGAGGGAGGCGGTGCCGAACAGGCCGCGGCGGCCGATGCGGGGTCCGGTCATCGAGGTGTTCTCCGGTCAGGGGCGGATGGCGTCGAGGATGGTGTCGTGCAGGACGGCGTTGGTCCCCAGCACCGTGCCGTTGTGCAGCTCGAGGTCCCTGCCGAGCGTGTCGGTGACCCGGCCGCCGGCCTCGCGGACCAGGATCACCCCGGCGCCCATGTCCCAGGCCGAGACCTTCTGTTCCCAGTAGCCGTCGAACCGGCCCGCCGCGACCCAGGCCAGGTCGAGGGCGCCGGCGCCGAGCCGGCGGATGCCGGCCACCCGGTGCGTCAGGCTCTCCATCTCGCGCCTGAAGCGCTCGTGCTCGGGCTTGTGGGCGAAGGGGATGCCGACCGCCAGCACCGCGTCCTCCAGCCGGTCGCGGGCCGAGACCCGGATCGGCCGGTCGTTCAGCCAGGCGCCGCCGCCCACCTCGGCATGGAACAGCTCGTCCATGGCCGGGGCATAGGTCACCCCGGCGATCACCTCCCCGGCCCGGGCCAGGGCGATGTTGCAGGCGAAGATCGGCATGCCGGTCAGGAAGTTGGTGGTGCCGTCGAGCGGGTCGACCACCCAGACGTGGTCGGGATCGGTTCCGGGGATCAGGCCGCCCTCCTCGCCCAGGAAGCCGTAGGTGGGGGCGAAGGCCTCGAGCTGGCGGCGGATCGTCTCCTCGGCCCTTAGGTCGGCGGCGGTGAAGAAGTCGGCGACGCCCTTGCGCTCGACGACCAGGCTGGCGA
>DASPLD010000318.1:0-29727 GCA_035627755.1 Caulobacter sp. | reverse complement strand
CGAGATCGCTGACCTGAAGACGCAGGCGCTCGCCGCCGGCGGCCTCTACGTGCTCGGCACCGAGCGGCACGAAAGCCGCCGGATCGACAACCAGCTGCGGGGCCGGACCGGCCGTCAGGGCGACCCGGGCCGCTCCAAGTTCTTCCTCTCCTGCGAGGACGACCTGCTGCGCATCTTCGCCGGCGAGCGCCTGGACTCGATCATGCGCACCTTTGGCGTCCAGGAAGGCGAGGCGATCACCCACAAGTGGCTGAATTCCGCGATCGCCACGGCCCAGAAGCGGGTCGAGCAGCGCAACTACGAAATCCGCAAGAACCTGCTCAAGTACGACGACGTCGTGAACGACCAGCGCAAGGCCGTGTTCGAGCAGCGCCAGGAGTTCATGGAGGCGACCGACCTCTCGGACATCATCACCGAGATGCGCCAGGACGTTATCGACGACCTGATCGAGCGCCACCTGCCGCCCAAGGCCTATGCCGAACAGTGGGACATCGAGGGCCTGGACGAGCGCGTGCGCGCCGTGCTCGGCATGGAGCTGCCGCTGGCCGAATGGGCGGCCGAGGAAGGCATCGCCAACGACGAGATCCGCGACCGCATCCGCGCCGCCGCCGACGCCCGCTTTGTCGAGCGCGAGGCCCTGCTCGGCCCCGAGCAGATGCGTTCGGTCGAGAAGAACTTCCTGCTGCAGATGATCGACCTTCAGTGGCGCGAGCACCTGATGCACCTCGACCACCTGCGCAACGTCATCGGCCTGCGGGGCTATGGTCAGCGCGACCCGCTGAACGAGTACAAGACCGAGGCCTTCAGCCTGTTCGAGACCCTGCTTTCCAACCTGCGGGTCAACACCACCCGCTGGCTGATGACGGTCGAGTTCCAGTACGCCGATCCCGAGCCGGAGCCCCTCTCCGGCCTGACGGAGATCCATATGGATCCGCTGACCGGCGAGAACGAGCGGGCGCTCAGCCTGGCCGGGGCCGGGGCCGACCTCGACGCCCAGCAACGCGCCGCCCTGCCGATCTCGGCCCTGCCGGACGGCTGGGAACGCACCAGCCGTAATGCCGCCTGCCCCTGCGGTTCGGGCCGCAAGTTCAAGCACTGCCACGGCTCGCTGGTCTGACCCCGGGATGGACGGACGGCCGCGATACGCCGTCCGCGCCCTGCCCGGGTTCTCCCCCGGGCAGCGGCCGCCCAAGGCCCTGGAGAGCGCCGCCGCCCGCGCCCTCCAGGCCGAGCTCGACCCCGCCGCACCCCTGTTCAGCCGCAGCCACGGCCGCGGCCTGGTCGCAGCCGCCGTCGCTCATCCGCCGGTGGCCCGCCTCGGCGTCGACATCGAATGGGTCGACCCGCGCCGCCGCATGGCCGACATCGCCGAGCACTACCTCGGTGAAACGGTCGACCTGACGCCCGAGCAGTTCTTCCGCGGCTGGACCTTCGGCGAGGCCTGGTTCAAGGCCTTCGGCGCCGACCCCGCCCCCGACCTGATCCGTATCGCCGGCGCCAACCGATCGGAGGCGCCCGTTGCGGTCGGCGACGCCTGGCTGCTGCAGGCGCTGCCGCAGCCGGGCTTCGTGCTCAGCCTCGTGTGGCGTTCTGCTCCAGGAAGGCCCGCAGCGGCGGGTTGACCGCCTCGGCGTCGGTCAGGCTCAGGAAATGGGCGCCGCCCTCGACCAGGATGAACCGCCCCTCGGGAACGGCCGAGGCGATGGCTTCGCCCAGGGCCGGCGGATAGGCCGCGTCGGCCGAACCGTGCATGACCAGGACCGGGCAGCGCAGCTCGCCCAGCCGACCGGTGATGTCGTCGCGGGTCACCAGGGCCTCCAGGTTCCGCGAGGCCTGATGGGCGTCCAGGGTCCGCCAATAGGCCTTCCAGTCCTCGGCCGGCATCGCCCCCAGGCAGGCGGCGGCGGTCCCGTCGATGATGGGGTCCAGCGGGCCGAACTGCCGCCAGGCCTGGGCGCTGGCCCGGTAGGTCTCGGCGATCGCCGGGTCCTCGGCCGCCGCCGAGGTTCCGAGGATCGCGATGGCGCCGACCCGCTCGGGCGCCGTCAGCGCCATCCGCATGGCGACGAAGCCGCCCTGGCTCGTGCCCACCACCGCCGCCCGGGAAAGGTTCAGGTGGCCCATCAGCGCTAGGACATCGGCGGCGACATCCCAGAAGGTGAAGGGCTCGTCGCCCGGGGTTTCGCCGTGGCCGCGCTCGTCCACGGCGATCAGCCGGAACCGGTCGCCGAAGGCCGCGACCTGCGGCGCGAACATGCTGCGGTTCATCAGGTAGCTGTGCAGCAGGATCACCGCTGGCCCATCGCCGCCGTGGTCGGTGAAGCCGATGGTCCGGCCGTTGGCCAAGGTCGCCGTCGTCATGCGCTTCTCCCGCCCTTGGAGCGAGCTTAGGGCGCCGACGGCCGCTCGCGAAACGGCTTCATGAGCAGCCGCACCGGCGCCTGCAGCACGAGGCCCAGGTGCATCAGGCTGATCCGGACGTTGTCCTCCAGCATGGCGAAGTTGGAGGTGTTGTCGGGCGGATAGATCACCTTCACTGGCACGTTCATCACCGGCGCCCGCCGCCAGTGCAGGTGCACGAGGATCTCGGTGTCGAACTGCATCCGCGGCCCGATGCGCTCGGCGTCGAGCATCTTCACCGTCGGGCCCAGCGGATAGAGGCGGAAGCCGCACATGCTGTCGGCGATGTCGAAGGAGGCGGTCTCCACCCAGACCCAGAAGTGGGTGATGTAGCGGCCGAACTTGCGGGCCGCCGGCACGGTCTCGTCGTAGACCGCGGCGCCGGTGACCACCGCCGTGGGGTTGGCCCTTGCCAGTTCGAGGAAGCGCGCCGCCTGGGCCGGCTCATGCTGGCCGTCGGCGTCGATCTGCAGGGCATGGGTGAAGCCGGCCTCGGCCGCCAGGCGCAGCCCGTGCATCACCGCCGCGCCCTTGCCCGAATTGACCTCCACGCGGATCACCGTGACGCCGCGGCCGGGATCGTGGAAGGCCGCCAGCCCCGACCGGGCCGGCTCGACATTGCCGTCGTCGATGACAAACACCGGCAGGTCCAGCGACCGCAGGCCCTCGATCACCGGCCCCAGCCGCAGGTAGTGGTTGTAGGCGGGGATCACCGCGCAGGGACGGAAGCTCATGGCCGTGCTCTACAGCCTGGCGTCCGGCTCCGCCACCGCCGCCCCGCGCCGCCCGATCAGGGGACCACCGCCGCCTTGCCGGTCAGGCCGACGCCGACGAGCCGCATGCCGACGCCGCAGCGGAACCGGTCGCGGCTGGTCAGGACCTGGCCATCATAGTTGGACTGGATGCCGATCACCGCATTGCCGCCCTGGGCCTTGGCCGACTCGCCCAAGGCGACGAGGCCGCTGATGAAGGCCCGCCGGCAGGACTTCTCGGGCCCGATGTAGATGACCGGCGACTTCCGGTGGCTGTAAATGTGGCCCAGTTCCTTCTCGGCGACCGCCGGCTGGTCGGCGAAAAAGTACTTCACCCCGGCGGGGAGAATCTCCTGAAGGTTCTTGTCCTCCATCGCCGGAGCGATCGGGAAGTCGACCGAACGGTCGCTGCCCTTGGTGGCGCCGCTCACGGGCGCCAGGGTCAGGACGAGCAGCGGCAAGGCCGCGGCAGCGGTCTTCAGTTTCATGTCGGTCTCCCCAATCCGGCGGCGCACGGCGCCGCCGATCCCCGATGCGCCTGTCTACTCGACCACGGCCGCCTGGCCGATCAGGGCGACGTTGACCATCATGCCGCCGATGGCGCACTTGAACTGGGTGTCGCTCGAACTGGGAATGTTCTCCAGGTTCGACTGGATGCCGACCACCGCGTTGCCGCCCTGCACCTGGGCGTTGCGACCCAGGCCGATCAGGGCGCTGGTCATCGCCCAGCGGCAGGCCACGACCTCGCCCTTGCCCTTGGTGGTGCGGCGGGTGACCTTCAGCGGCCCGATCACCTTGACCACGGCAGCCGGCTGGTTGCCGAAGTAGTACTTCACGCCCACGGGCAGAAGCTTGGTCAGCTCGGGATCGTTCATGACGTTATAGATGTCGAACATCTTGACCGGCGGCGGCGGCTTGGCGGCCGGGGCGGCGGTCGGGACGGCCAGCAGGGCCGCCAGCATGACGGCGATAACAGATTTCCTCACGGTGAACTCCCCCGAAATTAACTGATCGATGGCGATGCGCCAACGAAACCTACACTTGAAAACTGAGCGCCGACACCGAAAATCGAGCCGGCCGATCAACGCGTCATTCGACCACCGCGATCTGGCCGGTCAGCGCGACACTGACCTTCTTCTCGCCCAGCGCGCACTGGAACTGCGTATCGCTGGAGGTCGGAATGTTGAACAGATTGGACTTTATGCCGACGAGCGCGTTGCCGCCCCTGGCCTGGACATCGCGGCCCAAGGCTCCCATCAGGCTGGCCATCACCTTCCGACAGCTCTCCGGCGGCGACTTGCGCCCGGTCCGGCGGCTGCCCTTCAGCGGGCCGATGACCTTGACCACATTGGCCTTCTGGTCGCCGAAGTAGAACTTCACGCCCTTGGGCGCCTCCTCCATCAGCTTAGGGTCGCTCAGGACCTCGGCGATATCGAAAGTCTGAACGGTCGGCAGCGGCTTGGCGGCCGGCGCGGCCGTGGGCGCGGCGGCGATCAAGGTCGCGCAGGCCAGGGCGATGGTGGACCTTCTCATTGGGGATTCCTGATTGGCTGGCGAGACAGAAAACCTACTCCACAACGGCCACGGCGCCGGACAGGCTGACCGTCAGCATCTGCAGGCCCAGCACGCATTCGAACTTCAACGGGTTGTCGCTGGCCCGGCCCCCGTAGTTGGAGCGGATGCGGACCACGGCGTTGCCGCCGCGGGCCTTGGCGTCCTCGGACAGGCTGATCAGAGCGTTGCCGGCCACCCGGATGCAGCGGTCGCTGATCGGGGTCTTGCGGGCTGGCCGCACCCCGACGCGGCTGGTCTCGGTCGGTCCGATCTCCTTGACCACTTTGGCCGGCTGGTCGCCGAAGAACAGCTTGACCCCCGGGGCCAGCTTGGCGGCCACCGCCGGATCCTCCACCGCCGCCTGCAGGGCATAGGTCAGGACATCACCCTGGCCCGGCGCCGCGGCGGCGCTGGCTGGGAGCGCTACAGCCAGCCCCAGGGCGGCTGCCGCCGCCATCCGAATCGTCATGACCTTCCCCCAATCCTCGTAGTCCCGACAGGTACCAAACTCAGCGGACCACGGCCACCTCGCCCTTCAGGGCGACGCCGGCCATGATTTTCCCGGCGCCGCAGACGTAGGTCGCGTTGCTGGAGGTCTCGTTGTTCTCATAATTGGACTTGATATTGATGACGGCGTTGCCGCCGCGCGCCCTGGCGTCCTCGCCGATGGCGATCAGGGCGCTCAACATGGCCCATTCGCAGGCGGTCTTGTCGGATTTCTTGAAGGAGCTGGTCTTCTTGCTGGTGTGGGTCGGTCCGAGCCTCTTCGACACGGCGGCGCGCTGGGTTCCGAAGTAGAACCTCACGCCCTTCGGGAGCCTGTCCTTGAACTCGGGGTTGCTCATCACCTCGGCGATCGGGAAGTTGATCAACTCGTTGCGGCCCTTGGCGAGCGCTGACGGCGCGGCGGCCACGAGCAGCGCCAACGGCGCCGCGACGATGGCGAACATCTTCATCAGGGACTCCCTCTCCCGACCAAGCCGACCGCAGAATACACGCAGGCCGATCGGACTCAACGTGGACGGAGCCGTCTGCGGGCGCTAGAGACCCCGGCGTCCGCATGCGCGGGCCGAACTGGGGGCGACGTTCGCGGCGACGCGGGCGAAACTGGGGAACGGTGCGAGCGTATGGCGGCGACCTGGGCGTCGACGGCGGAACGGGGGGCCTTCGTGGGCCTGTGGACCGCGGCCATGGTCTACCGCCTGCTCGGGCGGACGATCTGCCTCGCCATGATGACCCCGTTCGTCGCCTACTTCTACCTGACCGGAAGGCGCCAGCGCGAAGCCTCGCTCGACTGGCTGCGGCGGGCCAAGGCGCGCGGCGCGGCGATCGGCAAGGTCGACCACTGGGCCGGCTTCAAGCATATGATGACCTTCACCGGCGGGGCGCTGGACCGCTTTTCCGCCTGGCTGGGGGACATCCCGCCGGAGAAGACCACCGGCCTCTACGACGAGGAATTCAAGGAGGCCCGGGCCGATCCGCGCGGCGCCGTGGTGCTGTCGGCGCACCTGGGCGTGCCGGAAGTGATGCGGGCCATCGCCACCCTCGGCCACCGGCGGAACGTCAACATCCTGGCCCACAGCGGCAATGCCGTGAAGTTCGCCGAGCTGATGGCCAAGATGGCCCCGCTCTCTACGGTGCGGATCATCGAGGTCACCGACCTCGGCCTGGGCGCGGCCATGACCCTGGCCGCCTCGATGGAAGACGGCGACTGGGCGGTCATCCTGGCCGACCGCGTCGCGCCGGGCGGCAAGAGCCCCTCGGTCTGGGCGCCCTTCCTCGGGGAGGACGCGCCCTTCCCGATGGGACCCTTCATCCTGGCCTCTGCGCTCAAATGCCCTGTCTACACGCTGTTTTCGGTGCGGCAGAACGGCAGGTACCGCGTGCTGCTGCGCAAGTTCAGTGAGCGGCTTGATTTTCCGCGCAAGGACCGCGAAGCAGCCATCAAGGCCACGGCGACGCGCTTTGCCGCGGTGCTGGAGGAGCAGGCCCTCGCCAACCCGTTCCAATGGTTCAACTTTTATGATTTCTGGCGTCTGTAGGGGTTGGGGATGGACGGCGTGAACGATTTTTCGGGCTACAGCCAGGGCATCGCGTTCGGCGATTCCGAACTGACGATCGACGACGTCTGGGCGCTGTCCACTGGGCAGGTCGCCCTGCGGCTGACCACCGATGAGACCGCCCTGGAGGCGATTTCGCGCTCAGCGGGCCATGTCGAGGCGACCCTGGCGCGCGAGGGCGTCATCTATGGCGTCACCACCGGCTACGGCGACAGCGTCACCCGGGGCGTGCCCAATCCGCTGGTCAACGAGCTGCCGCTGCACCTGACCCGTTTCCACGGCTGTGGCCTGGGGCGCATCCTCGATCCGCACGAGACCCGGGCGGTGATGGCCGTGCGGCTGGTCACCCTGATGCGCGGCTGGTCGGGCGTCAGCCTCGACCTCGTGAAGCTGCTCAGCGACATGCTGCGGCTCGACATCCTCCCGCTGATCCCCTCCGAGGGCTCGGTCGGCGCCAGCGGCGACCTGACCCCGCTCAGCTACATCGCCGGCGCCCTCGCGGGCGAGCGGGACGTCCTCTACCAGGGCCATGTGATGAGCGCGGCCGAAGCCTTCGCGAAGGCGGGCCTGAGCCCGATCAAGCTGAAGCCCAAGGAAGGGCTGGCGGTCATGAACGGCACGGCCGTGATGACCGGCCTTGCGGCGCTCGCCTTCCACCGCGCCGAACAGCTGTCCAGGCTGACCTGCCGCCTGACCGCCATGGCCAGCCTGGCCCTGCTCGGCAACCCGGCCCATTTCGACGAGCGGCTGATGGCCGCCAAGCCGCACCCGGGCCAGATGCGGGTCGGGGCCCGAATCCGCGCCGACCTGGCCGAGTTCGCCCGGCTGCACACCCCCACCCGCCTGCAGGACCGCTACTCTATCCGCTGCACCCCGCACGTGGTCGGCGTCCTGGAAGACATGCTGGGCCACTTCCGGCAGGTCATCGAGACCGAGATCAACAGCGCCAACGACAACCCGCTGTTCGACCCGGAGACCGGCCGCACCCTGCATGGGGGCCACTTCTACGGCGGTCACATCTGCTTCGTGATGGACAGCCTCAAGAACCTGGTCGCCAACCTGGCCGACCTGATGGACCGCCAGCTCGCCCTGCTGGTCGACACTCGCTACAACAACGGCCTGCCGTCCAACCTGTCGGGAGCCACGGGCGACAGGGCTCCGATCAACCATGGCCTGAAGGCCGTGCAGATCGGCGTCAGCGCCTGGACTGCCGAAGCCCTGAAGCTGACCATGCCGGCATCGGTCTTCAGCCGCTCCACCGAGTGCCACAACCAGGACAAGGTCTCGATGGGCACCATCGCCGCGCGGGACTGCCTGCGGGTGCTGGAGCTGACCGAGCAGGTGGCCGCCGCCCACATCATCGCCTGCACCCAGGCGGTGCGGCTGCGGTTGCGCGACGGGGGCCTGAAGGAGGCGGAGCTGGGCCAGCGGGTCGGCGACTTCATCAAGGATGCGGGCGACCACGTGCCGTTCATCGACGAGGACGCCCCGCTGGACAAGGCGCTGCGCGGCCTCTGCGCCAGCCTCGCCGCCGGCCAGTGGTCGGGACTGCTGGCGGACATCTGACGGTGAACAAGGCCATCGTCACGGCGAGCGTCCGGGCCCGGCCGGAGTTCTACGACATCGACTCGATGAACATCGTCTGGCACGGCTACTACCCGCGCTTCATGGAGCTCGGCCGCGTCGCCATCCTCGAGAAGATCGACTACGGCTACGGGGCGATGATCGCCTCCGGCTACGGCTGGCCGATCATCGACATGCGGTTCCGCTACGCCCGCCCGATGCGGCTCCACCAGGAGATCGAGATCGTCGCCGGGGTGGTCGAATGGGAAAATCGCCTCAAAATCGACTATGAGTTCCGTGACCTCGCCACCGGACAGCGGCTGAACCGCTGTTCGAGCGTCCAGGTGGCGGTCGAGATCACAACGGAGACCATGCTGTGGGAAACCCCGCCCATCCTGCGCGAAAAGCTGTCGCCCTGGCTGCCGGCGGCGTGATCCTGCTGGCGGGCGCCCCGGCCTTCGCCGCCTGCGCCGACCCGTACAGGCTCAAGGCCGAGACCGGCTCCTTCGACTTCAGGCAGACGCGTCGCCTAGCCAGCATGAAGACCCCGCTGGTCTCGACCGGCGTCGCCAGCGTCAAGCCCGGCCGGGTCGACTGGCGGGTGGTCAAGCCCGTCGACGTGCGCCTGACCATCACGCCGGGGAGGATCACCCAGTCGGTGCAGGGGGGACCAGCCCAGGCGGTCGGCCCGGCCTCGGCCGACCCCTTCCTGCGCAGCTCGGGCCTGTTCGAGATCCTGACCGGGGATTTCAGCGCCCTGCGCCGCTACTACACGATCAGCGGCGGGCCGGCCTCGCCGGGCGGGGCCTGGAAACTCAGCCTCAAGCCCAAGGACGCCACCCTGGCCCGTTTCCTGACCACCATCGAGATCTCCGGCTGCGCCCGGGCCGAAGCGGTCTCCATCCGCCAGGCCAACGGCGACTCCATCGCCATAGAGATGGGCGCGGCGCGCAAGAGGTAACGGAGTGCCGGGGGGTCGACTGATCTGGGCCTACCTGGCCGCCTGCCTCCTCGCCGGGGCCTTCATCGCCCTGCGCCTGGTCGGCGGCGGCGCGCTGGACACCGACATCCAGAGCCTGCTGCCGGCCCAGGCGCTCAAGCCGCCGGTCCGGGAGGCGATGGTCCAGGCCGGGGCCGCGGCCTCCAGCCGGGTGGCCATGCTGGTCTCGGCGCCGACGCCGGAACGGGCCCAGGCCGCCGCCGACGACCTGTCCAGGCGCCTCAAGGCCAGCGGGGTCTTCGTGGACGCCGCGGTCGACGGCGAACAGACCGGGCGCTGGCTGTTCGCCGGCCGCAACCAGCTGCGCTGTGAGCCGACCCCGCAGGCGTTCGACGCCGCTGCGGCCGAGGGCGTGGTCCAGTCCTCCCTGGTGCAGCTCTATTCCCCGGTCGCCCCGGTCAGCGGCGAGATGCTGCTGCGCGACCCCTTCCTGCTGACCGTCCGCCTGACGGGCTGCCTGCTGCCCGCCACCGGCTTCGGGGCGCCGGCCGAGGACGGCTCGGTGCTGATCAGCGGACGGCTGACCGCCTCGGCCTTCCGGCTCGACACGCAGGGACGCTTCACCGAAACCGTGGAGGCCTGGCGCAAGGCGCATGCGCTGAAGGGGGTGACGGTCGCCCGCGCCGGCGCGGCCTTCCACGCCGAGGACGGAGCCCGGCATGCCCGCCGGGACATCTCCACCGTCGGGGCAGCCTCGACGCTGGGCATCGTCCTGCTGCTGCTGCTGGTGTTCCGCCGCCTGAGGGCGTTGCCGATCACCCTGCTGGTGGTGGCGGCGGGCTACCTCGGCTCCCTTGCGGCGGTGCTGGCGGTGTTCCCCACCGTCCACATGCTGACCTTCGTCTTCGGCTCGGCCTTCGTCGGAGTCACCGCCGACTACGCCATCTACTACCTGGCCACCGGCCCGATGACCCGCTGGGCGGACCGCCGGGAGCGGCTGGCCCTGATCTTCCGGCCGGTGACCGTCTGCATGATCACCAGCGCCATGGGCTTCGGCTGCCTGGCCCTGTTCGGGGTGCCGATCTTCAGCCAGATGGCCGTGTTCGCGGTCGGCGGCCTGCTGTCGGCCTGGGCCTGCGCCTTCCTGATCGTGCCGCGGCTCGACCCCCGGCTGGCGCCCGCCAGGGCCGACCGGCTGTCAAAGGTCTGGGCCGGGCTGGAGACCCTCCGCGCCGGGATCCGCTGGTCGCGCTGGGGCCTGGTCCTGTTCGGGCTGGCGTTCGCCGCGGGCGCCGCCTGGACCGTCAGCCACTTCCGGACCCTCGACGACGTCCGCAGGTTCCAGCCGCGCTCACCAGAGCTGGTCGCCGAAGAAGCCGCCGTGCGCCAGGCTTCTGGCGTCGCCTTCTCGCCCAACTTCCTGCTTTCCTGGGCCCCGACCGCCGACGCCGCCAAGGCCCGCGAGGCGAAGGTCCTGGCCGCCCTGCCGGCGGACGCCCGCGCCAGCCTGCTCGCCCCCAGCCGGATCGACCCCTCGGCGGCCGAGCGCGCGGCGACCGAAGCCCGCGTCCGCCAGGTGCTGATCGGGCCCAGGCTCCCCGAGCGGGCCGCCCTGCTCGGCCTGCCGCTCTCCGACTTCAAGCCTTTCGAGACCACGGAGGCCAAGCGCCCCGACTGGCTGGCCGCCCTGTCCGGCCAGGCGGGGGCGCTGAGCTACCTGATCGCCCCGGTCCCCGAGGCCGCCGCGCCGGCCGTGGTCGCCGCCGTCAAGGGTGCGCCGGACGCCGCCTACATCGATCCCGCCGCCGCCTACAGCGAGGCATTCGGCGCCTACCGCCGCTTGGCCGGCTGGGCCGTGATCGCCGCCTTCGTGGCGATCGGCCTGGTGCTGTTGGCCATCTATCGGCGGCTCTCCTCGCTCAGCGTGCTGATCGCCCCGCTGCTGGGGGTCGCCGGCGGGGTGGTGGCCGCCTCGGTGGTCGGGGCGCCGCTGAGTTTCTTCTCCCTGATGGGCGCCTTCGTGGTGGTCGGCACGGGGGCCGACTATTCGATCCTGCGCTACGAGGCGGCGATCGGGAAGCGCTCGCCGCTGGCCGGGCTGCCGATCCTGATCACGGCCCTGACGGCCATCCTCTCGATGGGTCTGCTCAGCCTCAGTTCGACCTATCCGGTGCGGGCGTTCGGCATAGCCGTTGCCGTGGGCCTCGCCATCTCCTACGGGTTTTCCTTTGTTGCCGCGTGGTTTGGGGGACGGGATGTCAGAGAAGCTTGATGTGGTGATCATCGGGGCCGGGCCGTCCGGCGCCGCCGCGGCGGCCTTCCTGCGCCAGAAGGGGCGGTCGGTCGAGGTGATCGAGAAGACCCACTTCCCGCGCTTCTCGATCGGCGAGAGCCTGCTGGCCCAGTCGATCGCCATCCTCGACGACGCCGGCCTGCTGCCGGCTGTCCAGGCGGGCGCCTTCCAGTTCAAGGACGGCGCGGCCTTCCAGCTGGAAGACCAGTACAAGGCCATCTACTTCCCCGACAAATCGGCGGAGGGGCCCGGCACCACCATCCAGGTGATGCGGTCGAAGTTCGACAAGATCCTCGCCGACGGCGCCGCCGAAATGGGCGCCAAGGTGGTGTACGGCGAGGAGGTCACCGCCTTCGAGAGCGACGACAGCGGCGTGAAGCTGACGGTCAGGAACGAGGCCGGCGAGGTGCGCGCCATCGAGGCCCGCTTCTGCCTCGACGGCAGCGGGTTCGGCCGCACCCTGAGCCGCCTGCTCGACCTGGAGGTGCCGTCCAACTTCCCGCCGCGGCAGGGCATCTTCTGCCAAGTCATCGACAACATCGACGATCCGACCTTCGACCGGAACAAGATCCTGGTCTCGGTCCATCCCGAGCACCGTCACGTCTGGTACTGGCTGATCCCGCTGGCCGACGGCATCACCTCGATGGGGGTGGTCGGCTCGCCCGAGATCATCCAGGCGGCCGGCGCCGACGAGCAGGAACGGCTGGACAACCTGGTCGGCGCCACGACCCGGATGAAGGAGGTGCTGAAGAACAAGCAGCCCTACCGGACGCCAGGCACCATCCACGGCTACGCCTGCAGCGTCAAAAGCCTCTATGGGCCGTCCTACGCCCTGCTGGGCAACGCCGCCGAGTTCCTCGACCCGGTGTTCTCCTCCGGCGTCACCATCGCCCTGAAGTCGGCCCAGCTGGCCACCGGCCTGATCGACCGGCAGCTGAACGGCGAAACCGTCGACTGGCAGAAGGAGTTCTCGGACGAGCTGTACGTCGGCATCGACACCTTCCGGGCCTGCGTCGCCACCTGGTATGACGAGAGCCTGCAACGGATCATCTTCAACAAGCCCGATGAGACCAACGACATCGTCCGCCACCTGACCTCGGTGCTGGCGGGCTATGCCTGGGACCGTGAGAACCCGATCGTGCAGCAGCCGGAAAAATACCTCCGGACCGTCGACCGGTATCTGACCACGATGGCGAAGTGACCGCCCGGCTGATCCTTCTCTGCGCCCTGGCGGCCCTGACCTGCGCCTGCGCCTCCGCGCCCTCCGGTCCGCCGCCCCCGCCGGGTGTCGCGGCGGTGGCCCGTGACCGGCTCTACCTGACCCTCCCCCTGCCGCCGGGCTACCCGGAGGAGAAGGAGATGACCCAGTCGATCGTCGCCGCCTACGGCCCGCGCAAGGTCGCCTTCGACGCCCTGGTCAGCCTCGGTCCCGAGAAGGTGACGGTGATCGTCACCGCGCCCGCCGGCCCGCGCGTCGCCCAGATCGACTGGACCCGGGACGGGGTCGCCACCAGGACCGATGGCGCGCCGCCGCCGGGCTTCCGCGCCGAGAACGTGTTGGCCGACATGGTCATGACCCACTGGCCCAAGGCGGCGCTGGAGACGGCGCTGGGCGGCAGGCTGCAGGTCTGGGACTATCCCGACGGGCGCCGCAAGCTGGTCCGCGGCGGCGAGCTGGTGATCGACATCACTCCGCCGGTGCGTTACGCCGACGGCTCGACCCGCCGCACCCTGACCAACTACGACTTCAGCTACAGCCTGACCATCGTCAGCCGGGAGCCACAGTGAGCGCCCCCCGGCAAAGCTACGTCTCCAGCCACGCCGTCGCCTGCGCCCTCGGCCGCGACAAGCGCGCCGTCGCCCAGGCCCTGTTCAGCGCCGCCCCGCCGACCGTCGGCGGGCGGTGGCGGCTGGCGGACGGGCGCGAGGTTCCGGTCGGCGCGCTGCGCTTCGACCTGCCGCCGGGCGTCCTCAGCGACCGGACCATCCGTAGCCGCAGCAACCGGCTGCTGGCCCATACGCTGGCCGACATGGCGGGACCGGTGGCCGAGGCCGTCTCGCGCTATGGCGCCCGCCGCGTCGGCGTGGTCCTGGGCACCAGCACCTCCGGCGTCGACGAGGGCGGGCAGGCCCTGCGCCGCAAGCTTGGCGAGGGCGTCTGGCCCGAGGGCTACCATTTCGACGTCCAGGAGCTGGACGACCCGGTCGCCGTCACCATGACCCTGACCGGGGCCGCTGGCCCAGCGTTCGCCGTCTCCACCGCCTGCACCAGCGGGGCCAAGGCCATCGCCGCCGGGGCCCGGCTGATCGCCGCCGACCTCTGCGACGCGGTGCTGTGCGGCGGGCTCGACACCCTCTGCGACCTGACGGTCAACGGCTTCGGCTCGCTGGAGGCCCTCTCGGACCGGGTGACCAACCCGTTCAGCGTCAACCGGCGCGGCATCAACATCGGCGAAGGAGCGGGCCTGTTCCTGCTCACCGTCGACGAGGCGCCGGTGCGGGTCGCCGGCTGGGGCGAGACCAGCGACGCCCACCACATCAGCGCCCCGGACCCCACCGGCGCCGGCGCCGAGGGCGCGGCCCGCAAGGCCCTGGCCATGGCGGGGCTAAGCCCCGCCGACATCGGCTATGTCCACCTGCACGGCACCGGCACCGAGCTGAACGACCGGATGGAATCTGGCGCGGTCAACCGGGTCTTCGGCCCGGAGACCCCCTGCAGCTCGACCAAGCCCCTGACCGGCCATACGCTGGGCGCGGCCGGCGCGGTGCAGGCCAGCTTCTGCCTGCTGGCCTTCGAGGCCGGCGGCGCCCTGCCGCCGCACCTCTGGGACGGCGAGCGCGATCCCGAGTTGGCCGATGTCCGCCTCGCGGCCCCCGGCGACCGGGTGGCCGGCCTCAAACACGCCCTCTCCGCCAGCTACGCCTTCGGCGGCAACAACGCCGCCATCATCCTCAGCCGGTCATGACCGCCTTCCCCGACATCGACCGCCTGGTCCCCCACCGCCATCCGATGCGGCTGGTCGACCGCGTGCTCGGCGAGGCCGGCGAAATCACCCGCACCGAGCACCTCATCACCCCGGACCACGTCTTCCTGGTCCCCGGCAAGGGCGTGCCGGTGTACGTCGGCTTCGAGATGATGGCCCAGACGATCAGCGCCACCGATGGCATCCGCCGCTGGCGCGCTGGCCAGGGACCGGAGCTCGGCTTCCTGCTCGGCTGCCGCAGGTTCACCGCGGCGCGGGAATGGTTCGAGGTCGGCGAGACCCTGACCATCGAGACCCGCTGCCTGCTGGACGGCGAGACCGCCTCCTACGAATGCCGCCTGCTGGACGCGGCCGGAACCGAGGTGTCCTCGGCGACGGTCAACGTCTTCCAGCCGCGGGACATCGCCGCCTACCTGAGAGGATCATCGTCGTGAGCCGCGAGCTGAACGCCAAGCGCCCGGTCCTGGTCACCGGCGCCAGCAAGGGCATCGGCCGGGCCAGCGCCATCCGTATCGGCCAGGCCGGCCATCCGGTCACCGTCCACTACGGCGGCGACCGCAAGGGCGCCGAGGAGACCGCGGAGGCGATCCGCGCCGCCGGCTCGGAGGCCGAGCTGATCAGCTTCGACGTCTCCGACCGCGCCGCCGTGACCGCCGCCCTGGAGGCACGGCTTGAGGAGAAGGGCGCCTGGTGGGGCGTGCTGCTCAGCGCCGGGATCACCCGCGACAACGCCTTCCCGGCGATCAACGGCGAGGACTGGGACGCGGTGCTGCGCACCAACCTCGACGGCTTCTACAATGTGGTCCACCCGCTCACCATGCCGATGATCCGCCGCCGCGACGGGGGCCGGATCATCGCGCTCAGCAGCGTCTCGGGCGTCATGGGCAACCGCGGCCAGGTCAACTACAGCGCCGCCAAGGCCGGCATCATCGGCGCCTGCAAGGCCCTGGCGGTGGAGCTGGCGAGCCGCAGGATCTGCGTCAACGCCGTCGCCCCCGGCCTGATCGACACGGGGATGATCGGCGAGGTGCGCCCCGAGGTCATCCAGGCCATACCGATGGGTAGGATCGGCCAGGTCGACGAGGTGAGCGCATTGATCGCATTTCTCTTTTCCCCTGAGGCAGGGTACATCACCAGGCAGGTGATCGGCGTTAACGGGGGATTGGTGTGATGCGTCGCGTTGTGGTGACCGGAATGGCCGGCATCACCTCGATGGGCCAGCAATGGACCGAGATCGAGGGCCGCATGCGCGCCGGCGAGACCGGCATCCGTTACATGCCCGAGTGGGAACGCCTCACCGACATGGGGATCAAGGTCGCCGGCGGGGCCGACTGGTTCACCCACGAGGGCCACTTCCCCCGCCAGGCCATGCGTTCGATGGGCCGGGTCTCGGTGATGGCCGTCGACGCCGCCGGCCGGGCGCTGGAGATGGCCGGCCTCAAGGACGATCCGATCCTGGCCTCGGGCCGGGTGGGCGTGGCCGCCGGCAGCAGCTACGGCTCGACCGAACCGACCGTCGACTTCGGCGCCTTCATGGTCACCGGCAAGGCCGGCAAGCTGAACGCCACCAGCTACATCCGGATGATGGCCCACACCGCTCCGGTCAACGTCAGCGTCTATTTCGGCATCAAGGGCCGGATCATCACCACCTCCAGCGCCTGCGTCTCGGGCAGCCAGGGGGTGGGCTATAGCGTCGAGGCCATCCAGGCCGGCAAGGCCGACATCATGCTGGCCGGCGGGGCCGAGGAACTCTGCCCGACGATGGCCATGGTCTTCGACCGGCTCTACGCCACCAGCAAGATCAACGACCACACCGCCAGCCGCCCGTTCGACGTCTCGCGGGATGGCCTGGTCACCGGCGAGGGCAGCGCCTTCCTGGTGCTGGAGGAGCTGGAGCACGCCCTGGCCCGCGGCGCCAAGCCGATTGCCGAGGTGAGGGGCTTCGCCACCAACGCCGACGGCGCCCACATCAGCCACCCGGACGGCGAGGTCCAGGCGGTGGTCATGCGCGAGGCCCTGCGCGACGCCGGCCTGTCGGCCTCTGATCTGGCCTTCATCAACGGCCACGGCACCGCCACCGTGGCGGGCGACACCTCCGAGGCCCAGGCCAGCTTCGAGGTCTATGGCGACAAGGTCCCCTTCCACACCCTGAAGGGCCACTTCGGCCACACCCTGGGGGCCTGTGGCGCCATCGAGGCCTGGCTGGGCATCGAGATGCTCAACGGCGGCTGGGCCGCGCCGATCGCCAACTTCAAGGAAGCCGACCCCCGCTGCGCGGCGCTCGACTACATCGACGGCGACGGACGCAGGATCGACGGGGAGTTCTTCGCCAGCAACAACTTCGCCTTCGGCGGCATCAACACCTCGGTGATCTTCGGGCGGGCCTGATGATCACCGCCCACCCCGCCGCGTTCGTGGCCGCCTGCCTGCTGCTTCTGGGAACCCCGGGGCCGACCAACACCCTGCTGGCCATGTCGGGCGCCACGGTGGGGCTGCGCAACTCCCTGCGGCTGCTCGGCGCCGAGCTCGCCGGCTACATGATCTCGATCCTGACCCTGGGCCTGCTGCTCGGCCCGCTGGTCAACGACAATCTCGCCGCCAAGATCGCCCTCAAGGCCGCCTGCGCCCTCTACCTGGTCTGGCTGGCCGTGAAGCTGTGGCGCGAGGGCTCCAGCGCCCTGGTCTCGGCCGGCCGCGTCAAGTTCCGCCAGGTTTTCACCACCACCCTCCTGAACCCCAAGGCGGTGATCTTCGCCTTCAGCCTGGTCCCCTACCTGGCTGATCGGCAGCTGGCCCAGGCCGCGCCCTACCTGATCGGCCTCTGCGCGCTGATCGCGGTGGTCGGCGCCAGCTGGATCGCCCTCGGGGCCGGCCTGCGCGCCGGTAGCGGCGGGCGGCTCGTCGGGAGCGTGGTCCGCCGGGTGGGTGCGACGGCGCTGATGGTCTTCGCCTTCGTCCTCGGCAGTTCGGCCTGGTCCAGCGCCGCGGCGATGGCCCACTGATCGGGTTCTTGCCTTCCGCGCCGTCGATCTGTCATCGGTCCTGACGGGACGGAGACTTCCATGATCGATTTCGACCTCACCGAAGAGCAGGCGATGATCCGCGAGAGCCTGCAGGGCTTCGCGCGCGAGGCCCTGGCGCCCCAGGCCAGGGCCGTCGACGAGGCCGGGGAGGTTCCCGATGCAGTGATCCGGCAAGGCTGGGAGTTCGGGCTGATCGCCGCGGCCATTCCCGAACAGTACGGCGGCGGGGGCGGCGAGCGGTCCTGCATGACCAATGCCGTGGTGCTGGAGGCGCTCGGCGGCGGCTGCGCCAGCCAGGGCGTGGCGATCATGGCGCCGGGGCAGTTCGTCGGAGCGCTGATCGACTTCGGAACCCAGGAACAGCAGGCCGAGCACCTGCCCCGCTTCGCCGGGGCCGAGCCGGCCTTCGCCAGCTTGGCCTTGCAGGAGGGGCAGTTCGGCTTCTCCGCCGGGGCCCTGCGGACCACCGCCACCCGAAAGGGCAACGGCTGGGTGCTTGACGGCGAGAAGCGCCTCGTGCCCCTCGGCGACCGCGCCGGCCACTTCCTGGTGCTGGCCCGCGAGGATGACGGCGCCCAGGCCTTCATCGTGCCGCGCGACGCCCCGGGCGTGACGGTGACGCCGGAGAGCGGGACCATGGGCCTGAAGCCCGTCTCCCAGGCCAAGGTGACCTTGGAGGCCGTCGAACTGCCGGGCTCTGCGCGCCTCGGCGGCGACGCCGGCATCGACGCTGGGAAGCTCGTGAACCAGGCCCGCATCGGCGCCTGCGCCATGGCGGTTGGCCTCTCGCGCCAGGCGACCGACTTCGCCATCCCCTACGCCAAGGAGCGCGTCGCCTTCGGCGAGCCGATCGCCAAGAAGCAGTCGATCGCCTTCATGCTGGCCGACATGCACATCGAGTGCGAAGCCATGCGCTGGATGGTCTGGAAGGCGGCCAGCCTGTTGGAGCATGGCGATCCGGGCGCCGCCAAGGCCTGCGTCCTCGCCCAGGACTACGTCCGCCGCAAGAGCGTCAAGATCGCCGACGACGCCCTGCAGATCTTCGGCGGCCACGGCTTCATCCGCGACCTGCCGCTGGAGATGTGGCTGCGCAACGCCCGCACCCTGACCGTCCTGGACGGTCCGGTCTCGGTCTGAGGAGAGACGACATGGCTGACTTCCGCTTCTCCGAGATCGACCAGCAGATCCTCGACAAGGTGGTCGAGGTGGGCAATTCCACGCAAGGCTTCACCCGCTACTACGAGGACCACGAGCACGAGACCCCGCCGGATCGGCTTGAGGGCGAACGCGGCTTCGAGGAGGTCTTCCCGCTGTTCGGCCAGCGTCGGCCCGACGACACCCCGATGATGACCTTCATGATGGCGGTCAGCATCGCCCGGGGCTCGGCCCGCGGCGTGGTGCGGGGGCTGGGCCTCGCCATGCCGATGGGCAGGGCCAGCGGCCTGGGCAACGCCGCCCTGCAGTCGGCCGGCACGCCCGAGCAGAAGGCCAAATGGGGCGACCTCTTCCTGGCCATGTCGATCACCGAGCCGAACGTCGGCTCCGACACCAAGGCCATCCAGGCCACCGCCCACCTCGACGGGGACGAGTGGGTGCTGAACGGCGACAAGATCTTCGTCACCGACGGGGTCAAGTGCGACGGCGCCATCGTTTGGGCGACCATCGAGAAGACCGCCGGGCGGGCAGGCATCAAGTCGTTCCTGGTGCTGAAGGGGACCCCCGGCTTCGACCTGGTCCGCCAGGAGAGGAAGCTCGGCATCCGGGCGTCGGATACGGCGGCGTATGCCTTCCGCGACTGCCGCATACCCCGCGACGCGCTGCTCGGCGGCGACGAGACCGTGCCCAAGGAGGGCGGCTCGGCCGGCTACAAGGGGGTGATGAAGACCTTCAACATGACCCGCCCCGCCGTTGCCTCGGGCGGCGTCGCCAAGGCCAGGGGGGCCCTGGAGTTCGCCAAGGAGGCGCTCGCCAAGGAGGGGGTCGAGGTCGACTGGTCGAGGAGCTTCAACCAGCGCTCGGCGGTCGAGCAGAAGCTGATCGAGATGGAGGCCGACACTGAAGCGGCGGCCTTGACCGTGCTCCACGCCGCCTGGCTCAGCGACAAGCGCCGGCCCAACAACCTGGAAAGCAGCGTCTGCAAGGCCAAGGGCGGCGAGGTCTGCCGCACCATCCCTCAAGGCGCCATGGAGGTGCTGGGCGGCATGTCGGTCAGCCACGACCACCTGATCGAAAAGTACCTGCGCGACGGCCGCATCACCGACATCTACGAGGGCACCGGCCAGATCCAGCGGCTGATCATCGCCCGCGAGATCCTCGGCTACTCCTCGGAGGAACTGACCTAGGCCTGGCCGATCGTCTCCCCGATCGCGCTGACCAGGTCTTCCAGCCGGTAGGGCTTGGGCAGCACATGGACGCCGACGTCCTCCGCCGCCTGGCGGGCCGCCTCGGCGTAGCCGCTGGTCAGCAGCACCGGCAGGTCCGGCCGCCGGGCATGGATCTCCCGCGCCAGGTCGACCCCGTTCATGGCGCCCGGCATCATGATGTCGCTGAACACCACGTCGATCCGGCGGCCGTTGGCCAGGGCGCCCAACCCCCCCGCCGCCGAGGCCGCGCGGGTCACCTCGAACCCGATCTGCTGCAGCATCTCGGTGACCAGGGCGGCGACCTCATCATCGTCCTCGACCAGCAGCACGCAGCCGGAGAACCGCGGAGCGTCGCGCGCCGGCCGGGCCTCCGCCACGGGTCGTGGCGCGGCTGCCGGACGGTGGGACCTGGGCAGCATCAGGATGATCCGCGCGCCCTCGCCCGGCTCCGACTCGACCCGCACCGATCCGCCCGACTGGCGGGCGAAACCATAGGCCTGGGCCAGGCCCAGGCCCGAGCCCTTGCCGATCTCCTTGGTGGTGAAGAAGGGCTCGAACGCCCGGGCGCGAACCTCCGGCGTCATGCCGACGCCGGTGTCGGCGATGATCAGCCGCACGAAGTCGCCGATCAGGTCCCCCTGGCGCCAGGCGGCGACATTCATCGCCGAGATCGTGATGGCGCCGCCCTTGGGCATGGCGTCCCGGGCGTTGAAGGCCAGGTTGAGGATCACCAGCTCCAGCTCCCCGGGATCGACCTCGACCGGCCACAGGTCGTCGGCGAAGGCCAGCTCGACATGCACGTCGCCGCGCAGCGAGCGGTCGAGCAGTTCCCGCATTCCGCCGATCCGCGACCGGAGATCCACCGCCTCGGCCGCCAGCGGCTTGCGGCGCGAGAAGGCCAGCAGCTGGCGGGTCAGGGTCGAGCCCCGCTCGGCGGCCTGGCGCATGCCTTGCGTCAGCCGCTGGCGCCGGCCCTCGTCCTCCTGCCGTTCGAGCATGTCGAGCCCGCCCAGGATGACCATCAGGAGGTTGTTGAAGTCGTGCGCCACCCCGCCGGTGAGCTGGCCGATGGCCTCCATCTTCTGGGCCTGCCGCAGGTTCTCCTCGATGCGGGCGCGCTCAGCCATCTCCTCGACCAGCTGGCGGTTGGCGGTCTCCAGCTGCCCGGTGCGGGCGGCGACCAGGGCTTCGAGGCCCTGCGTCGAGCGTTCCAGCGCCTCCAGCAGCGCCTTGACCTCGTACTGGCGCGTCCGGGCCCGGAGCGCGGCCTGCAGGGCGCTGGTCAGGGTGATGGCCTGGACGGGGCGTTCGAGCAGGGAGACGTTGCGCAGCAGGGAGACCATGCGCCGGCGCCAGGCCGTGACCCGGGGGGCCTCGTTGTGGCTGGTCAGCACCACGAAGGGCAGGTCCGACCAGGCCGGCTGGCCTTCGATCCAGGTCGAAAGCGGGGCCGGATCCTGGCCCCACAGCCCCTCCTCCGCGATGAACACCGCCGCCGCCCCCTCCCCGAGGCAGTCGATCAGGCTCGGCAGATCCTCGCAGACCTTGGCCGCCAGTCCGTTCCGGCGCAGCAGTTCGGCTGAGGCCGGACCGTCGCGGCCGATCGGCGCGTAGACCAGCACCCGCTCGGTGACGGCATCAGGCGTCGCCATGCTCTCCGTCCCCGAGCAACGGCGCGGCGTCGCCGACATAGGTCGGCGTCCCGGAGAAGATGCCGCTGAAGTCGGTCAGCGGCGGCCCGACGGCGATGCCGTGATCCGTCAGGCGAAATTCGCGGATGGTGTGTTCATGCCGGCCGCTCCGCTTCTTGACCACCGACAGGGCGCGGCGGACCGTGCCGGCGTATTCGAAGTACCGCAGCATGATCACCGCGTCGCTCAGGTAGCTGATGTCCAGCGGCGTATCCATCGGCCCGACAAGACCGTGCTGGGCCAGCACCAGGATGGTCAGCACCCCCTGCTGTCCCAGGTAGCTGAGCAGTTCGTGCATCTGCAGGATCAGGAAGCGCCCGTCCGGCATGGCGTTGAGGTAGCCGTTGAGGCTGTCGATGACCACGACCCGGGCGCCCTGCTCGACGCTGGCGCGGACATTGGCGGCGAACTCGCCCGGCGACATCTCCGCCGGATCGATCTGCTGGAAGCGGATCAACCCGCTCTCGAGCTTCTCCTGCAACCCCAGCCCGAGGGTCTTGGCCCGGGCCTCCAGCGTGCCTCGTCCTTCATCGAAGGCGAAGAACACCGCCTGCTCGCCCCGCTCGGCGGCGGCGATGGCGAAGGTCAGTGCGACGGATGACTTCCCGACCCCGGCGGCGCCGATCAGCAGGGCGTTGGTGCCGCGCTCGAGACCGCCGCCCAGCAACTTGTCGAGTTCGGCGTTACCGCTCGGCGTGGGATCGCCACTGAAGGCGGCGTGATGCTCGGCCGCGACCAGCCGCGGATAGATGGCCAGGCCGCCCTTCTCGATCGTGAAGTCGTGGTAGCCGCCGCGGAAGTCGATGCCGCGCATCTTGACCACCCGCAGCCGGCGACGCTCGGCGCCGTAGTCGATGGCCAGCTGTTCGAGCAGCACCACCCCGTGGGAGATGGAGTGCAGCTGCAGATCGGTCTCCTGGGCGGTGAGGTCGTCGAGTAACACCACCGTGCAGCGCCGGGTGGTGAAGAAGTGCTTCAGGGCCAGCACCTGGCGGCGGTAGCGGAGCGAACTTTGGGCCAGCAGGCGCAGTTCCGACAGGCTGTCGACGACCAGTCGTGAGGGATTGTTCTCCTCGACCCGCTCGAAGATCAGCTTGACCGTCTCGCTGAGTTCCACCTCGGCAGGGTGCAGCACGGTGAGTTCGCGCTCGGGGTCGAGGGTGGTTTCGGGGGGCGTCAGCTCAAAGATGTCGATCCCGTCGAGGGACCAGCCGTGCCGCTGGGCGACCAGGGCCAGTTCCCGCCGGGTTTCCGACAGGCTGATGTAGAGCACCTTCTCCCCGGCCCTGGCGCCCGCCATCAGGAACTGCAGGGCCGCCGTGGTTTTTCCAGCGCCGGGCCGGCCCTCGTAGAGGTACATCCGGTCCGCATCCAGGCCGCCGCCAAGAATGTCATCCAGTCCGACGCAGCCGGTCGAAATACGCGGTGGATCGCCCTGCTCGCCCGAACCCAACTCCTGCCCCTTCGATTGGCCTCACGGGCGCCCCGGTTTCTGAACGCACAGGGCTAAGTCGAGTTGCGCACATTGTTGCGGCCGATCGCGGTGGTGGCGCACAAGTCGCGACCCGCGACGATAGAGCGCCGGAAATATCTCTTGCCGCCGGGCAAAATAACGGGCAGGATTGGCAATCGAATTCGTTTCGGTTCGGCCGTATATCCCCCTGCTTCACAAGCTGAAGCGCCCGGACCTGCTCCCAAACCTTCTCGAAATTGATCGCCTCCGCGGCTTTCGCGCGGGCGAAAACTCTGGACTAAAGGACTACCCATCATGGCCCAAGGCACGGTCAAATGGTTCAACGCAACCAAGGGCTTCGGCTTCATCCAACCTGACGAGGGCGGCGCTGACGTGTTCGTCCACATCTCGGCGGTTGAACGCGCCGGCCTGCGCTCCCTGAACGAAGGCCAAAAGGTCTCGTTCGAACTGGAACGCGACGCCCGCAGCGGCAAGATGTCGGCCGGCAGCCTGCAGGCCGCCTAAGGCTCGCATTGCTGAGTGCTGAAGGGCCGGCTCCTCACGGAGCCGGCCCTTTTCTTTTGCCTGAACCGCGTCCGGCAAGCGGGAGTCAGGAGAAACGCGGCTGGAGCGCGCTCAGATGACGGGACCGGCAATCGGGTCAAACGCGCCACCACGAAGAACCTGTAGCGGCGCGGTTTGATCCCCTCAGATCGCCCCTGTGCTACCGGGCGGCCCGCACCGCGATGGTGGCCTTTTCTGCGGCTACGGGCGCGCGCAGGATCTCGGCCACCCGGTGCAGGAAGGCCTTGCGGCGGGCCAAAGCCCCGGCGACGTCCAGGCTCTCGCGGATCACCCTCGAACTGGCCCGCACGGCCTCCAGATCCAGCCGCTCGGCGACCGCCGGCAGATGGCCCTCGCCCTTGCGGGCGTCCATCAGGGCGGCGTGGGAGCGGGCATCGGCGATCCGCTTGCTCAGCAGGCCCTCGACGTCCGCCCCGCCCTCTGCCCGGGCCGCCAGGGCGGCGAAGTCGGTGGCGTACAGGCGGATGAAGCCTTCCTCGATCATTCAGTGTTCCAGTTCAAAGCCGGCGCGTCGCGGGCGCACTGCGCCGTTCCACTGCCTTCAGGCGGGAGTCCGCGGCAAAAGCCGTGTCTCTCAGCCGCTGGCGCCCGAGGCCTCTGCCAGCGATGGTTACCTCTTACGCCTTTGGCGGCGAAAAGTCACCCGACGACTCCGGACGAGGCCTCCCCCCCGCAGGCCCGCAGCCAGCGGAAGCTCAGCCGGCCCCTGTCGCGATCGGCGGTCAGGGTCAGGTCGAGGGTCTCGCCCGGCCGCACGATGTCCTTGAATTTCACCCGGTTCAGTTCCGAGCCCGCCGGCTGGAAGTCCAGCGTCACGCCGGCCAGCAGGACCGCCATATGGACCTGGGAAATGCCGGGCAGGATTGCCTCCCCCGGGAAGTGGCCCTGGAAATAGATCAGTTCGGGCGGCAGGGTGACCGACAGGCGCGCGGTGTCCCCCTCGCGCGACACCAACCGGTGCGGCGGCAGGCGCAGCGGTTCGAACTGGGCGCGAAGATCGCTCAAGCGGCGTTTTCCCTGGGCGTCGGTCGGCAGGGCTGCGACGAACCGCCAGTGTTTAGGCCGCTCGATGGGCTCCAGTCTATCGGCCAGGGCGCCGCGCAGCTGCCGGCCGAATCGGAACGCCCCAAGCTCGGCCAGCGCCGCCTCGCCGGCCGCGGTCAGCACGGCGACGGCGCCCAGCGCCCCCTTGCGGTCCGGCAGGGTCAGGGCGGCCGCCTCCGCGACCGTATCGAGTGCGGCCAGCGCCTCCTCGACCCGGGTCAGCGAGACCCGCTTGCCATCGATCTTCTCCATCCGGTCGGCGCGGCCGAGCAGCCGGAAGCGGCCATCCTCCAAGGGTTCGACCCGATCTCCCATCGGAAAGGGGTCCTCGCCGTCGAGGTAGGGGGTGCGCACCGCAAGGCCGCCGGCGGCGTCCTGCTCGATGCCGATGCCGGCGAACGGCGTCCAGGGTTCGTCGCCTTCAGCCTGCCGGCGCCAGGCGACGCCGCCCGTCTCGGTGCTGCCCAGCACCTCGGTGACCGGATGGCCGAAGGCGGCGGTGCAGGCCAGCGCCGCCGGGGTGGCCAGCAGCTGGCCCGAGGAGAACATCAGGCCCGGCGCCTGGGCGGCGAGGTCCATGGCGGGCGGCAGGCGGGTGAGGTGGGCCGGGCTGGAGACCAGGGTCGTCGCCTCGCCCAGCCGCCCCTCCAGTTCCTCCCAGTATTCCACCGCGCGGTCGGCGCTCGGCCGACCGGCCATCACAGGCCAGACGATGCGGTAGATCAGGCCGTAGATGTGCTGGTGGGAGACGGTCGCCTGGACCAGGCCGGCCTGGGTCCCGAAAGTCGCCTCCAGCACCCGGGCCTCGGTCTCAAGCTGCGCCAGGCGCCGCTCGATCCGCTTTGGAACCCCGGTCGAACCGGAGGTGAAGAAGGTCAGGGCCACGTCGTCGGCGACATCGCTGAGCGTCGCGTCCGGCGCCTCGGCCAGGGCGATGGCGGTGTCGTCGAGCAGCTGGGCGTCGGCTCCGCCGACTTCGGCCAGGTAGCCGCCCTGCGTATGGGCCGGCAGGGCCAGCGGGCGGCGCGCGATGGCCGCGGCCAGCAGGGCGGCCGTGAACAGGGCCGCCGAGGCCGTATGCAGGAACAGCGGCGCCTCGCCAGCCATGCGAGGCGCGAGGACCGCCGCCGTGGCGCGAATCCGTCCGGCCGTCACCGGCGTCGGGCCGGTGAACAGCACCAGGTCGGCCGGAGCCTCGATAAGGGTAGAAATCAGGCCGTTCATCGTGTGCGCCTCCCTTCCCCCTGGAGGGGGGAAGGGCCATCACATAGAATTCCGACGCCCCATTTCCCGTCCTCCGGGAAGGCCGCGAAGCGGGCTATCCGGGATGACGGAGGTTTTGCATATGCGATTGCCCCCCCTCCAGGGGGAAAGGAGCGCGCGAACCCTCTCACGCCGCCTCCCCTTTTCGCACCGTTCTCCGCACCAGGAACTCGCCCCCGAACAGAGCGCCCATCAGCAGGTAGGCGATCAGGCCGTTGTAGAGCGTCCAGACCGCCAGGCTGGCGATCAACGCCGTCCACAGCGCCGCCAGCCCGTTGAGCAACAGGAACCCGCACCAGACCCAGGTCACCTTGCGGGTATAGCGCACCCCCGCCTCCGGCAGGTCCGGCTCGGCGATCCGCGCCAGCCGCTCGATCATGCTGGGGCCCTTGACCAGGCTGGCTCCGAACGCCGCCAGCATCGCCGCATTCATGAACACCGGATAGAAGCGCACCGCCCGCTCGGCGTCCCACAGCATCAGCCCGCCCATCGCCACCGCTACCGCCGCCGGCGCCAGCACCAGGCCCAGGGGCGCCCGCTTGCCGACCCCGAACACCACCCGCAGCAGCAGGAAGCCGCACAGGCCGGCGACCACCCAAACGGTCTGCCCCGCCTTCACGGCGAAGAAGACCACGAACGGATAGAGGATGGTGACGAGCGCCAGCGCCAGCGCCCACGGATCGAACCGCCGGCGAGGCTGGCCCGGAGCCCGCCTCACGCCGACAGCTGCTCCACCACGTCGAGCACGTCGTTGATCGTGCGCACGCTCTTGAACTGCTCGGGCGTCACCTTCTTGCCGGTGATCTCCTGCAGCTTCACCATCAGGTCGACGGCGTCGATACTGTCGAGCCCGAGGTTCTCCACCAGGTCGGCGTCCGGGGTCAGCTCATGCTCCGGAACCTCGAAGCTCTCGACCAGGAAGTCGGCGATTTCCTTGTAAACGGCCTGTCTGTCCATCATCCCCTCCGTCACGCAGCGGCTTGCTGCGCGGCGACGAATTCGGCGAGCGAGCGGACCGACTGGAAATGGGCCCGGGTGCTCTTGTCCTCGGCATTGATCTTGATGCCGTACTTCTTCTGAACCCCGACGCCAATCTCCAGGGCGTCGATGCTGTCGAGCGCCAGGCCGCTGTCGCCGAACAGGTTCTCCTGCGCGTCGATGTCGTCGGGACTGACGTCCTCGAGATTCAGGACATCGATGATCATCACCTTGATGTCATGTTCCAGGTCGCTCATGCGCGCAGCTTCTCTTCCATCATCTCGTCGACTCGCGTGACCAGGCGGCGTGCGGCGACAGGTTGCGGGTCTTGCCCCGCGAATTCGAAAACTTCAATGCGGTCATGCACGGTCAAGGTCCAGTGCGGCTTAGTGACCGGCACGCGGTACCAGGGCACGCCCTTCTGCAGGTTGGGCGGCACGCAGGTGATGGTGACCAGCCGCACCGGCGCCCCGGCCTTGAGGGCCGCATAGGCGAAACCGCGCTGCATGACCCGCGGCTGTCCCGGCACGGTGCGAGAGCCTTCCGGGAAGATCACCACGTTGTTCCCCTCGCGCAGGGCCTGGGCGCAGTCCTCCAGCAGCCGCTCGGGATCGCCGAGGTTGGGGATGTAGCCGGCGGCCCGCACCACGCCCGCCATGAAGGGGTTGTTCCAGACCCCGGCCTTCACCACGCATTTGGCGCGCTGCATGAAGGCCATCATGAACACGATGTCGAGCAGGGAGGGGTGGTTGGCGACCACCATCACCCCGTGGTCGCGCTTGAGCTTGTCCTCGCCGATGCACTCGTAGCTGACCGTGCCCATCAGCCACATGATGCGGATGTAGAGCCGCCAGGTGCGCTGGACGATCAGCTGGGCGATCCGCTGGCGGAGATCGCGGGCATGGAAGCCGATGTTGATCAGCGGAAAGACGGCCAGGGCCATGGCCAGGCCGCCCACGCCGAACAGCACGAAGGAGAGGCCGGTGGTCACCACCCGGCCGGCCTGTTCCAGCTTGCGCAGGGGAGCCCACATCAGGCGGCCGCCCGGAACTGCGGATCGACCGCGACGGCGGCGGCGCCCGCCTCCAGCGCCGAAAGCAGGGCGATCGCGCCGGCGCGACCAAGGCCGACCGGTGCGCCGTCGCCCTCGCCGAGGCCAAGCCGCATCGCCAGGGCCACAAAGGGAAGGCCCGGCTCGTGATCGAACTCGCCGTACAGGCCCGGCATCGCCTGCTCGGCGAACAGCACCACCACCTCGGCGGCCTCGCCGGAGGACAGCCGCAGCCAGGCTTCCAGCAGCCCGGCGGCCAGGCTGGCGTCGCCGGCCGCCACGGCCGTATGGCTGGACTTCTCGCCCAGCACCTGGGCCGCCAGCCCCGGGGCTGCGTTGTGGACGCAGGCCGAGAAGGCCGAGGGCGACAGCGGCTCGGCCGCGACGATGGTCTCGGACAGCATCAGGGCGGTGGTGACGTCGCCGTAGCGGGATGCGAACACCAGCTCCCCGCCGGGGGCCGCCACCCCGACCGCAGAGCGCACCGCCGCCAGGGCGAACTTCGGCATCCGTCGGCGCAGGCCCACGGGCACGGCGTCGGGCCCCGCTGCCCGGCCGCGCACAGCCTCAAGGCCGGCCGCATCGACAACGATCCCGCCCCAGTCCCTGACCGCCAGAGTGGCGATGGTCATACGCCCCATTCTGCACACAGGCCGGACCGATATGCGTCCGGCGAAACCCGCCCGGGGCCCCCTGCCACCGTTGTCGCCATCCTAAACCCGATGCGGCGCTGCACAACCTAGGAAAGGGGGTGCGCGGCGTATCTTCGCCACACTGTGGCCGTCGTCCCGCACAGGTTCCTTCTCCCCTTGAGGGAGAAGGTGGCGCGAAGCGCCGGATGAGGGGTCGATGACTCTGGAAGCTGCGAAACGCCGGTTGAAGGGTCTTGCGCCGCCCGAAAGTTCATGTTTTGTTCGACTCTTCCGTTGGAGCCGGCCATGCCTGCGCACCCACCCAAACGGGCCCTCGCCCGCCGCATGCGCAAGGCGCCATCGCTCTGCGAATCCCTCCTCTGGCGCCTCCTTCGCGACCGCCGATTTGAAAACCTGAAGTTTCGCCGCCAGCTTCCCATCGGCCCCTACGTCGCCGATTTTGTCTGCCTCCGACATCACCTGATCATCGAGGCCGACGGCCCCTTCCACGACCCGGTCAAGGACGCCGAGCGCGACGCCTGGCTGAGGTCCCGCGGTTTCCGTGTGCTGCGATTCAGCAACGGCCTCATATCGAGCCGCCCCGGCGAAGTCCTGGACGCCATCCGCATCGCGACAGAGGCTCCGGAGGCGCCCTGGCCAGACCAGACCTGGGAAGGCTGGCCGCAAGAGGGGTCCTTCTTCCCTTGAGGGAGAAGGTGTCGGCGAAGCTGACGGATGAGGGGTCGCACCGGCTTCTACGGCGCTTGTCGCCACCGCCCCATCGCGGCTTGAAGAGTCTTCGACCCCTCATCCGGCGCTTCGCGCCACCTTCTCCCTCAAGGGGAGAAGGAGATCTCACGGCGGCTCATCCAGTTCTGGTCCTAGCCCCCCACGAAGTTGGCATGGAAGCCGAAGGGAATGCGGCGCGGCGCCGCGGCCCTCGCCACTGGCCCCGCCTCGATGTCGACCGCGTCGAACACCGCCAGCTCGCTGAACGCCTCGCGGGGCCAGTAGAGGAGGGTCAGGATCCAGCCGTCGCCTTCGGGCGAATCCGGACCGCGGGGAACGAATACCGGCTCGCCGACGCCGCCCAAGATC
>DASPLD010000317.1:0-6386 GCA_035627755.1 Caulobacter sp. | reverse complement strand
TGCCGCCGGAGCGGATCGTCTTCTCCGGCGTCGGCAAGACTGAGGCCGAGATCGATTTCGCACTCCGCGCCGGCGTCGCCGAGATCAACGTGGAGTCGGAGCCGGAACTGGCGCTCGTCGACCGCGTCGGCCAGCAGCTGGGCGTGCGCGCCGCCATCGCCATCCGGGTGAACCCCGACGTGGCCGCCGGCGGCCACGCCAAGATCTCCACCGGCAAGGCGGACAACAAGTTCGGCGTCTCCTTCTCCGAGGCCGAGCGGCTCTACGCCAAGGCCTCCAACCTGCCCGGCGTGCGGCCCATCGGCGTCGCCTGCCACATCGGCAGCCAGATCATCGACCTCGCCCCCTTCGAGGCCGCCTTCAGCAAGATGCGAGGGCTTGTCGAAACCCTCCGCGCCGACGGCCACGTCGTCGAGCGCCTCGACCTCGGCGGCGGCCTTGGCGTCCCCTACTTCAACCAGCCCGAGCCCCCCTCTCCCGCCGACTATGCCGCCATGGTCGCCCGGGTCGTCCGTGGCCTCGACGTCCAGCTTGCCTTCGAGCCCGGCCGGATGATCGCCGCCAACGCCGGCGTCCTGCTTGCCCGTGTGCTCCACCGCCACGAACGCCCCGAGGGCCGCAAGTTCCTGGTCCTCGACGCGGCGATGAACGACCTCCTCCGCCCGGCCATGTACGACGCCTTCCACGACATCCGCCCGGTCTCGGCCTCGAACGCGGCCCCCGAGCCATTCGATGTCGTCGGCCCGGTCTGCGAAACCGGCGACACCTTCACCCGCGACCGCCAGCTCCCGGCCCTGGACAGCGGAGCCCTTGTCGCGTTCATGAGCGCCGGCGCCTACGGCGCCGCCATGGCGTCCGAGTACAACAGCCGCCCCCTGGTCCCCGAGGTCCTCGTCAGCGGCGACCGCTTCGCCGTGATCAGGCGGCGCCCGGCCTACGAGGAAATGCTTGCCGCGGAGTCGCCCGCCGGCTGGCTCTGACGAAGCCACGGACCCGGACATTCTGTCGCAGGCGCTGCAACGTTTGCTCAGCCTTAACTCAAGCACGCCTCCTGTGGGGGGTCTGTCGTGCGCCTAGGTCTGGAGCCGGGGCGGCGCTGCGGGCGGGCCAGGGGAGTCGACAGTGTCTGAACCGTCGCAAGACGACATCATTCAGGATCTCACTCCCTACCAACTGGCGTTGACATCGATGGTGTTTCCGTTGCGGGCCCATGCGGTGTTCAATGTCACGGCCGGAATTGGACTCGGCCTCATCGGCGCGCCGGTGGCGGGCTTCATCTGGGCGTTGAGCCTTTGCCTGGCCGATTGGCTGATCCAGCGGCAGATCCGAAACTGGCTCGTGACGGCGGCGGAAACGGATTCCGCCAAGGGCTTGGCCCGGCTGAGCTGGATCGTTCTCATGCGGACCGGAATGTGGTTCGCACCCTCTCTGCTCTACACCATCTCCACCCAAAGCCAGACCGGCTTTGCCTTCGTCGCTGTCACCGCAACCTCGATCACCGCCCTTGGAGTGTCGCTGGGCTGGATCTCCTGGCGCATCTTCGCCGCCATGGTCGGCCCCGCCCTCCTGGCCTTGGCCGTAGGCGCCGTTTCCCTCTTCGATCTCGGACCGGCCGCTGGCGTATTCGCCGGCCTCGGGAGCCTGGCCGCCACGCTCGCCCTGATCGCGGTCGGCACCCACAGGAATGTTTCCAGCTGGAGCCGCGCCAACAAGCGGACACTGGAGGTCATGGCGGAGATGAAGGCGGCGCTGGCGCGATCCGAAGCAGCAGAGCGCCGCCTCAAGATCGCGATCGGCCTTGCCGACATGTATGTCTACGAACTGGACTTCGAGAACCGGGCGCTGACGAGCCTGGGTGCGGAGCAGGACTTCTTCGAAACCCCGCCGACGTTCGCGACGCTGGCCCGCGATCCCTACAGCCTCGTGGCGCCCGAGCATCTGGAGGCCACAAAGGCCGCCTGGGCGAAATACGAGGCGGGCAAGGCGCCCTACCGGGCGGAGTATCGGGTGAATCGCCAGGACGGACGGGAGGTCTGGGGAAGCGCCTCTGCGGAGCTGATCAAGGACGAATCGGGCAAGTCGCTGACCCTGGTCGGCGCGATCCAGAACGTGACCGATCGAAAGCGGGACGAGCTCGAACTCACGCACGCGCTGCTTCGGGCGGAAGCCGGAAGCCGGGCGAAGAGCGAATTCCTGACCATGATAAGCCACGAGATCCGAACGCCCCTGAATGGTGTTCTCGGCATGGTCCAGGTCATGGAGCGCGATCCGCTCTCCCCGATGCAGCGCAGGCGCGCCGACGTCATCCGCAAGTCCGGACAGTCCCTCCTGGCGCTGTTGAACAGCGTATTGGACCTGTCGAAGATCGAGGCGGGCAAACTCGAGCTCGAGGCCGGAGAGGTCGACATCTCCAGCC
Organism: Caulobacter sp.; assembly: GCA_035627755.1. Taxonomy (GTDB): domain Bacteria; phylum Pseudomonadota; class Alphaproteobacteria; order Caulobacterales; family Caulobacteraceae; genus Caulobacter. The sequence continues at coordinate 3,970 of DASPLD010000317.1, read as the reverse complement.
TGGCCCAGGCCGCCCTGGACATCTTCGCCGCCGAGGCGGTGGAAAAGAGGCTGAGCGTTGCGTTGCGGATCGCGCCCGAGGCGCAGGGCGTCTATGCCGGCGATTCCCAGCGCATCGGGCAGATGCTGTACAATCTCATCTCCAATGCGGTGAAGTTCACCCAGGTCGGCTCGGTCACCGTCGAGATCGAGCGCCCCGACGAGGTCCTGCTCCTGCGGGTCACCGACACCGGCATCGGGATGCGGGACGAGCAGATGAAGCGGCTGTTCGAGAAGTTCAGCCAGGCGGACGCCTCGGTGACGCGTCGCTTCGGAGGTTCCGGCCTCGGCCTGGCGATCTGCCGGCAGCTTGCCGTGATGATGGGCGGGGACATCTCCGTCCAGAGCGTGGAGGGGCGGGGCTCGACTTTCACGGTGGCTCTCCCGCTGCCCAGATTGCGGGGCGACGCTCCGGCCTTGGAGCCGGCCGCCGGCGAGGTCGAGGTCGCCGACACGGGGACGATTCGGATCCTCGCCGTCGAGGACAACCCGACCAATCAACTCGTGCTCCAGGCGATCCTGCAGCAGGTCGGCGCAGAGGTCGCCATGGTCGCCGACGGCGAACAGGCGCTGGCGGCCTGGCGCAGCCAGGACTGGGATCTCATCCTGATGGACATTCAGATGCCGGTCATGGACGGTGTCACGGCTTCCCGCGCCATCCGGGCCGAGGAAACGGCGACTCGCCGGCCGCGGACGCCCATCATCGCGCTGACCGCCAACGTCATGCGGGAGCAGGTTCAGGCCTACCTAGCCGCTGGCATGGACAACGTCGTCCCGAAGCCCATCGAAGTGAGCCGGCTCATCGCCGCCATGGAGGCCGCGCTGGACGAGGAGGCCTCGGGCGACACCGTGGCGACCAGCGCCGCCTGAAGCGAGAGTTGCGCCGTGGCCTCTGACGCTGCGGCAGGGACGTCCCCGCCGGCGGATGACGCCTCAGTCCATCGCCCCGATGTACGGCAGCCCCCGCATGGTCCCCGCCACGTCCAGCCCGTACCCGACCAGGAACCGGCCCGGCGCCTCCCAGGCCACGAAGTCCGGCTCCATGGCCCGCTTCTCCGGCCAGGGCTTGCGGGCGAACACCGCCGTCAGCACCTCCGAGGCCCCGGCGTCCCGCGTCAGCCGCACCGCCTCGCTGAGCGACAGGCCGGTGTCGAACACGTCGTCGAGGATCAGCGTCTTGCGCCCCAGCACCGGCCGCTGCAGGTCGGCCCGCACCTCGCACCGGCCGTAGCTTGCCCGCGCGTCCTTGTAGGACGACAGCCAGAGGGCGTCGAAATGCACCATCCGCCCCTGCCGGGCCAGCGCGCGGGTCAGGTCCGCCGCGAACCAGATTCCCCCGGTCAGCAGGCAGATCGCCACCGTGTCTTCATCGATCCGCGGCGCGATCTCCGCGGCCAGGGCCTCGACCCGCCGGGCGATCTCGGCCTCCGAGACCAGTTCCGCCGGCCCCTGGGCGCTCAATGGCGTTCCTCCGGCTGCGCGGCGGCCGGCGGCAGGGCGTTCGGGTCCTGCGCGCCCAGCGGCCTGGCCTCTTCCACCTGTCCCGGCGCGGCCTCGGCCGGGTCGGCGCTCTTGCTGCCGCGCAGGGCCGGCATCGGGGCCTCGGCCCTCGGCGTCCTGGCCGCCTTCGGCTTCTGGGCCACAGCCCCGCCGTCGAGCACGAACCCGACCTCGACCGTCGCGGCGGTGCGCGGAGGGTCGACCAGCACCACGGCGAAGTGCCGGGTCTCGCCCGCCGGAATGCGCGGATCGGCCGCCTGGGCGATCTTGGCCATCACCCGCTTGTCCTTCTGGTTCAGCAGGCTGACCTGCAGCGGCGGGGCCGTCACGGTCTCGCTGCGCACGTTGCGGATCACCCCCGACACCGAAAGGGCCGCATGGCCGTCCTGCAGCGCCGGCTCGGCCCGGATGTCCTCGATCTCCAGCCCGACCCGGTTCACCGGGGCGTTCACGGCCGCATAGACCGAGGCCGTCTGGGGCCAGATGTTCACCACCGTCTCGCGGCCGAGGTAGGCCCCGGCGCCCAGCACCACCAGCAGCCCGGTCATGCCGGCCCAGACGATGCCCGTGGTCGCCGCCTCCCGCACCCGCTTCTCGGTCTGGGCCTTGGCCCGGAACACCTTGGGCAGCTCCTCGCCGGGCAGCTCGACGAGCGGCGCGGGCGCCGGCGTAAGGGTCGGCGGGTCGCGCGCGATCGCCCCCTCCTCCCCGCCGATTTCCAGGTCCAGATCGGGCTCCGCACGGGCCGTCCAGCGATGTCCGCAGGCCTTGCACTTGACAGTGCGGCCGGACGCGCCGACCTGATCGTCGCCGACGAAATAGCGGGTGGCGCACTCAGGACAGGTCAGTATCATGGCCGGCGAATCGGTCCGCTCCCGCAACTCTATGTGAGGTCGCCGATTCCGGCTCCCATGTCCACCGACGACACCTATCCGATGCAAGACGTCGCGGGTCCCGTTTTGCGCTTCGCCGGGGTCGGCATGCGCTATGGCCGCTCGCCGGAGGTGCTCAAGGACATCACCTTCGACCTGCCGGCCGGCTCCTTCCACTTCCTCACCGGCGCGTCGGGCGCGGGCAAGTCCAGCCTCCTGAAGCTGATCTACATGGCCGAACGCGCCTCCCGCGGCCGCATCGACATGTTCGGCCGCGACATCGACCAGATCGCCCCCGCCGACCGCCCCTTCCTGCGCCGCCGCGTCGGCGTCGTGTTCCAGGAGTTCCGCCTGCTGGAACACCTCAGCGCCTTCGACAACTGCGCGCTCCCCTTGCGCATCGCCGGCGGACGCCCGGACAAGTACCGCGCCGATGTCGCCGAACTGATGAGCTGGGTGGGCCTCAAGAGCCGCATGCACGCCCTCCCCGCCACCCTCTCCGGCGGCGAGAAGCAGCGGCTGGCCATCGCCCGCGCCGTGGTCGGCCGCCCCGACATCCTGCTGGCCGACGAGCCCACCGGCAACGTCGACCAGGGCCATGCCCTGCGCATCCTGCGCCTGTTCGTCGAGCTGAACCGCCTGGGAACGACCGTTCTGATCGCCACGCACGACGAGGACCTGGTCGCCCGAAGCGGCCAGCCGGTGCTCCATCTCGACGGCGGCCGCCTGATCCACTACGGCCGGGCGGGGGCCGCATGACCGACACAGCCCTGTTCGACCCCGCCCGCTGGCGCCCCGGGCCCCTGCTGCCCAGGGGAGACGCCCGCGACGGCGCCCTGGTCTTCGTCGTGGCCGTCCTCTGCTTCCTGGCCTGCCTGACCGCCATCGGGGGCCTTGCCGCCGACCGCGCCGCCCGCGGCTGGACCAGCCAGCTGTCCGGCAGCGCCACCGTGGTCATCCAGCCCCACGGCGCCGAGACCCCCGACGCCGCCGCCGCCCGGGCCGCCGAGGCCCTGGCCGGGGTCAAGGGCGTGACCGAGGCCCGCGCCCTCGAGAAGGAGAAGGCCGAGGCTCTCCTGGAACCCTGGCTCGGCCGCGAGGCCCTGATCGACGATCTTCCCGTCCCCCGGCTGGTCGCCGTCGACCTCGATCCGAAGACCCCCGCCAAGGCCGCCGACCTCGACCGCGCCCTCAAGGCCGCAGGGGTCCAGGCCACCGTGGACGACCATAGCGTCTGGATCGCCGACATCCGCCGCGCCGCCGGCTTCGCCCGCTGGTCCGCCCTGGCCGTCTGCCTGCTGATCATCGCGGCCGCCGCCGCGGTGATCGGCTTCGCCACCCGCGCGGGCCTCGCCGCCCACCGCGACGTCATCGAGGTGCTCCACCTCTCCGGGGCCGAGACCGGCTTCGTCGCCCGGCTGTTCCAGGCCCGCTTCGCCACCGCGGCCGGGATCGCCGGCGTGTTCGGCGGCGGGGCGGCCGCCCTCGTCGCCGCCCTCGCCCGCCTGGCCGGCGGCGGCCAGGGCCTGACCCCCGTACTGCCCCTGGCCTGGATCGACC
>DASPLD010000316.1:0-2333 GCA_035627755.1 Caulobacter sp. | reverse complement strand
GCTGGAGACCACGCCGTCCAGGCCGGCGTCCACCGCCTGGCGCACCCGGCGCTCGATCAGGGCCTCGACCCCCATCCCGTAGCCCATCTCGGCCAGGTCCTGGCCGGTGAGGCTGGTCAGCACCGTGACGCCCAGGATCCTGGCCGAACGCTCGCCGCCCCGGCCGCGGACCGCCGCCGCCATCACCTGGGGCTCGGCGTGGACGGTGAGCAGGTCGCAGGCGCCGCTTGCGACGATGGCGGCCGTGGCCTTCTCCACCGTCGCCCCGATGTCGTGCAGCTTCCAATCGAGGAACACCGAGCGGCCGCGCGCCTTGAGGTCCTTGGCCATCTCCATGCCGCCCCCGGCCAGCAGCTGCAGGCCCACCTTGTAGAAGGCGACGCTGTCGCCCAGCGTCTCCACCATCGCCTCGGCCTCCGCGCGGCTGGGCAGGTCGAGGGCGACGATCAGGCGGGGGTCTGCAGGCATGCGGCTAGCTCCAGGCGCGAACGGCGTTCGGCGCGCGAATCTGTGAGTTTTGGGCTAGAGAGGCTGAATGAGCGCCACGGACCTGTTCGTCAACTTCTTCGTCGCCCTGTTCGCCCTGATCGACCCGATCGGCAACGTGCCGGTGTTCGCGGCGGCCACGGCGGGCGCCCTGGCGGCCGGCCGGCGGATGGTGGCCCTCTACATCTGCGTCTTCGCCTTCCTGTTCCTGGCCTTCTTCTACTTCACCGGCCTGACCCTGCTGGAGTTCTTCGGCATCTCCCTGCCGGCCTTCCGCATCGCGGGGGGGGTGATCCTGTTCCTGCTGGGCCTGGACATGGCCCGAGACGACTTCACCGCCAAGTTCGCCGACGCCGCCGAGGCCGGCGAGATCGAGGGCGCCGCCGCCTACGCCCGCCGGCGGTTCGAGCGGCTGGTGGTGCCCTTCGCCATGCCGCTGCTGATCGGGCCGGGGGCGATCTCGACGGTGGTCATCTACGCCAGCGAGGCCAAGGCCCTGGGATGGATGGGCGACGCGGCGGCGGTGGCGGCCCTGTTCGCCGTCTCGGCGGCGACCATGGTCTGCTTCTGGGCGACGCCGTTGATCAGCCGGATCCTGGGGCGCATCGGCATGACCATCGTGGTGCGGGTGCTGGGCCTGATCCTCTGCGCCATGGCCGTGCAGTTCGTCATCGTGGGCATCGCCGACACCACCAAGGACATCGTCCAGCCCTCGGCGGCGGCGCCCTACACCGCCACCCGCTAGGCGCGGGTGTTGCGGAACCGCCCACCCTGGCTGGCCAGCAGGGCCAGCAGCCATTCGTCCGGCAGGATCTTGGCCAGGGCGGCGATGGCCTTGTTCGGGGCGCCGGGCACGCAGACCGGCCGGTTGGCCTCCGCCGCCTCGTAGCCGTTGGCCGCCACCTCGTCGGCGCCCAGCCACAGCCAGTCGGGGGTCGAGCGGGTGACCAGTTCGCGGGTGTGATTGACGTCGTGGAACTCGCTGTAGGTGAAGCCGGGGCACAGGGCGGTGACATGGACCCCGGTATTGGCGGTCTCCAAATGCAGGCTCTGGCTGAAGCGGACCAGGTAGCTCTTCGACGCCGCATAGAGGGTGTGGCCGGCCGCCCCCGGCATCAGCCCGGCCAGGGAGGCGACATTGACGATCCGGCCGAACCGCCGCTCCAGCATGCCGGGCAGCACCTTGTGCGCCAGGTCCGAAGGGGCGGTCAGCATCACCTGGATGAAGTCGCGCTGGTCGGCCCAGGTCGTCTCGACATAGACGCCTGGCAGGCCGTAGCCGGCATTGTTGACCAGGGCGTCGACTTCGCGGCCGTGAGCGGCCAGCTGGGCCAGGATGGCGTCGGGAGCGGCGGGATCGGCAAGGTCGGCGGTGACGGTCAGGGTCTCGACCCCCGAGCGCAGGCTGATCTCCTCGGCCAAGGCGGTCAGCTTGTCGCCCCGGCGGGCGGTGAGGGCCACGTCATAGCCGTGGGCCGCGTAGATGCGGGCGAAGGCGGCGCCGATGCCGGCGGAGGCGCCGGTGATCAGGGCGAGGCGACGGGCCATGCGGCGTTAGCTTCCAGAAGAACCAGTGACGGCGAAACTGGCCTGCGCCGGTCTTCGGTTCAAGCGGGGACCGGCTCGCGCAGGAGATCGGCAACGGTGATGGTCGCCAGCCGCTGACAGGCGGCGCTGTCGGCGGCGCGGATCGCCGCGCTCACCGCATCGGGAATCCGCTCCCCCACGGGGCAACCCTTCACCCCGGCCGGGGCGACGCCCAGGTGGGTGCAGCCGTCGACGGCGCGCAACACCAGGTCCAGGGTGATGCTTTCCGCGGGTCTTACCAGCCAGGCCCCGCCGCCGGC
>DASPLD010000315.1:0-5360 GCA_035627755.1 Caulobacter sp. | reverse complement strand
GCCGACGGATGATCCGGCCGAGGAAGCCCGGCCGGCGGACCGGCGCGGCCGGCCGGGGCGGGCGCGGACGGCGCGGCGGCGGGGCCGGCGGCGGCTGGGGCTGGCCAGGTTGCGTCGGTTCCATCGACTCGACCGGTTCCGGCCTGGCCGCTTCCTCCGGCGGACCCGCATCCTCCTCCGGCTCCAGCCCGGCCCACGGCGCGGACGGGTCGTCCGCCGCAGGGATCTCGGCGGGGGCTTCCGCGTCGGGTTCGGCCTTCGGCTCGTCTTCGGGGGTCTGGTCGCCCAATCCTTGCGCGCCTCTTGCCTTGACGTTGGGATGGCATGGTAACCACGGCGTCGGGCCTTGTCGCCTGGCCGGAGATCCCCGCATGAACGTCACCGACGCCGTCGCCGCCCGGGTGTCGATCCGCGCCTTCAGGCCCGACCCGGTGCCGGGCGCCGTGCTGCGCGAGATCCTCGAGGCCGCCCACCGGGCGCCCAGCGGCGGCAACCTGCAGCCCTGGCGGGTCCACGCCCTGGCCGGCGAACCGCTCACCGAGTTCAAGGCCGAGGTCGCGGCCAACCTGGCCGGCGAGGAGCCCGAGTACGATGTCTACCCGCCCAACCTCTGGGACCCCTTCCGCACCCGCCGGTTCGAGTGCGGCGAGGACCTCTACGCGACCATCGGAATCCCGCGGGAGGACAAGCCGGCGCGGCTGGGCCAGCTGTTCAAGAACACCCAGTTCTTCGGCGCCCCGGTCGGCCTGTTCTTCAGCCTCGACCGCAGGCTCGGGCCCCCGCAGTGGGCCGATGTCGGCATGTACATGCAGACGGTGATGCTGCTGGCCGTCGAGCGGGGCCTGGCCACCTGCGCCCAGGAGTTCTGGGCCCGCTATCCAAAGACGGTGGCCCGGTTCGTCGGCCTGCCCGACGACCACATGCTGTTCTCCGGCATGGCGCTCGGCTACGCCGACGAGACCGCCCCGATCAACGCCCTGCGCACCCGCCGCGACCCCTTCGAGGCCTGGTGCGAGATGCGGGGGTTCGACTGATGGGCCGCTACGACGGAAAGCCGCTGCTGCAGCTGGTCGAGATGTACATCCTCCAGAAGATCGGTCGCCTGGAGCCCGAACGCGCCCGCCGCATGGCCGAGATGGCGCCCAAGCTGTCGGCGACCTTCAAGATCGACGGGACCTGGGACCAGATCATCGAGGGGGTGCTGCGCCTGCCCCCCGACTACGGCGACCGGGTGAAAGGGCACTGGGAGGCCTTCCTGGCGGCCGAGATCAAGGCGGGCCGCAAATGGATCGATCCCGAAGCCTACGCCCGCGATTTCGCCGACAGGAACATCCTGCCGGACCCGCCCCGCTGAGCCGGGGCGCCGGCCCGCGGGGCGGCCGCCGCCTCAGGGGATGCAGGGACAGGGGGCGAAGGTGACGTCCCGCTGCGCCCCGGCGAAGCTGCTGGCCGGCAGGAAGCGGCCGCCGACATACTGCTGGCGGTAGGCGTAGCCGCGGTAGTTGCAGGCCTCCGCCCCCTTGGCCGGGATGATGGCGTTGATGCTGCGGCTGACCACCACCCCGCTGACCGGATGGCGTTCGATGGTCCAGCCGCCGTCGACGATGATCGGCCGCTGGGGCTGGTTCTCGGCGGTGTTCCACTGCGAGCGGGCCAGTTTCAGCATCTCATTCTCGAGCGCCGGGTCGCTCATGCCCGGCTGCATCATGCAGACCTTGGGGTCGCGGCGGTTGAAGGAGGCGGGGGTGACCGTCAGGTTGAACTCGCCGCGGGCGATCGGCTGGCCGACCACCGGGGCGGCGCTGGAATGTTCGACCACCGGGACGACCTCGACGGCCACCCTGTGGCGGCCGGGCGGCAGCAGGCCGCGGGCGGTGGCGCGGGACAGGAACTCGCGGAACACCTCCTGGCCGGGGATGGTGGTCTCCTGACGGGCCAGGAAGGCGCCGCGCCAGGTGGTCCATTCCAGGTGCTCGGTGTCGCGGCCCCAGCGGTTGAAACGGGCCTCCACGGTCTGGCCCCCGACCGTGAAGCGCACCCGGTAGCGCATCGACCGGGCGGCGTCGGTCCGATTGAGGTTCGGGACCAGGGGCTTCATGGCGTTGACCGCCGATCGGGCCAGGAACACCCGGAAGTAGAAGGGATCGCCGATGGCGAAGTCGCTGACGAAGGCGCCGGCGTCGACCTGGGCCAGCTGCTGGTCGGCGCGGGTGAAGACGATGCGGCCAACGTGGGCCTGGTGGGTCGGGCTGGTGACGCCCTGGTCGGCGGTCGGGGCCGTGGTCGACCCGGGCCGCAGCCGCTCCTTCTGCTGCAGGCGGCGGGCTTCGGCCGGGGTCACCGGCTGCGAGGCCGGGCCCTGGGCGGCGGCGGCCAGTCCGCCGAGGGCCAGCAGGACGAGCGCCATGACGCCGGCGGCGCGGTGGGTTGGGTGCATGATCTAAGCCTCCCCGGACTTGGGTTCCCCGGCCGTCGCGATGCTGGGACCTGGGGCGCGCCGGCGGCCATCCCGAGAACTGGGGACAGGACGGGCTGGCGCTCGGCCCCGCGCTGACGGAATATCCGGCGACCGGGGAGGGACCATGGGCCAGGCCGGGCCGGCCGCGCGGGTGCGCATCGCCGTCATCGAGGACGACCCGATCCTGCGCGCCCATGTGGCGGAGGCCATCGCCGCCGCCGAGGGCTTCGTGCTGATCGGGGCGGCCGAGACCCTCGCCGAGGGCCTGCTGCTGCTCGAGGCGCCGGCCGACCTGCTGCTGCTCGACCTCGGCCTGCCGGACGGCAGCGGGCTGGAGGTGCTGAGGGCGGCCCGGGCGCGGGGCGGCGCCGAGCTGAAGATCATCGTGGTCAGCGTGTTCGGTGATGTCTCCAACGTCGTCCAGGCCATCGAGGGCGGGGCCGACGGCTATGTCCTCAAGGGCGAGGAGGGGCCGCGGATCATCGACGCCATCCGCAGCGTCCTGGCCGGCGGCGCCCCGCTCAGCGCCGCGGCCGCCGCCCATGTGCTGGCCAAGCTGCGCGACCGGGCCGGGCCGCCGGGCGAGGGCCCCAACCCCCTGACCCCCACCGAGGTGCAGGTGCTGCGCGACCTCTCCAAGGGCTTTTCCTACCGCGAGGTCGCCGGGCTGCGGGGGGTGACCTACTACACGATCGCCGACCACGTGAAGTCGATCTACCGCAAGCTCCGGGTCAACTCCCGATCCGAGGCGGTGTTCGAGGCGGTGCAGACCGGCCTGATCCGGATGACAGAATGAGGCTGCCGGCGCGGTGGGCCTGGGTGCGGCCGGCCCTGATCGCCTTCGCCGCGGCGCAGCTGCTGTTCTGGGGTTTCGCCGCGGCGGTCGAGACGCATGTCGCCCCGAGGGATCCGGCGCGGAGCCCAGCCTTCACTGGCCTGGCGATGGACAGCGAGCCCGACCCTTCGATCCCGGACGCGAGGCTTCTGCCCGCGCCCGGCGGCCGCGACGAGGTCCACGCTCCCGGGAGCGGCCGCTGGGTGCTGCTGCGCACCCGCTTCACCCCGGCGCCGGGCGAGCGATGGGCGCTGATGAGCTCGACCGGCGGCGACGCCTACCGCCTGTATCTGAACGGGGTGGCGGTCGGCTCCTCCGGCGGCGGCTGGCCGGACCGGCGGGCCTCGGCCCGCACCCCGCGGCTGTTCGTCTTCGAGCCCCACCAGCTGCGTCCCGGCGAGAACCGGCTGGACCTGGTGGTGGTGCGCAGCGCCGGCCACCCTCAGCTGCGCGGCGTCTTCCTGGGCCCCTGGGAAGAATTGAGGGGGCCGTTCTCCTGGCGTGGCATGGTGCGCGACCACCTGCTGGCGGCGGCGGCCGGGATCGGCCTGTGGGCCGGGCTGCTGGCCCTGATGCTGGCGCGCGGCGAAACCGCGACCCGCTGGCTGGGGGTGATGCTGATCGCCTGGTTCGTCTGGACCGGGCTGGTCGTCGCCAGGGACTTCCCGGCCCCGGCCTCGACCTGGTGGAGCCTGCACATGCTGGCCGGGCTGCTGGTCCTCGCCGCCTCGGCCGCCTTCGGCTCGGCGGCGCTGGGGGCAAGGTTCCCCAGGCCCTCGCACTTCCTCTGGCTCTGGGGCCTGGCGGCCGCCGGGCTGGCGCCGGCCCTGGCCTGGGACTTCGCCGCCGCCTACCCGCTGGCGATGGTGGTCTCCATGGTCGTCTCACTGGGCGTCTTCGCCGTCCTGCTGGCGGTGATGCTGCGGCGGCTGCCGGAGGTGTCGGACAACTGGCTGGTGGAGACCATCGCGGTCACCGTCGCCCTGACCGCCGGGGTGGTCGACACCATCGACGAACTCGTCCCCCTGACCCCGCCGGGCTTCCCGTCGAATGGGATCAGCATGAGCTACACCCCCTTCGCCTGCGCCGTGCTGGCGCTGGCCTTCATCTGGAGCCTGGCCGCCAAGGCCCTGGAGGCGGAGCGGTCGGTGCGCCGCGCCAACCAGGACCTCAGCCGCAAGGTCGCCGAGAAGGAGCGTGAGCTCGCCGACTACTACGCCCGTCAGCAGGCCCTGGCCCGGCACGAGGCCCTGACCCACGAGCGCCAGCGCATCCTGCGCGACATGCATGACGGCATCGGCGGCCAGCTGACCGGGCTGATCCTGCAGGCCAAGGCCCGCAAGCTGACCGGCGGGCGGCTGGTCTCGGCGCTGGAGGACAGCCTCAGCGACCTGCGGCTGATGGTCGAATCGCTCGATCAGAGCGAGGCCACCCTGGAGGCGGCGCTCGGCGCCTTCCGCGGCCGCATCGAGCCGCGCTGCGAGGCGGCGGGAGCGCGGCTGGTGTGGAGGATCGGGGACGTCGGCTCGACCCGGGACCTGGGCCCGGCCGCCATCCTGCAGATCTACCGCCTGCTGCAGGAGGCCTGCGCCAACGCCCTGCGCCACGCCGCACCGACCGCCATCACCGTCACCCTGTCGCGGCCGCTGGACGCGCCGGAGCTGGTCGAGATCAGCCTCGCGGACGACGGCGCCGGCTTCGATCCGGCGACGGTCAAGGGGGGCGTCGGCCTGCGCAGCATGCGGTTGCGGGCCGAGCGGATCGGCGGGCGGCTCGACTTCGCCTCGGGACCGGACGGCACGCGGGTGTCGCTGCGGTTCCCGGGTTAGAACGCGTCCCGATCGGCGAGGCCCGACGATCGGACCCAACGCGCGACCACGAAAAGCCTGGAGCAGCGCGGTTTGATTCCATCAAATCGCGCCAGGCTCTAGAGCATGGCCCGATTTGACGGAATCGGGATTCCCAAATCGGTGGTGATCTGATTCAGAGTCTGGGCTGGAGGTGGAGGCCAGCCTGGATGACGGCTCCCTATTCCATGGACCTTCGCGAGCGGGCGATGGCGCGCAA
>DASPLD010000314.1:0-6174 GCA_035627755.1 Caulobacter sp. | reverse complement strand
GCCCAAGGTAAAGCTCGAGATCGCGGTGTCGGACGACATCGTCGACCGGGTGGTGGAGGCCATCGTCGGCTCCGCCAATTCCCAGAAGATCGGCGACGGCAAGGTGTTCGTGCTCGACCTCGAACAGGCCCTGCGCATCCGCACCGGCGAGCGCGACGCGGCGGCGATCACCGGCTAGTCCTTTGACGCGCCGGCGTCGTCCAACCATAGTCCGCCTCGGGAACAGGGGAGGGACGCATGGGCGGCTGGACCTTGGGGGTCATCGGCGGGTCGGGGCTCTACGACATCGCCGGGCTGGAGGATCGTCGCACAGTCGAGGCAGCCTCGCCGTTCGGCCAACCTTCGGCGCCGATCACCCTGGGGCGGATCGGAACCACCAGGCTCGCCTTCCTGCCGCGCCACGGCGCCGGCCACCGGCTGTCGCCGACCGACGTCAACGCCCGCGCCAACATCGACGCTCTCAAGCGGGTCGGCTGCACCGACGTCCTGGCGCTGTCGGCGGTAGGGTCGCTGGCCGAAGACCTGCCGCCAGGGTCCTTCGTTGTCGTCGACCAGTACGTCGACCGCACCTTCGCCCGTGAGAAGAGCTTCTTCGGCGAGGGCCTCGTCGCCCACGTCTCGATGGCCGAGCCCACCTGCCCGCGCCTGTCGGGCTACGCCGCCCGGGCGGCCCGGGCGGCGGGCGCGGCGGTGGCGGAGGGCGCCACCTACCTGGCCATGGAAGGCCCGCAGTTCTCGACCCGGGCCGAGAGCCGGCTCTACCGGTCCTGGGGCTGCCATCTCATTGGGATGACGGGCATGCCCGAGGCCAAGCTCGCCCGAGAAGCGGAGCTGCCCTACGCCTGCGTCGGCATGGTCACCGACTATGACTCCTGGCGCGAGGAGGCGGCGGGGGTGGAGGTCACCGACGTCCTGGCCATCCTTGCGGCCAACGCCGCCCGGGCCCGGGCCCTGGTCGAACAGCTGGCTCGCGCCCTGCCGCCGGAACGCACCGCCTCGCCGATCGACACCTGCCTCGACCACGCCCTGATCACCGCCCCCTCGGCCCGCGACCCCGCCCTGATCGCCAAACTGGACGCCGTCGCCGGCCGCATCCTCGGAAACGGAGCAAAGACATGAGCGACACCGCCGCCGTCGTGGTCCGCACCACAGAGTCCCGCCGCCTCGACGCCTTCGTCGACGCCGCCTTCGCCTTCGCCGTCACCCTGCTGCTGATCGCCGGAGCCGAGCCGCTCACCACCATCGAAGGCCTACAGGCCGCGCTTCTGCAGATTCCGGCCAGCGCCGGCAGCTTCGCCCTGGTCGCGGTGTTCTGGTCGGCGCACCGCAGCTATGGGCGGCTGGCCCCGGCGCGGGACACGGTCTCGACGCTGCTGAGCCTGGCTATCGTGTTCGCCGTGCTGGTCTATGTCTTCCCGCTGCGCATGCTGGTCAGCTCGGCCTTCTTCTACATGAGCGGCGGGCGCCTGCCGGGCTCGGCGATGATCCAGAGCCTGGCCGACCTGCGCACCCTCTACGTCATCTACGGGATCGGGTTCGCCCTGCTGTCGCTGCTGTTCGTGCTGCTGTTCCGGCATACCGCCAAGGTCGGCGACAGGCTGGGCGCGACGCCGGAGGGCCGGGCCGACGCGGCCGACGCCGCGGCGGCCTGGGGAATCTGCGGCGTTTCGGGCCTCGCCTCGGCCCTGGTGGCGGTGGTGGGGCCGATGCGCCTCACGCCCTATCTGCCGGGCCTGTGCTACTGGCTGATCCCCTTCGCCATCTGGGGCCGCTACGCCCTGATCCGCCGAAGCGCCCGACGCAGGGCTGCGCCAACGGCCGCGGAAACCAGTTGACGCAGAGGACTCTGTAATTCAAAGTAACAGCGTTCATCATCTAGGGGAGGAGCGCCGATGCGCCGCCTGATCGCCGTCTTGAGCTTTGCCGCCCTGCTGGCCGGAGCCGCCCCGGTCCTGGGCCAGGAGCCGGATCCCGCCGTGGTCGCCGCCCGCATGGACGCCCAGCGCGCCGCCATGGCCAAGCTGTCGCGCCTCGATGGCGAATGGCGCGGCGAAGCCTGGGTCGACAGCCGCACCGGCCCGCGCCGCATCTTCGTTCAGGCCGAGCGGGTGGGCAGCATGCTGGACGGCACCGTCAAGGTCATCGAGGGCCGCGGCTTCGAGGAGGGCAAGCTGACCTTCAACGCCTTCGCCGTCATCAGCTACGACCCGGACAAGAAGGCCTATTCGATGCGGACCAACACCTGGGGCTACCACATGGACGTGCCGGTCGAGCCGACCGCCGACGGCTTCATCTGGACCATCCCCGCGGGCCCGGGCGGGCAGGTGCGCTACACCGCCGTGATCAAGGACGGGACCTGGACCGAGTGGGGCGAATACATCCCGACCGGCGGCAAGGGCCGGAAGTTCATGGAGATGACCCTCAAGCGCCTGGGCGACACCAAATGGCCGTCCGAAGGGGCTCTGGGGCCGAAGTAGGCGCCGGGCGCGCTAGACCTCCCCCTTCGCCCCTGCGGCCCGGTGGAACAGCTGCAGGGTGCGCAGCCGGGCCAGCCTCGCGGAATCCTCATGGTAGTCCTTGCGGCGGTCCGAGACGAAGCCGTGGCCGGCGTCGTAGAGGTAGATGGGCAGGTCCGGGTGAAGGGCGCGGATCTCCTCGACCCGCTCCATCGGGATCGAGGCGTCGGCCTTGCCGAAGTGCAGGATGATCGGGCAGCGCGGGGCCTCCTCCTTCAGCTCGCTGATCCGCCGGCCATAGAAGGAGGAGGCGGCCGCCAGCCCCTCGCAGCGGCAGGCCGCGAGCCAGGCAGCCGACCCGCCCCAGCAGTAGCCGGCCGCGAACACCGGCCCCCTCGACCTCAGCAGATCGATCGCCGCCTGGCAGTCGCCGGCGACCTGGTCCCAGGGGGTCGCGCCGGCATACCGGACCCCCTTGGCGATGCTCTCCTCGTCGTAGGCCGCCTGGAAGCCGGGCTCTATCCGGTCGTAGAAGCTCGGGGCGATCACCTCATAGCCATCGGCCGCGAAGCCGTCGGCCAGCTCGCGGATATGGTCGGTGACCCCGAAGATCTCCTGGATCAGCAGCAGGCCGCCGCGCCGGGCGTCCTGGTGCGGCGCATGGTAGGCGCCCAGTTCGAAGCCGTCGAAGGGGCTGGTCAGGCGGACGGTCTCACCCATCAGGCGGCCCCGTTGGCTTCGAACAGTTCAAGGGTCCGATGGCGGGCCAGCCGGGCGTCCTCCAGCTCGGAGTCGGGCCGGCCGTCATTGTTGAAGCCGTGCCCCGAGGCCTCATAGATGTAGACCGGGACCTCGGGGTGGGCGGCCGTGAGCTTGGCGGCGACCTCGTCGGCGGGGATGTGGGCGTCCTTGCGGCCGAGATGGACGATCACCGGACAGTGGAGCGGCAGGCTGGCCATCCCGGCGACCTGCCCGCCGTAATAGCTCGACCCCGCGGCCAGGCCCTTCACGCGGCTGGCGGCGAGCCAGACCATGGTCCCGCCGTAGCAGTAGCCGACGATGAACACCGGCCCGCGGTCCTTCAGGAAATCGACGCAGGCCTGGATGTCGCTCATCGCATTGTCCGGGCCGTTGGCGACGGCGAGCCTGGCGCCGGCGGCGATGCCCTCGGCGTCGTGCGCGGCGGTGAAACCCGGCTGGCCGCGGTCGAACATCGACGGGGCCAGCACCTCGAAACCGAGGGCCGACCAGCGGGCGACGTCCTCCTCCACGTAGTGGTCGAGGCCGAAGATCTCCTGGATCACCACGACCCCGCCCCGTCGCTTGGCCATCGGCTCGGCATGCAGGGCCTCGAAGCGGAAGCCGTCGTGCGGGCTGGTCAGGCGGATGCGGTCGGTCATGGGCGCTCCCTCGCTGGCTTAGGATCGCATGGCCGCCGCGCCGGGGAGAAGCCTATTCCTTGGGATCGCTCATGCAGACGCCGGCGTAGTCGGCCAGGGTGTTCAGGTCGCCCTTGTCGTAGAAGGCCCGGGCCCAGCGGTAGTTCTTCTCCTTGAGCGCCGACCAGGGCTCGCCGCTGGGATACTTCTTCTCCTGGGCGCTGACCCACTTCTCCCACTTCTTGACCCGGGGCCCGACGGTCTCCGGCAGGAAGATCTTGTCCGGCAGCCCCATGCGTCCGTACTCGGGGATGGCCTCGGCCATGGCCAGGTAGAGGCCGTAGCACTGCCACTTCTCGTTGGTGGTCACCGCGGTCAGGCCGCGGCTGCGCTCGACGATGGGGGTCAGGTCGACGCCGGGCTTGGGCGGCGGGGGCGGAGCGCCGGCCTCGCCGTTCAGCCGCCGGCGGGCGTCGGCGGTGGCGGCCAGGCCGGGCTTCTGGAACAGCGAGCCATAGGCGATCGGCGAGCTATGCCGGGTCGAGCCCTCGTCGCGATAGACCGCCCATTCCCCGAACGAGGCGCCGCTGGTCTCGTTGGCCACGGCGCCCTTCCACATCACACCGTCCTTGAAGGTTGCGGTGACCTCCCACATCAGCCCCTTGCGGAACTTGCCCTCGATGATGCTGCCGTCGGTGCGCTCCAGCCGCCCGTGGCCCTTGCCCGCCAGGTTGCCGTCGAAGGCGCCGTCGTAGATGCCGTCCTCGAACTTGGCGACGCCGCCGCCGTTGCAGCCCTGCGAGAGGCAGGTCCCGACCGGCAGGTCCTCGAACGGGATGTCCCGACAGACCACCGTGGCGTTGGCCCAGTTGACCCAGGCCTTGCAGGTTGCGGTCACCGAGTTGGACACCCGCCGCGGCTCCTTGACCTGGGCCAGGGACGGGGTGGCGGGCAGGGCGATGGCGAGGGCCGCGATGAGGATGGCGAGGCGCATGGGAGTCTCCGACAGGATCGCCCTGGAAGATGACGTCGGCGGGTGACGGCCTCGACCCCCAAATCGGGGGGTTGAGCCCCGGGGCTAGCCCACGACCTTCCTGTAGCCGGCCATGATCTCACCGCAGACCTTGGTCCAGGCCGCCGGATCGGGGGGCGCGATGGCCATCTCCAGCGCGGTGACGGCGTTCTGGACCTTGCGCTGGTTGCCGGCGAAGGCCTGATCGTAGGTCTTGCCCTGGTCCTGGCTGATCCGGGTGGCGGCGGCGGTCATGAAGTCCGCCGCCTTCGCCGTCTCCGCCGCGCTGCCGCTCGCGTCGCCGGCCTCCTTCAGCCGGCGGCCGTTGAAGATGTGGAATCCGGCGCAGTTGTTCAGCGGCACGTACCAGGGCTTGCCGCGGTGGGCTTCGAGGGCGCCGGCGGCGGTCGGCGACACGGTCAGGTCGGCCGCCGCCGCCGGGCCGGCGAGGACGATGGCGAAGGTGAAAGTACAGACCAACAGGCGCATGGGACCCTCCGGTTGGCGTCGATGATCCCCGGATGCTCGCCCAAGTCATCCCCTAAAGTGGGGGAACCACGGATGACATCAGCGGCCCGATCTCCTCGTGCAGCACCAGGTCGGCATAGGGGTCCTGCTCGGTCGGCTCGCGGTTGACGATGACCAGGCGGGCGCCGTTGCGCTTGGCCAGCAGGGGAAAGCCGGCGGCCGGATAGACCACCAGCGAGGAGCCCAGCACGATGAACAGGTCGCAGGCCAGGGTCTCCTCCTCGGCCCGCGCCATCGGACCCGGCGGCATCGACTGGCCGAAGGAGATGGTGGCGGTCTTCACCAGCCCGCCGCATTCGCGGCAGGCGGGGATCTCGCCGCGCTCGACGAAGGCGGGCTTGAGGTGATGCAGCTCGTGGCGCAGGCCGCAGTCGAGACAGGTGGCGTAAGAGGCGTTGCCGTGCAGTTCGATCACCCGCTCGTCGGGGATGCCGCTGTCCTGGTGCAGGTTGTCGACGTTCTGGGTGATCACCGCGGCGCACTTGCCCTGCGCCACAAGGCGCGCCACGGCGTGATGGCCGGCGTTCGGCTCGCGGCCGACCCAGCCGGCGCGGCCCTTGAACACCCGCTCCCAGGCCTCGCGCCGCTTCTCCTCGCTGGCCACGAACTCCTGGAAGTAGATCGGCTTCATCTTCGACCAGACGCCGCCGGGGCTGCGGAAATCGGGGATGCCCGATTCGGTGGAGATGCCGGCGCCGGTGAACACCACCATGCGGCGGGCGTCGGCGATCAGCCGGGCGAGGTCGGCGCGGGTAGCCATCACGGAAGCTTAGCGCGTCCGGCTCAGGTGGCGAAGATC
>DASPLD010000313.1:0-2000 GCA_035627755.1 Caulobacter sp. | reverse complement strand
CCCGGCGGCGTTCTCGACCCGGGCGCCCCACGCGATCGACATCCGGTTCTGGCCGCCGAGCTGCGAGAACGAGCCCTCGGCCAGGTTGACGTCCACAGCGGCGGTCGCCGCGCTGGCGTCGATCCGGTCGATCCCTCCGGTGTCCCAGATGGCGAAGATCCCCGGATCATCGGCGAAGGTGTAGACGCTGTCGCCCGCGGCCTCCTGGGTGTTGGCGCCCCAGCGGGCTTGCAGGGCCGCGATGTCGTACAGCTGCAGCTGCAGGGCGACGGCCGAGTTGTCCGCGCGGACGTACGACATGACGGTGTAGTCGCGGTGGTCCTCTGACGTAGGCAGATAGGGGCCGGCGGGGGTCTTGCCGGTCGTGTCGTAGTCCCCCGTGTGCTTCATCATCATGGCGTGGCCGATCTCGTGCAGGATCAGCCACTGGGCGGCCGGATCCGCCAGGTCGCGGCCGTTGTCGAAGACGACGCCGGCGTCCCAGCGCTTGATGGCGACCTGCCCGGTCGCGTCCGGCCCGGTGGAAAGCTTCCACCAGGTCTCGGCGACGGACGCGACATCCACCCGGCCGAAGGCGATGACCGGGTCGGCGGCAGGCCCCGCCGCCACTTCGACGAAGCGCACGTTGATGACGGATTCGTACTCGTCCAGGGCCCGGCGGACGGCCACCTTCTCCCCCGTCGTCCAGGCGGCCCAGCCCGTGTAGCTGCGCAGGAACTCGGACGATTGCTGGTCCTCGAAGGCGTAGGTGATCGTCAGCGGCCCCGGCGTGGCTGGCCAGACGTCCAGCTTGGCCGGCAAGGCGGCGTGGATCGCGGCGATGGCATGAGCAGGGGCGGGCATGTGGACCTCACGGCCAGCCTCGGCCTGCCGTCAGCGGCAAGTCAAGTATTGGGAGCCAGCCCAACCCGCCAGCACTCGTCCATGAGTTGGCGACGGCGGTGGGCGTGCTGAGGACGGAGATCAACACCCTCCCCGTTCGTTCCGAAACCGGGACCGCGCCGGCAGGCGGGTGTCCCACCGCCTTGCGCATTCGGCCGGACGACCCTTGCCACTGATCCACCCGAAGCATGATGGTTCAGTCCTGCCATCGGGCAGCTCGAGGTCCTCATGAGGCGTCTTTTCGGGCTAGCCGCCGCTCTCCTGCTGGCGGCATGCGGCGGGCCTACTCATGCGGAGCGCCACCTGACGCCGCATCCCGACAGGCGGCAGTCGGAGGTCGAGTACTTCGTCGAGCGGCCTGTCGGCCCCGGTCCGTGGCCGACTCTCGTATTCCTGCATGGTCACCAGACCGGGCCGTCCCGGCCGGGGGGACGCGTCTTCGCCGATTGGGGCGTCCTCAGCCGCTATGCGCGCCAGCAATTCCTGGCGGTCTCCGTTTCCCTGCCGGGCTACGGCGGCTCCGACGGGCCGGCCGACTTCGCCGGTCCATACACCCAACGCGCCGTGGGCGCAGTCCTGACGAAACTCGAGGCGGACGGCCTCGCGACGCCGGGCCAGGTGCTTCTGCAAGGCGTGAGCCTGGGCGCCGTGACCGCCGGTCTGATGGCCGCCGCCGATCCTGACATCGACGGCGTCGTCCTCATCTCCGGTCTCTACGATCTGCCGGCCTTCCTGGCGCACCCACGGACCTCCGGCGCCCTCGGGGTCAAGCTGGCCGCCCTGCAGCAGACAGGCGGGGACGTCGAGGCGCTCCGCGCCCGCTCACTGCTGTTGCGCGCCTCGGCCATCAAGGCGCCCGCCCTCGTCCTGAATGGCGCGAAGGACGACCGCACCGACCCGGGCCAGGCGCGTCGTCTGGCGCAGGCGATCAACGCCGCGGGCGGGACAGCGAAGGTCGTGATCTACGCGGAGTATGGCCACGAGATCCCGATCGCCGCTCGCCAGGCCATCATCGACGCGTTCATCGCACGCCACCTTGGCGCCCCGCCGTTGCGGGAAGGGCATCTTCTTTCGCCAGGCGGACCATGACGCCCGCTGGGACGGGCTACGATCCCGTC
>DASPLD010000312.1:0-5071 GCA_035627755.1 Caulobacter sp. | reverse complement strand
GCCGATCGCCCAGATCCTGGACGAGGCATGCGACCTGATGCTTGTGGGCGACAGCGTCGGCATGGTGATCCACGGCCTGCCCAACACCGTGGGCGTGACGCTGGAGATGATGATCCTGCACGGCCAGGCCGTCATGCGCGGCTCGAAGCGGGCCATGGTGGTGGTCGACATGCCCTTCGGGTCCTACGAGGGCTCGCCCGAGGCCGCCTACGCCAACGCCGCCCGGATCATGAAGGAGACCGGCGCCCAGGCGGTGAAGGTCGAGAGCGGGCCGACGGTGCCCGCCACCATCCACTACCTCGTCCAGCGCGGCATCCCGGTGATGGGCCATGTCGGCCTGCGGCCCCAGGCGGTGCTGGTCGACGGCGGCTTCAAGGCCAAGGGCCGCGACGAGGAGGGCCGGGCGAAGATCCTCGAGGAAGCGCGCGCCACGGCGGACGCCGGGGCCTTCGCCGTGGTGGTCGAGGGGGTCGCCGAGGGCCTGGCGAGGGAGATCACCGCCGCCATCGCCCCGCCGACCATCGGCATCGGGGCCTCGGCCGGCTGCGACGGCCAGATCCTGGTCACCGACGACATGCTCGGCCTGTTCGACTGGACCCCGAAGTTCGTCCGCCGCTACGCCGACCTGCGCGGCGAGATCGGCGAGGCGGCGGCGAAATACGCCGCCGACGTGAAGGCCCGGACCTTCCCGGGCGAGGCGGAGACCTATTTCGCCAGGAAGGGCTGAACGGCCTCGGCTATTGGTTTGAGGCGGCTCCGGCGGCCTGGTGTTCACCGCCCCTGTTAATTCTCCGTCGCCCCAAGACTTGTTCTTGGGGTCCAGGGTGATGGGTCGACAAGCGGCGGGGTGGAGGCGCGGCCGCGCCTCCAAGGCAGAAGGCAGCCGCGGCTCGACCCTGGACCCCAAGAACAAGTCTTGGGGCGACGGTGGGTTTGGTTGGGACGCAGGGGCTTTATCCCGTCTCCGACGCGCACTAGACAGAGCGCCTTCTCCAATCCGGCCAGACCCATGCACGACATCCGAGCCATCCGCGACAATCCCGCCGCCTTCGACGCCGGCTGGAGCGCGCGTGGGATGTCTCCGCAGACGCCGGATATCCTGGCGCTGGACGAGCGGCTGCGGGGGGCGACCACCGCCCTGCAGGCGGCGCAGAGCCGGCGCAACGAGGCCTCCAAGCTGATCGGCCAGGCCAAGGCCAGGAAGGACGAGGCGGGCGCCGCGCAGCTGATGGCCGAGGTCGAGACCCTCAAGGCCGAGATGGCGACCCTGGGCGAGGTCGAGGCGCAACTCGGGTCGGAATTGCGCGACCTGCTCAGCCGCCTGCCCAACATCCCCGAGGCCATCGTGCCGGCCGGCGAGGACGAGAGCGGCAACCAGGAACTGCGCCGGCATGGCGATCCCGTGCGGTTGAACCAGGCGCGCGACCACGTCGACCTCGGCGCGGCGCTGGGCGGCATGGACTTCGAGGCGGCGGCGCGGATGAGCGGATCGCGGTTCGTGGTGCTGAAGGCGGGAATCGCCCGACTGGAGCGGGCGCTCGGCCAGTTCATGCTCGACGTCCAGACCACCGAGAACGGCTACACCGAGGTCAGCCCGCCGGTGATGGTGCGGGACCACGCCCTGTTCGGCACCGGCCAGCTGCCGAAGTTCGCCGAGGACCTGTTTCACACCACCGACGGCCTGTGGCTGATCCCCACCGCCGAGGTCTCCCTGACCAACCTCGTCCGCGAACAGATCACGCCCGAAGAGGAACTTCCCCTCCGCCTCACCGCCCTGACCCACTGTTTCCGCTCGGAGGCCGGGGCCAGCGGGCGGGATACCCGCGGCATGATCCGCCAGCACCAGTTCCAGAAGGTCGAGCTGGTCTCGATCACCACGCCCGAGCAGTCGGCCGATGAGCACGAGCGGATGGTCGGCTGCGCCGAGGACATCCTCAAGCGGCTCGGCCTGTCGTTCCGCACCATGCTGCTCTGCACCGGCGACATGGGGTTCACGGCGAGGAAGACCTATGACCTGGAGGTCTGGCTGCCGTCGCAGAACACCTACCGCGAGATCTCCAGCTGCAGCAACTGCGGCGACTTCCAGGCCCGGCGGATGGACGCCCGGACCAAGAAGGCCGGCGAGAAGGGCACGCGCTTCGTCCACACCCTCAACGGCTCGGGCCTGGCGGTGGGGCGGACCCTGGTGGCGGTGATGGAGAACTACCAGGACGAGGGGGGCCGGATCGCCATCCCCGAAGCGCTGCAGCCCTACATGGGCGGCCTCAAGCACATCGAGGGACGGGCGTGAGGGCGTTGCACAATTCGTGCCCCACCGGGGCTGGGCAATCGGATATGAAGAACCCCCGCGTCACCCCGGAAAGCGCGCAGCGCTTATCCGGGACCCAGGGGTTGCAGCGCACCGGCCAAAACGCTGCGTTCGATAGCGAGATCACGCACCCCTGGCTCCCGGCTCTCCGCGCTTCGCGCTCTGGCCGGGATGACGGAAAGAGGGGTGCTAAGTTACATGCGATTGCCCTCCCCCGAGGGGGGAGGAATTGGGCATGAGAATCCTGCTCACCAATGACGACGGCATCCATGCCGAAGGCCTGACGGCGCTGGAAAACATCGCCCGCGCCCTGACCGACGACATCTGGGTCGTGGCGCCGGAGTACGAGCAGTCGGGGGCCAGCCGGGCGCTCACCCTGGCCGATCCGCTGCGGGTGCGCAAAGTGGCCGAGCGCAAGTGGGCGGTGACCGGCACGCCGACCGATTGCGTGATGCTGGGCGTCAGCAACCTGGTCGAGGGCAGGGCGCCGGACCTGGTCCTCAGCGGCGTCAACCGGGGCCAGAACATCGCCGAGGACGTCACCATGTCCGGCACGGTCGCCGGGGCCATCGAGGGCATGGCGCTGGGCATTCCCTCCATCGCGCTGTCGCAGTCGATGCTGGCGTTCCATGACGAGGTGAAGGCCTACTGGGAGACCGCCGAGGCCTATGGCCCAGGCATCGTCAAGCGGCTGCTGGAGGTGGGCTGGCCCAAGGACGTGATCATGAACGTCAACTTCCCCTCGCGGCCGCCCGAAGAGGTGACCGCCGTGGAGGTGACGCGCCAGGGCTACCGCGACATGCACATCCGCAAGGCCGAGCGGCGCACCGACCTGCGCGGCCGCGACTACTACTGGATGGGCTTCTCCGGCCAGCTCAGCAATCCGCCCGAGGGCACCGACCTGCGCGCCACCTACGAGGGTCGCATCTCGGTCACCCCTTTGCACATCGACCTTACCCACAACGAGACCGTTCACGCCCTCAAGGGCCTGCTGGGTGGAGCGCCGCCGAGAGCCTGATGCCCAAGTCGCCGCCAGAGCACGCCCAGCACCAGGAGGGCGAGGATCGCGCCAAGCTGATCCTGGCCCTGCGCGAGCAGGGGGTGACGGACCTCAAGGTGCTCGGCGCCCTGGAGAAGACCCCGCGCGAGCTGTTCACGCCCGACCTGTTCAAGCAGCGGTCCTGGGAGGACTCGGCCCTGCCGATCGCCTGCGGCCAGACGATCAGCCAGCCGTTCATCGTCGGACTGATGACCCAGGCCCTGACCCTGGACCGCCGTTCGCGCGTGCTCGAGATCGGCACCGGCAGCGGATACCAGACCGCCATCCTCAGCCGGCTGTCGCGGCTGGTCTACACCGTCGAGCGCTACCGCACCCTGATGCGCGAGGCCGAGGACCGCTTCAAGAAACTGCAGTTGACCAACATCATCACCAAGTTCGGCGACGGCGGGGAAGGCTGGGCCGAGCAGGCGCCTTTTGACCGCATTATGGTCACGGCGGCGGCGCCGGAGGAGCCGACAAGATTGCTCGCGCAACTGAAACCGGACGGGGTTCTGGTGGCGCCGGTGGGCAAGGGGCCTGTTCAGCAACTGATCCGCTATGCGGGCGACGGGGCGGGCGGCTTCCTGAAGGAAACCCTGTGCGACGTGCGCTTCGTCCCGCTGCTGGACGGCGTCGCCCGGGAGCTCTGAATCCGCCGGCGTCTTCGTGTGCTTAACGCGAGCTTAACGCGCATCACGACAGGTGTGCCGCTTAGACCGATTGGAACCGGCGATGCCCCAAGTTTTCCTCCGCGCCCTTCTCGTCGCCGCCTCCGCTGCGACTCTCGCTGCCTGCGCCACCGCGCCGACCCCGCGCTATCCGGTGGTGGAAGGCGCCCCCCGGGGCGAAGGCCTGCAACCCCTCGAGATGCCGCGCCCGGCCTATCCGACCCGCCAGGAAGGCGACGTCGCGCCGGCCGCCGACGACTATGCCGATCCGCAGCCGGAGGCCGCCCCGTCCGAGGGTGTGGAGGTGGCTTCGCTGGCCCCCGTCGCGCCGGTCGGCCGGGTGGAGGTCGCCCAGCTGCAGCCGCCGCCGCAGGACAGCGCGCCGCCGGCCGCCCAGTCCCAGCCGGAGTCCGAGCCAGAGCCCGAGCCGGAATACGTCGCGCCGCCGCCGCCGCGCACCGAGACCCGGACGGTCACCAGCGTGTCCGGCAAGGTGGTCGATGTCGGTGGCAAGCCCAAGACCTACACCGTGAAATCCGGCCAGGGCCTCGACGCCGTCGCCCGTGAGCTCGGGACGACCCGCAAGCAGCTGGCCGAGGACAACAACCTGAAGGAGCCCTACCGGCTCAAGCCTGGCCAGGTGCTCAAGGGCCCGGCCAGCAAGGGCAAGGCCTATGTGGTCGGCAGCGGGGACACCCTCTACGCCATCGCCCGCCGGTTCGGCGTCTCGGCGAAGGCCCTGGCCGACGAGAACGACATGGCGCTCGACGACCCGATCCGCTCGGGCCAGAAGCTGCGCCTGCCTCAGGGATTCAAGGACAGCGGACCGGTCAAGAAGACGGTGACCGTCACCGTCCAGGATCCCGCCCCGCAGGCTCCCGTCCGTCCGGCCCCACGGCCGGAGCCGCCGCCGGTGAGCCAGTCGCCGGTGTCGCAGCCACCGGCGACCCAGCCGCCCGTCAGCCGCCCGCCGGAGACCCGCCCGGCGCCGCCCGCCACGCAACCTCAGCCGACGCGGCCCCCCGAGACCCGCCCGACCCCCAAGCCCGCCCCGCC
>DASPLD010000311.1:0-2511 GCA_035627755.1 Caulobacter sp. | reverse complement strand
GGCGTTCATGTTCGACTGGGTGCCCGAGCCGGTCTGCCAGACCACCAGCGGGAAGTGGTCGTTCAGCTCGCCCTCAATGACCTCGTTGGCGGCCTGGACGATGGCCGCGCCGAGCGCGGGGTCGAGGCGGCCGAGCGCCATGTTCGCCTCGGCGGCGGCGCGCTTGACGATACCCAGCGCCCGCACGATCGGCTGCGGCTGCTTTTCCCAGCCGATCCTGAAGTTGCCCAGCGACCGCTGCGCCTGCGCGCCCCAGTAGCGGTCGGAAGGGACCTCGATGGGGCCGAAGGTGTCGGTCTCGGTGCGCGTGCTGGTCATCGGATTCCCCGGCTGGAAAGGCGGGCGCGGTTTAGCACGGGGGAACGCCCGATCAAGGCGAGCGCTTGACCCGCACGGGCGCGGGCCCGAAGGACGGCGGATGGGCGAGGCGCGCACGCAGGGCTGGACGGAGTGGGGCAAGGTCCGCGCCCGTGAGGACGCCGGCGCGATCGACATCCACATCGACGGCCTGACCACCCAGGCTCGCTACTACAAGCCCCTGATCTACGAGTTCTTCCGCAAGCAGTGGCGCGGAGCGCGGCCCAGCTACGGCGACTTCTCCGTCGAGATCATCATGGAGCACGTCGGCGACCCGCCGTGGATGGACCTCGACAACCTGGCCAAGGCGCTGCTCGACGGCATCAAGGGCTACGTCTTCCACGACGACGCCCAGGTCGCACGCCTGCTGGTCGAGCGCCGCGAGGGCGAGCGGGAGCGCATCCTGATCCGCGTGGCGCCGCGCTAGCCGGCCGTCAGGTCGACCAGAACTGGATCGCGCCCCAGTGGAAGGCCATGTAGGCGGCCGCCGCGAACACCAGCACGCCGATGGTCTGGCGCAGCTTGCGCCAGATCGTCCAGCCCTCGCCGTGACGGCTGCCCTTCCAGGCGAGCGGCAGGTGGAGCAGCAGGAGGATGCTGGCGATGGTGGCCAGCAGCAGCAGGGCTGAGCCCGCAAGGATGGCCGGCTGCGGCCACGTGTAGAGCATCTCGTTCGACTCGGCGCCCGCCGCCCAGGCGGCGATCAGGCCGAAGCCCGCCAGCCACAGGACGGAGGCCGCCAGGTAGCCGAGGTTCGACAGCGACTGGGCGCGCGTGGGCCGGATGTCACGGCCGATGCGGGTGAAGGCGCCGATGATGCCGGCCGCCGCCGCCAGCGCCGTCAGCGCCACCAGCATGAGCAGGTTGTCCGGCTTTTCCAGCGGGCCGGCGCGTTCGAAGGTCTGGGTGCCGGACGACGCCGCGAACGACACCGCCGTGTCGCCCTTGGCGGCGAAGGTCAGGCGCGAGCGGCCGTCGGTCGAGACGAAGCCGTCGGGGCGGCCGTCCGGCACGTACTGGCGCGCCCCGCTGCCGGTGGCGACCACGAGATAGCCGGCCGGGTCCACGGACACATCACCGCCGCTGAAGAAGCGGTACCCGAAGCCCTCGAGGCCCGTGTAGGAGCGCCGGGTGCCCAGGTAATAGCCGGCGTAGCGGGCGGCGCGGTCCTTCAGCTTGGCGTCCGGCGGCAGAAGGGTCTCGTTCGCCGGGGCGTAGAAGCGGGCGATGATGTGGGCCGGCAGGCGCTCGGTGATCGCCCGGCCCGTGTCGCTGTTCACGCTGACGAACACCCCGAGGTCGAGCTCGGGATAGACCATCATGCCGGTGAAGTAGTTCGACAGCGCGCCGCCGTGGCCGTAGCCGCGGAAGCCGCCGGGCGCGGTCTGGGCCATGAAGCCGTGGGCCCAGCCGTTCACGCCCGGCCCGACCTTCATGATCGGGGTGCGGAAAGCCTTGGCGGACAAGGGGCCGAACAGGCTGCGGCCCTCGTCGATGCGGCCGTCGGCCAGCAGCGCGATCATGTAGCGGGCCATGTCCGGGGCGGTCGTCGAGACCGAGCCGGCGGGGTCCATGCTGCCGAACTCGAACTTGGTCTCGGCGTAGCCCGAGCCGGTCCAGCGGAAGCCGGCCGACATCCGGTCCGCGAGCGCCTTGGGCATGGGGGCGGGCAGGCCCGCCTTGGCCGGGTAGGGCTGGCGGAAGGTGGTGGAGGTCATGCCCAGCGGGCCGAACACGTCGCGGTCCGCAAGCGTTTGAAAGTCCTTGGTTTTGCTGGTGACAGCGACCATCTCGCCGGCCAGCGCCACGCACCAGTTGCAGTAGGTCGACAGCACGCCGGCTTCGCGCACGCGGTTGGGCCGGTAGCGCTTCAGGTACTCGCGCAGGGTGGTGACCTTGGCGGGGTCGTCGGTGAACAGGTGGCCGAGCGCCGTGTCCTCGAATCCGCCCGCATGGGCCATCAGATCGAGCACCCGGATGGGTCTCTTGAACCCCTGATCGGGTATCCGCAGGTCGGCAGGAAGGTACTCGTTGACCGGCCGGTCGAGTCGGATGCGTCCGGCCTCGACCTCCCGCATCAGCAGGATCCAGGTGAAGGTCTTCGAGACCGAGGCGATGCGGAACAGGTGGCGGTTCGGATCGACCGCCACGCCG
>DASPLD010000310.1:0-38624 GCA_035627755.1 Caulobacter sp. | reverse complement strand
CTTCTCGAGGTCGGCGAACTCGGTCCCGGTCACGTCCTTCAGTTCGCCGCCGATGACCAGGTGGAGGAGCTGCTTGTCGGGCATGGGGGTGTCCTTGGGGGAAGCTATCTGTCGCGGTCGATATGCCGGACGCGGTCGAGGATCAACGGGTGCAGCGCCGGGGCCGCGCAGACCACCGAAGGCATAAGCGGCACAGGCTTGTTGTAGCGGAACGCACGGCCCTTGTGATCGGTCAGGGTCGCGTCCGCCTCGGCGCAGATCAGGTCGGCGGCCGCCAGGTCCCACTCGCTCTTGGCGGTCAGGGCCAGGGCGGCGTCGAACCGCCCGTCGGCGACCAGGCAGAGCCGATAGGCGATGGAGTTGCGGGTCTCGATTCGCATGGCGGGCCATGGAGCCGGCCAGGCGGGATGGCCGAACATCTTGGCGTCGCCCAGCATGCCGCAGTCCTCGACCAGGCAGACCCCGCTGGCCTGGATCGACCGGCCGTTCATCCGGGCCCCGGCTCCAAGCTCGGCCACATAGGTCTCGTCGAGGTCGGGCGCATGGACCACCGCGGCGATCGGTCGGCCGTCCTCGACCACGGCGATGCTGACGGCCCAGTAGGGCTTGCCCTTCATGAAGGAGACGGTGCCGTCGATCGGGTCGACGACGAACAGCCGCCGCCGCTCCAGCCGGTCCGAATCGTCGGCCGTCTCCTCCGACAGCCAGCCGTATTCGGGCCGCGCCTGCATCAGCATGGCCTTGAGGAGGGCGTCGACCTCCATGTCGGCGTTGGTCACCGGCGTGGCGTTGTCCTTCGACCAGATCTCCAGCCCCTGGGGCCGCAGCGCCTGGGCCGTCTCTCCGACCGTGCGGGCGGCTTCGCAGATGAGGTCGAGGTCGTTCACGATCCGGCGATGGCCAGCCCATCGACCAGCAGGGACGGGGAGTCGTGGCTGCCCCTGATCTCCAGGTCGGAGCCGGGGACCAGCCGGCCGTAGATGTCGACCAGATTGCCGGCGACAGTGATCTCGTTGACCGGATAGGCCAGCTCACCGCCCTCGAACCAGAAGCCCGAACAGCCAATCGACCAGTCACCGGTATTGGCGTTCAGCGATGGGCCGAACATCGAGGTGACCAGCAAGCCGGCCTTGGCGTCGGCCATCAGGCCGGCGAGATCCTTCTCGCCGCCGGTCAGGACGACGTTGGACGTCCCCGCGCCGGGTGGGCC
Source organism: Caulobacter sp. (assembly GCA_035627755.1). GTDB lineage: Bacteria > Pseudomonadota > Alphaproteobacteria > Caulobacterales > Caulobacteraceae > Caulobacter. The sequence goes on along the minus strand of DASPLD010000310.1, from coordinate 37,414 downwards.
GGCCAGACCCCGGGAGGCGTGTCCCGTGGTCTCCATGCCCAGCTGCCTGGCGGAGGCGGCGTTGAGCAGCCAGGTCGTCAGCACCCCCTCGTCGATCAGCGCCATCGGCTCGGTGACCACGCCCTCGTCGTCAAACGGGCTGGAGCCGAGGCCGCGGCGGCGCAGCGGGTCGTCGAGGATGGATACATTCCGCGCGAACAGCTGCTGGCCGAGCCTGTCCTTCAGGAAAGAGACCCCCCTCGCCACGCTCGGGCCGGAGATGGCGCCCAGGAAGGGTCCCAGCACGCTGGCGGCGATGCGGTTTTCGAAGATCACCGGGGCGGTGGTCGAGGCGATCTTGCGGGCCCCCAGGCGCTGAACGGCGCGGCGGCCGGCCTCGGCGCCCACCCATGCAGCGGAGGGCAGGTCCTCGTCGTGGCGCACGCTGCGGCCCTCGCCGGCGCGCTCCATTCCGGCCCCCTCGCCGGCGATGGCGCTGCAGCTGACCGAGAAGCCGGAGGTCCGATGGGCGCCGAAGAAGCCATGGCTGGTGGCCAGCATCCAGCGGTTGGTCGACCAGCCCGCCGAACCACCGTCGGAATTGGTCACCCCTTCGACCGAACGGGCCGCGTCCTCCGCCTCCCGGGCGCGGGCTTCCAGCGTCTCGGCCGCAGGCTCGAAGGCGTCGTAGAGGTCGAGGTCCGGATGCGGGCCGTCGGCCAGGCGGTCCCGGGGGGCGAGGCCGGCGTAGGGGTCTTCCGGCGCGAGCCGGGCCATGGCCACCACCCGCTCGACCAGCTTGGCGCGGCCGCTCTCGGAGATGTCAGATCCGGAGACGGAGGCGTGGCGGGATCCGACGAACACCCGTAGCCCCAGGTCCCGGGCCTCCTCGCGCTCGACCTCTTCCAGCTCGCCCAGGCGGACCGAAACCGACAGGGATTGACGCTCGGCATAGGCCGCTTCGGCGGCATCCGCCCCGGCGGCGAGGGCGGCGCCGACGAGGTCGTTCAACAGGGTTTGGTCCATGACAGGGGCTTATGGGCGCCCGCCGGGCCTATCGCAAGGGTGCGGCCTAGCCGATCGAGAAGAACAGGCAGGAGGCGATGATGAAGATGTAGGCCAGCCAGGTCAGCACCGCCCCGGCCGAGCGCAGCATCGACACCCCGCCGCTGTTGCTGAGGCCGATGGCGTGCAGCAGCCGGCCCACGAACAGCACCAGTCCGGCGATATGGACCAGCACGCCCGGCGCTCCGGTCACCTCCAGCACCACCAGCCCGATCAGGGCGGCGGGGATGTATTCCACCGCATTGCCCTGGGCGCGGATCGCCTGGGCCAGCTCGGGGATGCCGTCGTCCCCGAGCGCCACCTTGTGTTTCTGCCGCTGGCGGACGACCAGCAGGGCGAGCACCAGCAGCAGCAGCAGGTGCAACCCGACCCAGAGGGCGGCGGCGTGGCCGAGGTTGGTCTCGGTGAGCATGGCGCGGGTTCCCCGTTCCTGAGCCGGCGATTAGCCGCCCATTCGGTTCACGGATCAATAGGCTCGACCGGCCGCCGCGCCCCTAGTTTTCGCGGCCGATCGGGTAGAGCTTCCAGCGGTCGTCGAAGAAGGGCGTGCGCTCGTAGAACCAGGACAGGCGCGCGTCGGGGTCCTTGGCGAACGCCGGATCGCTCGCCAGCTTCGCCTCGAACTCGGCCTTCAGGGCCGGGTCCTGGGCAAGCATCTTCTCGGCCAGCGGTGCGATCGCGTAGCCCTCGATGTATTCCACCCGGTTCAGCACCTCGGGCACCATGCCCCAGGCGAAGAAGCCCTCGGAGGACTGCGGCTCCAGGAGCAGGACGACGATGTCGCCGAGCGGCTGGTCGGTCGAGATGCGGACCGAACCGGCGGGATAGGTCCAGTCGCGCCGGAGGGGGGTCACCTGGCTCACCCGGATCGGCACATGGCCCTCGTTGGTCGCACCGGCGACTTTCGGATCCTCTAGCCGCAGCATCTCGACACTCACCGTGCGCGGCGCCGAAAGCGTTTCCATGGCCACCCCATGGATGCGCAGCCGCTCGATCAGGTCGCTTCGGTAGGCCGGGACCCAGTAGGCGGCCGGCCGCTTCAGCATCAGGGTCGGCCGCGAGCCGTAGAAGGGCATGGCCCAGGGCTTGGGATCGGGCTTGCCCAGCCAGCGCACCTCGCGACCGCCGGACGCGGGGCTGTCGTAGTGCTCGAACAGGATGCCCTTGAAGCTGCGGGTGGACGACGGCTTGTCCTCGGGCGCGAAGTTGGCCGGGATTTCGGCCGGCCGCAGGGCTGCGTCCCGCGCCGCCGCCGCCCGCAGGTCGCCGCCCTTGCCGGCCAGCAGCTTCAGCGACTGCTCGATGAACACATAGGTCCCCAGCACCCGCTGCTCATGGGGTTTCAGGCTATGGTTCTCGATCAGGATGGTCGGAACGTGGGCCGCCGATCCCCAGCCGTTGGAGAACCGCTCGCCCAGGCCCCCGTCGCTGAGGCCCTTCTTCGGGTCGCGGTCGTCGAGCGCGAAGACCAGTTCGCCAGGAATGTGTCCCTGGTCCTCCAGCGCCTTGTTCATCGCCGGCTTGAAGTGGTCGTCCAGCCACTTGGCGGAAGCCGGCGACCGCGACCAGGCCCCGTCTTCGCCGTTGTAGCCGTAGGTGACGTCGTACTGGTAGTCGATGCCGTCGGTGACATGGACGTCGAGGTAGAGGTCCGGCCGGTACTTGTTGGCCAGGGCGCGCACCGCCCGCATCTCCGGCTGGTCCAGCTTCATGTAGTCGCGGTTGAGGTTCTGGTTGGCGGCCGTGTTGCGCCAGCCCTGCACGCGCGGCCCCCGCTGGTTGGGCCGGCTGTAGGCGCCGGCCCGTTCATGGCCGTCGACCGACAGGATGGGGATCAGGATCAGGTTGACCCGGTCGATCAGCGCGTCCTTGCCATAGAAGGCGATGTCCCGGAGCAGCATCATCCCGGCGTCCTTGCCGTCGATCTCGCCCGGGTGAATACCGGCCTGGACCAGCAGCAGCGGCTTCTTCGGATCGAGTCTCGCGCCGTCCTTCGAGGCGATCACCGCATAGATCGGCCGGCCCTCCGGCGAGACCCCGAACTGCTCGATCCGGATCAGGTCGTTGGCGGCGTCGAGCCTGTCGAACCAGGCGCGGGTATCTGCATAGCTCGGCGAGAAATCATGCTCCGGATCCTGCTCGAAGGCGCTGGCCCAGGGATCGGAGGCGTCGCGCAGCAGGGCCTTGGACTTGCCGTTCCACTCGGGCGCCGGCGGAAGGAAAGGCTGGTCCCAGGGCTTGGCGTTGGGAAGCGAGGGTTGAGACATGGCGGGACTCGACAGCAGGAATAACGCCGTCAGGGCGGCGGGCAGGGCTTGGCGCATGGCTACTTCCAGATCGGCTTGCCGTCGCCGGGCAGGCCCAGACGGGACCACATCTCGCTGACTCGGTCCACCACGGCCGGGTCCATCACGATCTTCTCCCCCCACTCGCGCTTGGTCTCGGGGGGCAGCTTGTTGGTGGCGTCCAGGCCGATCTTGCCGCCCAGCCCGCTCTCGGGGCTGGCGAAGTCGAGGTAGTCGATCGGGGTGTTCTCGACCACCGTGATGTCGCGGGCCGGGTCCATCCGGGTGCTGATCGCCCACATCACATCCTTCCAGTCCCGGGCGTCGATATCGTCGTCCACGACGATCACCCACTTGGTGTACATGAACTGGCGAAGGTAGCTCCAGACGCCCAGCATCACCCGCTTGGCGTGCCCGGGGTAGGCCTTCCTCATGCTGACCACCGCGATCCGGTAGGAGCAGCCCTCCGGCGGCAGCCAGAAGTCGACGATCTCCGGGAACTGCTGGCGGATCAGCGGGATGAACACCTCGTTGAGCGCCTCGCCGAGCACCGAGGGCTCGTCCGGCGGGCGGCCGGTGAAGGTGGTGTGGTAGATGGCGTCCTTGCGGTGGGTGATGCAGCTGACCTGGAAGACCGGGAACCGCTCGACGCTGTTGTAGTAGCCGGTGTGGTCGCCATACGGCCCCTCGTCGGCGTATTCGTCGAGCAGCACATGGCCCTCGATGACGATCTCCGCCTGGGCCGGCACCAGCAGGGGCACGGTCTTGGCCGGGACGAGGTCGAGCTTTGCGCCGCGCAGCAGGCCGGCGAACTGGTATTCCGACAGGGTGTCGGGCACCGGCGTCACCGCCGCCAGGATGGTCCCGGGATCGGCCCCGATCACCGCGCAGGCCGGCAGCGGCTCGCGCTTTCCCGCCCCCTTGTGGCGGCCGTAGTGCTGGGCTCCGCCCCGGTGGGCCAGCCAGCGCATGATCGCCCGGTCGCGGCCCAGCAGCTGCATCCGATAGATGCCGAGGTTGTAGTCGTCCTCCTTGGCGTTCGAGGGGCCCTTGGTGACCACCAGCGGCCAGGTGATCAGCGGCGCCGGCTCGCCGGGCCAGCAGGTCTGCACCGGCAGCCGGTTGAGGTCGATCGCCTCGCCCTTTAGCACCACCTGCTGCACCGGCGCGGACTTGACCTCGCGCGGCCGCATCGACAGCACCGTTCCGGCCAGCGGCAGCAGGTCGACCGCGTCCTTGAAGCCGCGCGGCGGGTCCGGCTGGCGCAGGAAGGCCAGCAGCTCGCCCACTTCCCGCAGCTCCTGGCCCGTGGTGCGCGGCTTGCCGCCAAGCGTCACGCCCATGGCGACCCGCTTCACCGTGCCGAACAGGTTGGCCAGGCACGGCATGTCGGACCTGGTCCCATCGGCCTTGATGACATGGTCGAACAGCACCGCCGGCCCGCCGGTCGCGAGCAGGCGGGTGCAGATCTCGGTCATCTCCAGCTCGGTGGACACCGGCTCGCTGACCCGCACCAGCTCGCCCGCCTTCTCCAGGGCGGCGATGAAGTCGCGCAGCGAACGGTAGGCCATGGGAACTCCGACGTTTGCCCCGGTCTAGGACGCCAGGCGGGCCCTGTCACCCGGCCTTGGCCGCCTCCCATTCCCGGACCATCGCCTTGGTGACCATCCTTCGCCAGCGCCGCTCCAGGAAGCCGCGCGCCTGGTCCGGATCGAGGGTCCCGATCCTCGCCAGCACGACCGGATAGTCCTTGTAGTGGGCCGTGTAGTGGAAGGTCTGCGGCTCCATCTCGATCAGCAGGTCCCGCTCGTCGTGCGGAACCTCCTGCAGCACGGCGCTGTCGTCCTCGGCGCGGATGCGGGTGAAGAACTTCCCCCGCACCTTGAAGCTCGGCATGCCGTAGCTGGTCCCCGCCTCGCAGGCGGGGAAGCTCAGCGCGATGGCGGCGAACTCCTCCCGGGTCATCTGGTCCCCAGGGCCTCCTTCAGGCCCGGTGCGTATTCGACGCCGTGCGGGACCTGGATGGAGGAGCCGGAGAGAGCCGTCCCGTAGGGCTCGGCCCGGCCGCCAAGGCATTTGGCCAGGAAGTTCTCGGTGGTGGCGTTGAAGGCCAGGTTGTTGGCCGGCCGCGCGAACCCATGGCCTTCGTCGGGGAACAGCACATAGGTGACCGGGATGTTCTTGGCCTTCATCACCTCGACGATCTGGTCGCTCTCCGACTTCTTGACCCGGGGGTCGTTGGCGCCCTGGCCGATCAGCAGAGGCCGCTTGATGGCGTCGACCCTGTAGATGGGAGAGCGGTCCTGCATCAGCTTCAGGCCTTCCGGCGTGTTGGGATCGCCGATCGCCTTCCGCCAGATGGACAGGCCGGAAGTCCAGTAGGGCGGGAAGGTGTCGTAAAGCGTCTTCAGGTTCGAGGGGCCCACGATGTCCACCCCGCAGGCGAAGGTCTCCGGGGTGAAGGTCATCCCCACCAGGGTGGCGTAGCCGCCATAGCTGCCGCCGGCGATGGCCACCCTGTCCTTCCGGGCGACGCCGCCCTTCACCGCCCAGTCGACCGCGTCGATGAGGTCGTCGTGCATCCTGCCGGCCCATTCCCCGTCCGACGAGCGGGTGAAGGCCTTCCCGAAGCCGGTCGAGCCCCGGTAGTTGACCGACAGCACCGCGTAGCCGCGGTTCGACAGCCACTGGTGCCAGCTGTTGTAGCCATAGCTGTCGCGCGCCCACGGCCCGCCGTGGACGAACAGCACCATCGGCACGGCCTTGTCCGGCTTGCCGTCGCCATCCGGGTCGGAGCCGGCCGGCAGGGTCAGGTAGGAGACCAGGGTCTTGCCGTCCCGCGACCGGATCTCGACCGGATGCATGGCCGCCAGGGTCTGGCCCTCCAGCTCGGGCCGGCTGGTGTAGAGCTTGGTCAGCTTCCTGGCCTTGCGATCATAGAGCCAGGTCGAGGCCGGGGCGGTCACGGGGTCGACCCCCACCACCCAGCGGTCGTCGGCGTCCGTGCGGGAGGCGATGCCGATCTCGCCCTTCAACTCCTTCTTCAGGAAATCGATGTCGGCTTGCACGGCCGGGTCGACGGCGACCCAATCGTTCTTCAGGTAGTTGACGATATAGGCCTCGAGCTTGCCGCTGGTCGGGTTGAACAGGGCGGGGGCGGCGTCCGCCCGGTCGCTCTCGCCGACAACGGTGGTGGTCCCGGTGGCCCAATCCTGCGCGACGATGGCCTTCTTGTCGCGGCCGCGGGTGTCGGTCCAATAGACGGTCTTGCCGTCGCGGGTGAAACCGAGCGGGGCGGTGTCGCTGTCCTGGAAGGAGACCTGGGCGACCGGCCTGGCCCCCGCCCTGCCGTTCTCGACGCGGTAGTAGTCCACCGAACCGTCGTCATTGACCTTGGCGGCCAGCCGCACGCTCAGCTGCTCGTCGGCTGTCAGGTCGCCGAAGCCGTCATTGCGGAACACCTCCTTCATCGCGCCGGTCTTGAGGTTGACCTCCCAGGCGTCGTGCCACTTGGGATCGCGGTTGTTGACGCCCACCAGGACGGTGTCGGGCCGGTCCTGGCTGACGCCCAGGATGAAGACGCGGGTGTTCTCGAAGGGGGTCAGCGCCTTCCGGACGCCGTTGGTGTCGACCGCATAGAGCAGGAAGTTCTCGTCGCCGCCCTTGTCGTTGACGAAGAGGATCGCGCTGCTGTCCTGGGCCCAGAAGTACTGGCGGATCGGCCGGGTCTTCTCATCGGTCAGGGGCTTGGCGGCCGCGGGATCGGCGGCCGGCGCGATCCAGATGTTCAGCACCCCGTCGCGCGGCGCGATCCAGGACAGCCATTTGCCGTCGGGACTGATTCGGCCGGCGGTCTTGGTCGGGTTGCCGAAGAAGCTGGCCCGCGGGATCAGCGGGGCCTCCTCCGCGGAGGCGGCGGCAGGGGCCCAGGCCCCGGCGGCCAGGGCGGCGGCGAAGGCGATGGTCAGGCTGGTTGCGGCAAGGCGCATGGCGGAAGCTCCCCGGAACGATGTGCCGGCACTAGACCCCTGCGGCGGTTGTCCGGCAAGCGCCTGGGCGCGTTCCGACCGGCGGAAATCGGCTATCGGTTCAGAGCGCCAGACGCCTGGCGAGCCGCGTTCCCGACGTCGATCGCCCGCCCATCAGGCCGGATGCTGGAAGCAGAGTTCGTAGCCGTCCGGATCGCGCACATAGAGCTGGCGCATGCCATAGTCGACGGTCTTGGGCGGCTCGCAGGCGATGCCCTGGGCCCGCAGGTGATCGTAGATGGCGTCCAGGTCCTGGGCGTCGAAGAACAGGCCCGTGTCCCGATGCGCGGCGATGCGGGCCGGGTCCGGCGCATCGGGCCGCTCGTGGGACTCATAGGCGGTGTTCAACATCAGCCAGGCCTCGCCGAGGGTCAGCAGGCACCAATCGATGTCGTCCCCGCGGCCGCTGTCCTGGACCCGATCGAAGCCCAGCTTGTCGCGGTAGAAGGCGAGCGCCGTCGGCATGTCGTAGACCTGGATCAACGGGACCACCATGCCCACCTGGATAGCCATGTCCGCCTCCTAATAGGCCAATGCGATGCCGTCCTTGCGCATCTCGGTCGCCGCCGCGTAGCGGCCCGGCCAGCGCTCGATGGCCTGGTAGCCGCCGAAGCCGCCGTCGCTGGCGCCGATCTTCCAGCCGAGCTTTTCCAGGGCGGCCCGCGTCGCGGCCGGCACGCCGCTCTCCAGTCGCAGCAGCCCCGGATGGCCGAGCTGCTCTCCGGTCGGCTCCATGCCCCCCTCGTGGTGCCAGCGCGGGGCGTCGCCCGCCGCCTGCAGGTCCAGGCCGAAGTCGACCATGTTGGAGATGATCTGGGCCTGGCCCTGGGGCTGCATGTCGCCGCCCATCACCCCGAACGACAGCCAGGGCTGGCCTCCCTTGACCGCGAAGCCGGGGATGATGGTCTGGAACGGCCGCTTGCCGGGGGCGAAGACGTTGGGGTGGCCGTCGGTCAGGGCGAACAGCTCGCCCCGGTTCTGGAACATGAAGCCGAGGCCATCCGGCGACAGGCCCGACCCCATGCCCCGGTAGTTCGACTGGATGATCGAGACCATCATCCCGTCCTTGTCGGCGGTGGTGAAATAGGTGGTGTCGCCGCGGCTCGGGGCCTGCCCCGGGTAGACGGTCTCCAGGATACGGTCAGGGCGGATCAGCCTGGCCCGTTCGCGGGCATATTCCTTGGAATTCAGCCACTCCAGCGGCGCGGGCGAGAAGCTGGGGTCGGCGAAGTAGCGGGCGCGGTCCTCGTAGGCCAGCCGCTTGGCCTCGACGGCATGGTGGATCGCGGCCGCCGACTGGAAGCCCATGGCCTTGATATCGAAGGTCTCCATCATCGAGAGGATCTGCAGCGTCGAGAGCCCCTGGCTGTTGGGCGACAGGCCGTAGACGTCCACGCCGCGATAGCCGGTGACCAGCGGCTTCGTCCATTCGCTCTGGTGGGCGGCCAGGTCGGCGCGGGTCATCCAGCCGCCGATCCGCTTGAAGTAGCGCTCGATGGAAGCGGCGATCTCGCCCTCGTAGAAGGCGCGCGGCCCGCCCTCGGCCATCAAGGCATAGGTGCGGGCCAGGGCCGGGTTCCTGAACACCTCGCCCTCGACCGGCGCCTTGCCGTCGGTGGTCCAGACCTTCAGGAAGTTTTCGACCTCCTCGATCTTCGAGGCGGGGTTGGTGTAGCGCCGCACGCTGGAGGCCAGGTAGTAGGCGATGGTCTGGGCCACCGGCACGCCCTCGGTGGCCATGCCGATGGCCGGCGAAAACAGGTCCTTCCACGGGAGCTTGCCATAGCGTTCATGCAGCGAGGCCCAGGCGCCGGCGGCCCCAGGCACGCTGACGGTGATCGCGCCCCAGGACGGAATCTTCCCATCGACCGCGCGCGACCGCACCGTCTCAAGGGAAAGGCCCTTGGGACTACGGCCCGAGCCGTTGAGGCCGACCACCTTCTTGGTCTTCGGGTCCCACAGCAGCACGAAGCAGTCGCCGCCGATGCCGCAGGCGGTCGGCTCCAGGAAGCCCAGGCAGGCGTTGGCGGCGATCGCCGCGTCCACCGCCGAGCCGCCCTTGCGCAGGATATCCACCGCGGCGAGGCTGGCCAGCGGGTGGGCCGTCGCCGCCGCCCCATTGACCCCCCAGGCCGCCGAGCGCGTGGAGAACAGGGCGCCGGCCACCCGGTCCCCGGGACGCACGTCGGCCCGCGCCAGTTCGGGATTGCCGTCCTTGGGCCGCGGGATCTGGGCCGCCGTGGAACTCGCCGCGGCGGCGGCGGCCGAAACCGGCAGGGCGGCAAGGAAGGTGCGGCGGCGCATGGTGTCACTCCCCAGAGAACTGGCGAGGACTATAGGCCGCCCTCCCGTGCGGGGAAGCGCCTAACCTTCCGACCAGACCGCCAGCTCGTTGCCCGCCGGGTCGCGGAAGTGGAACCGCCGCCCGCCCGGAAACGCGAAGATCGGCTTGAGGATCGTCCCGCCGGCGGCGGTCACCTTCTCCACCATGGCTTCCAGGTCGTGGGCGAACAGCACCGGCAGCGGCTTGTCGACCGCGTCCTCCGCCTGGAAGCCGCCGTCCAGCCCCTCGTTGAAGGCCGCATAGGTCGGGCCGTAGTCGATAAACTGCCAGCCGAAGGCCTCGGCATAGAAGGCCTTGGTCGCCGGCAGGTCGCCGCCGGGCATTTCCAGATAGTCTAGCTTCCCGTCCTGCTGCATCTTGACTCTCCACGCGTGTTCTCTGAATGTTCTGCATAGACGAGTGGCCGTCAAGCTTCGTTATCGGAGATCCGCCTGTGCTCACCGCCTTCGCGCTCGCTGCCGCTGTCTCTATTGCGGAAGACTGCGACAGGGGTGATTTCGCTCGGCGGCTGGAAACCGCCACTCTGTATCGGGTCAAGGCGTCCAACCGCACCCACTTCTATGACCTGTACGATTTCAAGGCTGGTCGCCATTGCCCGGAGGGCAAGCCTTGCCGGCAGGCTGCCTACCTCGTGCGGGGAGATATCGTGGCGGTCTCGGCGAAAGACGCCCGGTTCGCCTGCGCTTGGTACGCGCCGCCGGTCGGCGCCAAATCCAGCGAATGGTCATTCGGCGATTCCTCGCGGGAGGGACGCCCGACCTTGGGCCTGATTCCAGTCGATGCGCTTGAACCGGTCCCGATACAGAGTGGCCGATCGGCGGCCGCCTGGAACGGCGAATGGGTGGGCGACAATCAATCCTTGAGGATTCTATTCCGCAGAGGCGGCCGTCTGGCAATCGATGGGGACGCGGGTTACGCGCGGGACGCGAAGGCTGCTGCAAGCGGGGCAATCAATGTCGGCCAGGTCGAAGGCCAGTTATTCCGCAGCGGCGAACTGGCCGAAGGCGTGTTCCACCATGACGGATCGGTGACCCGGCCGAACGGCGGCGATCCGCAGAAGGAAGATGGATGCTTGCTTCGGATTAGGCTGCTGAACAGCTACCTGCTGGTGAATGACAACGGCCATTGCGGTGGCATGAATGTGTCCTTCAAGGGTTTGTATCGACGCGCGCCGAAAGCTCGCTGATCTCACGGGAACGCCCAGACGCTGGTCCGCTTGACCTCGTAGTCCTCCAGCTCGCGCGTCGTCGGCACCTGGTACTCGGCCAGATGGACCAGGCCCTCGCGCGGGAAATAGGTGCGCATCGGATCGCCGATCAGCACGGTGGCGCCGCCGGCCCTGGCGGCAGCCAGCCAGGCCAGCACCTTACCTGCCAGGGGCTGTTCGTAGCAGATGTCGCCGGCCAGGATGACCTCGGCGTCCGGCGGCGGGGCGTCCAGCAGGTCGGCGTCGGTGAAGGCCACCTCCACCCCGTTGGCCGCGGCGTTCAGCGCGACTGCCGGCCCGCAGAAGCTGTCAATGTCGCTGCCGAGCGCGCTCACCGCGTCCGCCTTCATCGCCGCGATCGCCACCAGGCCCGAGCCGGTCGCGAAGTCGACCACCCGCCGGCCGGCCACCACCTCGGGATGGTCGAGCACATAGCGGGCCACCGCCTGCCCCCCGGCCCAGGCGAAGGCCCAGAACGGCGGCGGCAGGCCGATCTCGCTCAGCGCCTCCTCGGTCATCCGCCAGATGGGAGTGACCTCGTCGGCCAGGTGAAGCCGGATTTCCGGCGTGTGCGGCGGCGCCTGCAGCCGGGTGTTCTCGAGGATGAAGGCCGTCCGGTCGAGGATCATGCGGCGGCATAGAGCGCGTTCCGGTCGGTGGGAACTGGTTATCGGATCGAACCGGCGACAAACCCGGAGCGGCGATTGGTCCTGTCGCCAACGGCGCCCGGCCTGCTAGGGCAGGGGACCAAGTCGGAGCTTCCCATGCGCCTTGCCCTCCTCGCCCTGCTGCCGGCTCTGGCCGCAACGGCCGTCGCCGCCCAGCCGCCCGCGCTCCCCATTCCGCCGGCGCCGCACTTCGAGACCGGCCAGGGCGTTTCCCTGCCGACCGGTCGGCTGCAGTTGGTCAGCGGTACAAGGGGCGCCGCCTACTTCATCGACCTGGACCGCACCGCGCGGTCAGGCGACGTGGTCACCTATTGGACCTATGGCGTCTACGTTCCCGGCCACAGCTTCAATGGCAAGCTGGCGGTACAGGAGGTGGCAGTCATGATCATCGACTGCGGCGACCGCACGGTCCGCACCCTCGGCGTGAGCGCTTTCGACGAGTCCGGCGCCTTCGTTATCGGCCTGCCGGCCGACCCGGCGCCAGAACCGATCAAGCCGCGCTCGGCCCATGAGTTCCAGGCCAAGGTGCTGTGCGACGGCATCCAGCTGCCGCCTCAGAACATCTTCAAGGGCCATGCCGCCGGCCTGGCCGCGGCGCGGGCCCACCTTGGCCGCACGTCCTAGCGGCTTTGGGCCGCCCCGGCGTCTCATGGCATTTGACCACGTCGGGCGACTACGGCCTCCGGACCCGGGCGAGTCGGAGGCCGTCGAGGAGTTCTTCGAGAGCAGGCTGCCGCGCATCGTCAAGTTCGGCTGGGCCTCGGCGCCGGGCGGGTATTTCGTGAAGGAAGAGGCCGATGACCTACGAGGTGCGTGAGCGGCTGGAACTGGGGATCTGGCTGGTGGTCGCCCTGATCGGCGGCGCTTCGTTCTGGGCCGCGCACTACGGACCGCTGCACGGTACGCAGTCCGCCGGCCTGGCCAGTTCCTTCGGCCTCATCGGCTGCGGCTTCGCCCTGATGCAGGCGATCGGGAAGGCCTGGTCACTGTATCGGCCCAGCCGGATCTTCGCAGCCCCGGCCGACATCGACCTGCCACCGGCGCAGCGGGCGTCCAGCCTGGTCGAATGGCCCTACGAGGTGGTGACCCTGCCGGGCGCCGGCCTGCTGGAAGCCCTGGAGCGGCTCCGCGCCGAGCGGCCGGGCCTGCTGCCGGTGGCGCTCGGGGACGACCAGGCGCTTGACCAGGCCAAGGAACGCTGGGACGCGGACGACCGCACCCCCGCCGCCATAATCGCCGCCGCCGAGGGCCAGCCGCCGCTGTCGGTCGATGTGGCCGAGCGGCAGAACGACCCCGAGCCCGGCCTGCAGCTCGGAACCTGGCCGGCTGCCCTGCCGAGCTACACCGAGACCCTGCACCCGTTCGACGCGCTGGAAAGCGTCCATGTCGTGCTACTGCCTGTCGCCGAGCCGGCCGAAGCGGTTGCTTATCTGAAGTTCGGCGACTTCAACGGCGCGCCCACGCCTGAGCGCCATGTCGCCATCCACCGGGCCTGGCAGGCGGCCTACGGGGCGCGGCTCGTCGCCTGCACGCACGAGACCCTGATCCTGCAGGTCGAGCGCGGCCCGGCGACCCCGGAAGAGGCCATCGCCCTGGCCCGCGAGGTCTACGCCTATGCCGACTGGGACCTGAACGATTACAGCGAGCTGGCCGCCGACCTGATGGTGACCAGGCTGTGGACCTTCTGGTGGGATTAGCAGGCGCGCTCCTGGATCAGTGTCGGGAGAGATACTGATGGGCGAACCATCTGAAGATCAGAGGGATGGTGTTCGCCAGTCCGCCGGCCAATGACCCCCCCACGAACAATGCTGCGAAGAAGAGCACCGCGTCCCAAGGCTCGATCGCTTTCAGCGCGGAGCCAATGCCGAGCAGAAGCAGGATCGGAAACGTGCAGCAGGCGGTCACGATCACACCTTCGTAGAAGGCCAGGCGGAAGCCTACAGGTCGCTGGAGAAGTCTGCGCACCACCTCATGGTAGTCGGCGACGCGCACAGGACAAGCCGGAGCCTCCAGCCAATCTGGCCTATGCCGCCTTGCCGGCCGCCATCCCCAGCACCGCCGCATAGGACGGCGCCGTCAGCATCCTCGGCGTCACGCCCTTCTTCTCGAGCAGCCGGCTGACCTTGGGCAGGTTCCAGCAGGGCACATGCATGAACATGTGGTGCTCGCAGTGATAGTTCACGTAGTAGGGCGCCAGCAGCAGCCGGGCGATGGGGCCGGCCTTGGTGGTGCGGGCGTGGCGCAGGGGGTCGGGCTCGTCCTTGCCGACGCAGGCATGCTCGGCGATGTTCCGCAGCCTGGTGATCAGCGGGTACCAGGTGGCCATCGGGACCAGCCACAGGGCCGGCCAGGCCCACCAGTAGCCGGCCAGGATCAGTCCGCCCCACAGCACCGCGTGGAACACCAGGAATGGCTTCCAGAAGGCGATCACGCCCTTCGCCGTCCGGCCGAACGGCACGCCCTTCCGGGCGCCCTGGACGAAGGCGTCGATCGTCGGGGCGATGCGCTGCTTGTAGAAGGTCTGGCCGGTCAGATCGCGGATCATCTTGCGCCGCAGGGAGGTGCGGGTGATCGGGAAGGGGGCGGAGAGGCCGAGGTCCGGGTCCTCGGCCTGCTGGGCGAACTTGTGGTGCTGCAGGTGGTAGTCGCGATAGCGCTGCAGGTCGGCGTTGGTCGGGGCGCCGGCCAGCCAGTGGCCGACCCAGTCGTTGACCTTCTGGTCGGGATGCAGGCAGCCATGGGCCCCGTCGTGCATCAGGATGGCCAGGCCCAGCTGCCGCCCGCCGATCACCATCACTGCGAAGACGTAGGTGATCGGATTGGGCAGGGCGACGAACAGGGCGCCGGCCGCGAAGATGGTCAGCCAGGCATGGGCGATCAGCCACAGCCCCATCCATCGTGAGCGCGCGGCCAGGGGCGCCCACTCCTCGGGGGTGAAGAAGTCGCCGGGTTTGACGCGGGCGGCGGCAGGCATGATCCGATTATCTCATGGCTGCGTAGGGCTGCCTAGAATGACCCGACGTTATGGACCGCCTGCAATGCGCCGCACCTTCATCGCTTCGTCCTTCCTGCTGTTCCTGGGGGCCGGTGTCATGCTGTGGGCGCCCGCGGCCGTGCAGTCGGCGGGGATCGAAGACGGCGTCCGCCTGTCCGCGCGACTGACCGCCTAGAAGGCGGCCGGCTGCCAGAGGCCGGCGACCAGGGCCGCCACCAGCACCGCCCCCGCCCAGACGTTCGACTTGAACAGCGCCAGGGCCCCGGCCGGATCGTCCAGCCGCAGGGCCGCCGCCTGCCGCGACAACATCAGGCCGAACACCGCCAGCGGCGGCAGCATCAGGGGGCCGAGCCCACCGACCCAGCCGGCGACCAGCACCAGGCAGAAGCAGGCGATGTAGAAGGCCAGCACGCCGCGGGTGGTGTGCTGCCCGAGCCGCCGGGCCGAGGACCTGACCCCGGCCAGGGCGTCGTCCTCGAGGTCCTGGACCGCGTAGATGGTGTCGTAGCCGAGGGTCCAGAACACCAGGCCGGCGTAGAGCAGCACCGCCGGCCAGGGGTCGGTCGGGCGCAGCGGCGGTTCGGCGATCAGGCCGGCGAGGCTGAGCAGGGTGGGACCGCCCAGGGCGGCGGCGAAGCCCAGCGGGGCGCCCCAGTTGAAGGTCAGGCCCAGCCAGGCCTGTGGCCACCAGGTGATCCGCTTCATGAACGGGTAGGCCGCGACCAGGGCGAGGGAGGCGACGCCGAGGCCCACCGACCACAGGTTCATGGTCAGCAGGACGACCAGACCGACCAGGGAGCAGCCGATCAGGAAGCCCCAGGCCTGCCTGACGCTGATCTGGCCGGCCGGAATCGGCCGCATCGCGGTACGGGCCACCTGGGCGTCGAAGTCCCGGTCGACGATATCGTTGAAGGCGCAGCCCGCCGCCCGCATCAGCGCCGCCCCGATGAGGAACTGGGCCAGCAGCACCGGGTCCGGCCAGCGGCCCTGCATCGAGCCGGCCAGGGCGATCCCCATCCAGCCGGGCAGCATCAGCAGCCAGATTCCCGCTGGCCGGTCGAACCGGCCGAGCTTCAGCCAGGGCCGCAGGCCCGGCGGCGCGTGGCGGTCGACCCAGTTGGTCGGCAAGGCGTCGGGGAGGACCTCGGTCATGGCGGCCTTATCGCGGGTTCGGCCCCTTGAGGCCATCCACCACCACATCGACCAGCCGGCGGGCGCTGTCGGTCCAGCCGGGCTCGGCGGCGCCCGCGAAGAAGCCGCCCATCAGCCGCTTGAGATCGTGGGCCTCGATGTCGGCCCGGATATCGCCGGCGGTTCGGGCGGCCGAGACCAGGCGGTCGATGGAGTCGGTGATCAGCCGGCCGGAGACGGCGTAGAGGGCGTCGGCCGGTCCGGCCCAGGCGGCGGCGATCAGCTTCTTGGCGGCCACGTAGTCGACGAGCAACAGCATCCAGCGGCGCAGGGCATCGGCCGGGCGGTGGGCGGTCAGCAGGCTGTCGACGGCGGCCGCCAGGGCCTCGACCTCGCGGCGGTAGACCGCCTCGACCAGGGCGTCGCGCGTGGGGAAGTGGCGGTAGAGGGTGCCGATGCCCACCTCGGCCCGGCGGGCGATCTCGTCCAGGCTGACATCCGGCCCGACGGCCTCGAAGGCGGCCCTGGCGGTATCCAGCAGGAGTTCGCGATTGCGCTGGCGGTCGGCGCGGGGCTTGCGGGCGGAAACGGGCACGGCAGACGACTCCTTGATAAACGGAGGGACCCTCCGTATATGAAAGCGGAGACCTCCTCCGTTTAACGGTGCGGCCATCGGTTGGCAATCCGCGGGGAGGCTGGAGAACCCACATGAGCAAGACCTTCGGCGCGACCTCCACCACCGACGACGTCCTGGACGGCGTCGATCTCTCCGGCAAACGCATCCTGGTGACCGGCGTCTCGGCCGGCCTTGGGGTGGAGACCGCCCGCGCCCTGGCCGCCCGGGGCGCGCAGGTGGTCGGCGCGGCCCGCGACCTGAAGAAGGCGCAAGCCGCCACCCAGGCGGTGCGTGAGCAGGCGGCCAATGGCAGGTCCCTGGACCTGATCGAGCTCGACCTCGCCTCGCTGAAGAGCGTGCGGGCGGCCGCCGACAGGCTCCTCGCCGATGGCCGGCCCTTCGACCTGGTCATCGCCAACGCCGGGGTCATGGCCTGCCCCTTCGGCAAGACCGAGGACGGGTTCGAGACCCAGTTCGGCACCAACCACCTCGGTCACTTCGTACTAGTCAACCGCATCGCCTCGCTGCTGAAGCCGGGCTCCCGCGTGGTCAGCCTGGCGTCCTCGGGCCACCGGTTCTCGGACGTCGACCTGGACGATCCCAACTTCGAGACCACGCCCTACACCGAGTTCGGCGCCTATGGCCGCTCGAAGACGGCCAACATCCTGTTCGCCGTCGAGTTCGACCGGCGCCACCGGGACCGGGGCGTGCGGGCCGTCGCCGTGCATCCGGGCGTCATCCAGACCGAGCTTAGCCGCCACATGACGCCAGAGACGACGAAGGCCCTGGTGGATTCCATCAGCGCCGGCCAGCCCGCCGGCCAGCCCTTCAGCTGGAAGACCATCCCGCAAGGCGCGGCGACCTCGGTGTGGGCCGGCGTCGTGGCCGAGGCGGACCAGGTCGGCGGCCTCTACTGCGAGGACTGCCGCCTGGCCGAGCCGTCAGACGATCCCAACGCCCGCTCCGGCGTGCGGGCGTACGCGCTCGACCCGGCCAACGCCAAGGCCTTGTGGGAGATGAGCGAAAGGATGGTCGGAGAAACCTTCTAGATCCCTAGAAATCCACCCGCTGCGTCACCCCGCCATCGCAGATCAGGTTGGCGCCGGTAATGTAGCTGGCGCGCGGGCTGGCCAGGAAGACCGCCGCGTTGGCGATCTCCTCGGGGCGACCCAGGCGGCCCAGCGGGCTGCGGTCCAGGGTGGCCTTGAACCGCTCGGGCATGTTCTGCTCGATCATGTGCCAGACGCCGCCCTGGAAGTAGATCGGCCCGGGCGCCACCAGGTTGGCGCGGATGTTCCGGGGGCCGAGGTCGCGGGCCAGGTTCTTCACATAGGGAATCTGGGCCGCCTTGACGGCGCTGTAGGGCCGGCGCGGGCCAGGGACCTCGATGGCCGAGATGGTGCCGATCACCACGATCGCGCCGCCCTCGGTCAGCCGGGCGGCGGCCGCTTCGCAGCCCTCCACGGTGCGCAGGATGTCGACCTCGACCGCCTGCTTCCAGGCGGCGGGCTCGTTGCCCAGCCCCATGGCTCCGCTGACGTTGGAGACGAAGATGTCGAGGCCGCCGAGCGCCTCGGCGGCGCGGTCGACGAGGCCGGCCATCGCCCCTTCGGCGGCGACGTCCAGCGCCTCGCCCCAGGCGTTGACCCCGGCCTCCCTGAGGGCGGCGACCGCCTCGGCCACCTGGTCTGCGTTGCGGGCGCAGAGGGCGACGTCGCACCCCTCGGCCGCCAGCTGGTCGGCGATGGCCCGGCCGATGCCGCGCGTTCCGCCGGTGACCAGGGCCCGTTTGCCCCTCAATCCAAGATCCATGGTCTTCTCCCTGAACCGCGCCACGCGGCGTTTCCCGTTTGGCACATGGGCGGCCGGGCTGTCGCCTGAAAGCCTCGGCGCCGCTTTTTGACCGTCCCGGGGCTCCCGCAGACCGGCGTTCGCGCCTATCTCCGGACCCTGAGGGCCTCATGAGCGAGCATTACGAAGACGAGGAGGTCACCCGCGGGCGGGTGCTCTCCAACGGCCAGGTCCTGGCCTTCATCGGGCGGCTGTGGCTGCGCCGGCCCTGGCTGCTGGGCGCCTCGGCCGGGCTGATGCTGGTGGCGGTGCTGTTCGACCTGCTGCTGCCCACCGCCTCCAAGGCGCTGATCGACGCGGTCTCGGATCCGGCGCGGGACGCGGGCCGGGCCTGGGGCGCCTGGGCCTTCTTCGTCGGCGTCTATGTGGCCTTCGTGGTCACCCGCAACATCGCCTTCCGGTTCTGGAACCCGCTGGCGGCGCGGAACATGCGCGACATGACCAACGAGGCTTTCCAGCGGGTGCAGAGGTTCAGCTCCGACTGGCATGCCGACAGCTTCGCCGGCTCGACGGTGCGGAAGATCAGCCGGGCGATGTGGGGATACGACTCGGTATCCGACGCGGTTGTGCTGTGGCTCGGCCC
Organism: Caulobacter sp.; assembly: GCA_035627755.1. Lineage (GTDB taxonomy): Bacteria > Pseudomonadota > Alphaproteobacteria > Caulobacterales > Caulobacteraceae > Caulobacter. The sequence continues at coordinate 18,662 of DASPLD010000310.1, read as the reverse complement.
GGCGCTGATCGTGCTGTTCGGCCTCTGCATCCAGATGGCCTGGAAGTGGCCGCTGGTCGGGGCCCTGGCGTTCGCGGTCGTGTGCGGATTCCTCTGGGTGAACCTGTGGCTGGTGAAGGTCTATGTGCGGCCGGCCAACCTGCGCTCCAACGCCCTGGACAGCCGGATCGGCGGGGCGCTGGCCGATTCGATCACCTCCAACCCGACGGTGAAGTCGTTCGGCGCCGAGGCCCGCGAGGAGCAGCGCTTCGCGGCGATCACCGAGACCTGGCATCGGGCGGTGATGGTCACCTGGAACCGGTTCATGGATGTCTGGATCATCCAGAACATCCTCACCGTCGTGCTCCAGGCCGGCAGCACCGGCATCCTGCTGCACCTTTGGCTGAACGGCCGGGCGACGGCGGGGGACCTGGGATTCGCGATCACCGCCTTCATGCTGATGAGCGGCTATCTGAGGAACCTCGGCGAGAACGTACGGATGCTGCAGAAGGGCCTCGACGACGCCGAGGATGTGGCCAGCTACGAGCGCACCCAGCCCCAGGTGCCCGATCGCGAGGACGCCAAGGCCTTCCGCGGCGGGGAGGGCGAGATCGTCTTCGAGGCCGTCACCTTCCGCTACAAGAGCGCCGAGACGCCGCTGTACGACGGCTTCTCGTTGCGCATCGCCCCGGGCGAGCGGCTGGCCCTTGTCGGCCCGACCGGGGCCGGCAAGTCGACCTTCGTCAAGCTGATCCAGCGGCTCTACGACCTGCAGGGCGGCCGCATCCTGATCGACGGCCAGGACATCGCCGGAGTCACCCAGGGCTCCCTGCGCTCGGCCATCGCCGTGGTGCCTCAGGACCCGGCCCTGTTCCACCGGACCATCGCCGAGAACATCGGCTACGCCCGGCCGGGGGCGACGATCGAGGAGATCCGGCTGGCTGCCAGGCGGGCGCGGGCCCACGACTTCATCGAGCGGCTCCCGAAGGGCTACGACACCCTGGTCGGCGAGCGGGGAGTGAAGCTCTCAGGCGGCGAGCGCCAACGGGTGGCCATCGCCCGCGCCTTCCTGGCCGACGCGCCGATCCTGGTGTTCGACGAGGCCACCTCCAGCCTCGACGTCGAGACCGAGCGGGAGGTGCAGGCGGCGATGGAGGAGCTGATGACCGGCCGGACGACGATCGTCATCGCCCACCGGCTGAGCACCATCCGCGGGGCGGACCGTATCCTGGTGTTCGAGGCGGGACGGGTGGTGGAGGAGGGGCGGCACGCGGACCTGCGGGCGAAGGGCGGGGCGTACGCACGGCTGGCGGCGCTGACCGAGGGGACGGCGTAGCGGCGGGGCCTGACGGTCTACAGCGCTTCCTGGAGCGCCTTTGCCAAGTCACCCTTGCCGACCACCTCGACCCGCTCCAGCCCGAGCCACCCGGCCATCAGCTTCAGCTCCGCCGCCAGGGCCGCCGGCGTTTCTGCTCCCGCGTCCGGTTCGCGCCAGGCCGCCTGCACCAGCAACGCCCCCGCCTTGCGGTCCGATTTAAGGTCCGCCCGGGCGGTGATCGCCTCGCCCTCCAGGAAGGGCAGGACGTAGTAGCCGTGCTCGCGCCTGTGGGCCGGGGTGTAGATCTCCAGCCGCACCTTCACCCCGAACAGTCGCTCGGTCCGCTCGCGGAACCAGATCAGGTTGTCGAACGGGGAGAGCAGGGCGCGGGCTTCGATACGGCGCGGTATCTTCGCGGCGGCGTGAAGATAGGCGGGCTTACCCCAGCCCTTGACCGTCACCGGCTCCAGCTCGCCCGCCTCGACCAGCTCGGCGATGCGGGCGCGGCTGTCCTCCAGCCCGAGCCGGAAGTAGTCGCGCAGGTCCGAGGCGGTGGCGACGCCCATGGCCCGGGCCGAGATCCGGACCAGTTCCCTCTGGGCGTCGGCCTCGTCCGGGGTCGGCAGGTTCATGATCGCGGCCGGCAGGGCCCGCTCGGTGAGGTCATAGACCCGCTCGAACCCGCGCCTGGTCTTGGTGGTGATCTGGCCGGTCCAGAATAGCCACTCCAGCGCCCGCTTGCCCTCTGACCAGGACCACCAGCCCGGCGCCCCGCGCGGGCCTGTCGCAAAGTCGCCGCCGGTGACCGGGCCGCGTTTCTCGATCTCGGCCAGGATGCCATCGACATAGCCCCGCCGCTCGCGGGCGAAGCGGGCGATGCCCTTCCAGACGCCGTCGCCGTTCAGGGCCCGCTGCATCCGCCAGCGGAACAGGGGCTGCATCGGCAGCGGCAGGAGGGAAGCCTCGTGCCCCCAGTATTCGAACAGGCTTCGCTTCTTCCCCCAGGCCTCCTGGTGGAGCAGCTCGCGGTCATAGGCGCCGGCGCGGGAGAAAGCCGGCAGGTAATGGGTGCGGGTGACCACGTTGACGCTGTCGATCTGGATGACGCCGAGCCGGTCGACGGTCTTGCGGAAGTGGCGGCGGGTCGGCGTTTCGGGGCGGGCTTCGGCGAACCCCTGGGCGGCCAGGGCGATGCGGCGGGCCTGGGCGGCGGTGAGGGTGCGGGTCATCCTACCCTCCCCGTTTGCGGGGGAGGGCGCCGCCGAGGGCGGGCGGGGGAGGCGAGGGCCGTGCGCCGATGTTCATGGAATGTTTCATGGGGTGATTCTTGGCCGGCGTCAGATTCGGCGGGTGGCCCTCGCCCCTCCACGACGCTGCGCGTGGCCCCCCTCCCCCGTGAAAGGGGGAGGATGGTGCTGCGTCAGGCGTGGTCGAGGACCGGCTTCGGCCGGTAGGCGGCTTCAAGGGCCTGGGCTTCCTCGTCGGTGAGGGTCAGGTCCAGCGCCGCCAGGGCCTCGCTCAGGTGATGCAGCTTGCTCGCCCCGACGATCGGGGCGGTGATCGCGTCGTTGCGCAGGACCCAGGCCAGGGCGACCTGGGTGTTCGACACGCCGCGCGCCCCGGCCACCGCCTCCACCGCCTCGACCACCGCATGGTCGGCCTCGCGGTAGTAGAGATGCGGCGAGAACTCGTCGGTCCGGGCCCGCTCGGTGTTCCCCTCGCCCGGCTTGGCGCGGCCCCCGGCCAGGAAGCCCCGCGCCAGCGGCGACCAGGGGATGACCCCGATCCCCTCGGCCTTGCAGAGGGGCAGCATCTCCCGCTCCTCCTCGCGATAGACCAGGTTGTACTGCGGCTGCATCGAGACGAACCGCGTCCAGCCGTGCTTCTCACTCGTGGAGAGAAGTTTGGCGAACTGCCAAGCGTACATGGAGCTCGCCCCGATGTAGCGGGCCTTGCCAGCCTTCACCACGTCGTGGAGGGCCTCCAGGGTCTCCTCGATCGGCGTCTTCGGGTCGAACCGGTGGATCTGGTAGAGGTCGATGTAGTCGGTCCCGAGGTTCCTCAGCGAGCGGTCGACGGCGTCGAAGATGTGCTTGCGCGACAGGCCGCCGGCGTTGGGGCCGGGGCCGTGCGGGAAGAAGACCTTGGTGGCGATGACAGTGTCGGAGCGGCGGGCGTATTGCTTGAGCCACTTGCCGGTAATCTGTTCGCTGACGCCGTTGGAGTACATGTCGGCGGTGTCGAAGAAGTTGATCCCGCCCTCGACGGCGGCCTTGAAGAAGGGCTCGGCGGCGGCCTCGTCGAGGATCCAGGGGCGCCAGTCGGGGCTGCCGTAGGTCATGCAGCCCAGGCACAGGCGTGAGACCTTGAGGCCGGTGTTTCCGAGGCGCACGTAGTCCATCGACGATCCTTCCCTCGGCGGCTAAACCGCCGGTCTGAATTGGGAGACTAGGCCTTGGCGACCGAAGCCCGGCGGCTCGCCGGCCGCGACCTGGAGAATGACCTGACCAGCTTCCACCTGGTCAAGTACGGATCCCGCGTCGACGGGTTCCTGGCCACCGCCAAGAACAGCGGCACCCACTGGCTGCGCTACATGGCCAGCCACGCCATCGCCCATCATCTGGGCCTGCCGCCGCCGACCCACTCCAGCGGCCCCGACAGCGACGTGTTCATCGGTCATCCCAAGCACCCCAGGGCGCATGCCCGGGCGCCGCGCATCGGCAGCTCCCACAACATCCCCTCGCGGCTGATCGGGCCGCTGGCCAAGGCCGGGCTGGTTCGCCTGCCGCCGACCGTCGTCCTGGTCCGCGACATTCGCCAGGCCCTGCTCAGCTACTACGTCAAATGGAAGGACGAGTACCCGCTGGGCACGCTGGCGGAGTACCTGCGCCGCCCGGCCCCCGGCGTGCGCAGGATCGACGACGCCTGGTGGTTCATCCGCTTCTTCAACCGCTGGGGCGACCTGGCCGCGGCCCTGCCGGACCGGGTTCTGGTCCTTCGTCATGAGGACCTGCAGGTCGATCCCGGCGAACGGGTGCGCCGCGCCTGGGCCCACTGGGGGGTGACCCTGACGGACGCCGACGTTGCGGCGGCGGTGGCGGTGGCCGGCCGCGAGGCCGTGGCCAGAAGCCTGGATCCGACCTACGGCGAGACCATCGTCCCCGACGTCCGGCAGCGGGAGGCGATCGCCCTGTCCGCGGCCGACGAGGCGCACCTGACGGCCTTGCTGAAGGCCCACCTCAAGCACGATTTCGGCTACGGACTGGTCTAGCGCTCCAATCGCCCGTCGCTCAGCGCGCTGGGGTCGAACTTGAACAGCACCGCCGGATCGGGCTTTTCCACCCCCTTGCGGAGCTTCGCCGGCGCCAGCTCGTGCAGCAGGTGGCGCATGATCGCCAGCCGGGCCTTCTTCTTGCTGTCGGACCGCACGCAAACCCAGGGCGCGTCGTCCGAGTGGGTTGCCGTCAGCATGGCGTCCCGCGCCTCCGAATAGGCGTCCCAGCGCTTCTGGGCCTCGGCGTCGAGCGGGCTGATCTTGAGGAGTTTCAGCGGGTCCTTGCGGCGTTCCGCGATCCGTTCCGCCTGTTCCGCCTTCGACACGTCGAGCCAGAGCTTGATCAGCTTCACCCCGCTGTCGACCAGCATGGCCTCGAAGTGCGGGACTTCGCGCAGGAAGACGTCGACCTCCTCGCCAGTGGCGAACTCCATCACCCGCTCGACCCCGGCCCGGTTGTACCAGGAGCGATTGAACAGCACGAAGTCGCCGGCCGCCGGCAGGTGCGGGACGTACCGCTGGAAATACCACTGCGTCCGCTCGCGGTCGGACGGTTTGGGCAGGGCGATCACCGGGGTGGTGCGCGGCGGCAGGTGTTCGACGATCCGCTTGATGGAGCCGTCCTTGCCGGCCGCGTCGCGGCCCTCGAAGATGACCAGCACCTTCTCCCCGGCCTCCAGCGACCACCTGCGCCAGGCGACGATGGCGGTCTGCAGGGCGATCAGCTCGGCTTCGTAGTCGTCTTTGTCGGTCATCAGGAAGGCTAACCATGGCGCGGCGAGGGTTGCTAGAAGGAGCCCATGATCCGCCTGTTCGTTCCCGATACCCTGAGCGCCGGCGCCCAGCTCGCCCCTGGGCCCGACGCCTCACGCTACCTGATCGCCGTGATGCGGCTGGCCATCGGCTCCGAGCTGCTGCTGTTCAACGGCCGGGACGGGGAGTGGCGGGCCACGGTGGTCGAGGCCGACAAGCGCCGCTGCCGGCTGACGGTGGGTTCGCGCCTGCGGTCCCAGGAAACGGGGCCGGACCTCACCCTGGTGATGGCCCTGGTCAAGCGGCCGCGCCTGGAGACCATCCTGGAGAAGGCCGCCGAACTGGGCGCGGCCCGGGTCCAGCTGGTGTTCACGCGCCGCACCAACGCCGACCGCGCCAACGTCGAGCGGCTGCAGGCCATCGCTACCGAGGCGGCCGAACAGACGGGGCGGCTGGACGTGCCCACGGTGCTGGCGCCGGTGAAGCTGGACAAGCTGCTCGACGGCTGGGATCCCGCCCGCCGGCTGATGTTCTGCGACGAGACCGGCGGGACGCCGGTGCTCGAGGCGCTCGGCGGCGCGCGAGGCGGCCCGTGGGCCATCCTGATCGGGCCCGAAGGGGGCTTTGATCCGGAGGAGGCGGCCCGGCTGCGGGCGATGGACTGCGCGGTGGTGGCGTCGCTCGGGCCCCGCATCCTGCGGGCCGACACCGCCGCGATCAGCGCGTTGACCCTCTGGCAGGCGGCGCTTGGGGACTGGCGGGGATGACCCGCCTCGTCACGCGACCTTGCGCAAACCAAGATTGTCTCCCACCTGCTGAGCAGCGTAGAGATCGCCGCCGGTTGGGGAAGGGCCTCCCCCGCCAACGGACCGGAAATAGCCTGGGGAGGCAGACATGGCTGAGGCAGTGACGGACGACCGTCCGCTGACGCTCGAAGACCTGACGGGCTATTTCGCCGGCGGCTCCAAGCCCAAGAGCGACTGGCGCGTGGGGGCCGAGCACGAGAAGTTCGGCTTCAAGCTGTCGGATCATTCGAGCGTGCCCTACGCCGGCGAGGCCGGCATTGAGGCGATGCTGAAGGGCCTGATGCGATTCGGCTGGACGCCCGTGACTGAGGACCGCGCCGACGGGGGCCAGACGATCATCGGTCTGGAGCGGGCCGGCGCCAACGTCAGCCTGGAGCCCGGCGGCCAGTTCGAGCTCTCCGGCGCGCCGCTGAAGACCATGCACGACATCTGCTCGGAGACCGGCCAGCACCTGGAAGAGGTGAGGGCGGTCGCCGACGAACTGGGGATCGGCTTCCTGGGGCTGGGCTTCCACCCGACCATCCGCCGCGACCAGGCCGAGATCATGCCCAAGGGCCGCTATGTGATCATGCGGCGCTACATGCCCCTGGTCGGCAATCTCGGCCTCGACATGATGCTGCGCACCTGCACGGTGCAGGCCAACCTCGACTTCTCCTCCGAAGCCGACATGGTCGCCAAGTTCAGGACCTCGCTTGCGCTGCAGCCGATCGCCACCGCTCTGTTCGCCAACAGCCCCTTCACTGAAGGCAAGCCGAACGGCTTCCTGTCGGCGCGGGCCAACGTCTGGACCGACACCGACCCCGACCGGACGGGCCTGTTGAACTTCGTCTTCGAGGACGGCTTCGGGTTCGAGACCTACGCCCGCTACGCCCTCAAGGTCCCGATGTATTTCGCCAAGCGGAACGGCCTCTACGTCGATCTCGCCGGCCAGTCGTTCGAGCGGTTCATCGACGGCAAGCTCGACGCCCTGCCGGGCCAGCGGGCGACGATGAAGGACTGGGCCGACCACACCACCACCATCTTCCCCGAGGTGCGGCTCAAGTCCTACCTGGAGATGCGCGGCGCCGACGGCGGGCCCTGGAGCCGCCTCTGCGCCCTGCCCGCCCTCTGGGCCGGCATCTTCTACGACGAGGCGGCGCTCGCCGCGGCCTGGGACCTCTGCAAGCACTGGACGGCCGAGGACCGCGAGGGCCTGCGCCGGGACGTGCCGCGGCTGGGCCTGAAGGCCCGGATCGCCGGCCGCTCGGCCCGCGACGTCGCCGTCGACATGGTCGCCATCGCCCGCCAGGGCCTGCGCAACCGCGGGGAACTGGACGGCAGCTTCATCGACGAGACCACCTACCTCGGCGAACTGGAAGCCATCGCCGACAGCGGCCTGACCCCCGCCGACCGTCTGCTGGAGAAGTTCCACGGCGAATGGGGCGGCGACATCGGTCGGGTGTTCCAGGACTGCGCCTACTGAAAATCCTCCTCCGGCGCGGAGCGACGGGGGAGGGGGACCGCGCGCGGATACGCGCGTGGTGGAGGGGGCGGCGCAAGCCTTTCAGGATGAAGAGCGTTCTGGCGCGGCTTTGACAGCTGCGTTCATGGCGACCGGCATCCGCCGGCGCCGCCCCCTCCACCACCGGCCCGAAGTCGGGCCGGCGGTCCCCCTCCCCCGCGCGAAGCGCGGAGGAGGATTTGCTAGCCCGGCGAGCGGTCCCGCGGGTCCATGTCGGCGTAGGGCGGATCGTGCGGCGGGACCTTGAAGGGGGCGTCGTTTCCGTCGCTGGAGAAGGTCTTCAGCTCCCCGCCGGGCCGGGGCGTATCCGGTGAGCTGTTGTCGGGGGCGGCGGCGTTGTTGGTGCCCTGGTCGCCCATCTGGATGTCGACATGCTCGGGGTAGAAGGCGATCCGGCCGCGGATCAGCTCGGCGCCCTCGAGGGGGTCCTCGTAGGACCAGGCGGCGTTCTCGGCGATCTGCCGGTCGCGGTAGATGGTGTAGTAGCTGGCCTGGCCCTTGTACGGGCAGTGGCTGGTCCTGTCGGTCTTGCGCATCGACATGGTCGCCACGTCCTCGGCGGGGAAATAGACGACGGGGTCATGTCCCTCCTCCGTGAGGATCAGAGCATTGGCGGAATCGGCGATCTCATGGCCTTCGAACAGGGCCCGCACCCGGCCCTGGGCGGCGGCGAACTTGAGGCGGGATTCGGTCATGCGGCGGCGCTCCTCTGCTTCTCCACCCCTGAACGCCTCAGATGGGAAGCCGGCTCCCGGCGAACCGTGTTGGGTAAACGGTTGCTTGTGAAACATTCCGCCGCGTGATTTTCTCCCCGCAAATCGGGGAGGCCGGGGTGGAACCACCGTTTCGCCGGGGCCGACGAGTTAAAACAGGGTCTGACGTATGAACATTGTCATCGTGCTGGGGATCCTCGTGACCCTGGCCACCGGCATTCCGGTGTTCCTCCAGATGCGCAAGCATCCTCCCGGCTTGAAGATCCTGTTCTTCGCCGAAATGTGGGAGCGGTTCTCCTACTACGGGATGCGCGGCATCCTGATCTTCTATCTCACCCAGCACTTCCTGTTCGACGACAAGTACGCCGGCGGGCTCTACGGCTCCTACACCAGCCTGGTGTACCTGCTGCCGCTGATCGGGGGCATCCTCGCCGACCGCTTCATCGGCACCCGCAAGGCGATCGCCTTCGGGGCGCTGCTGCTGGTCGCCGGCCATGGCCTGATGGCCGTCGAGGGCAAGCCGGCGCAGCAGCATCTGGTCTATGAGGGGGCCAAGTACGAGTTCGTGGTCCAGGGTCGCGGCGACGTGCGCGACGTCCGCATCAAGGTCGGCGACGGCACCTACGCCTTCACCCCGGCCGAGGGCGGCGGCATCGCCATCGCCGGCCTGCCGGCCGGCTCGCCGCTGCCCGCGGTCCTGCCCACGGGCAGCTACACGCAGGAAGTGGTCAAGACCGACCAGACCTACGTGAACATCTTCTTCCTGGCCCTGTCGCTGATCATCATGGGGGTGGGCTTCCTGAAGCCCAACATCTCGACCATCGTCGGCCAGCTCTATCCGCAGGGCGACCCGCGCCGCGACCCGGGCTTCACCCTCTACTACTACGGGATCAACCTCGGCGCCTTCTGGGCCTCGGTGCTGTGCGGCTACCTCGGCCAGACCTACGGCTGGGGCTGGGGCTTCGGCCTGGCCGGCGTCGGCATGCTGGCCGGCTACATCGCCTTCGTGCTCGGCAAGCCCCTGCTGCAGGGCAAGGGCGAGCCGCCGAACCCCGAGGCGCTCAAGAAGTCCGTGATCGGCCCGCTGAACCTGGAAGGCCTGATCTACCTGGGCGGCGTCCTCGGCGTCGGCATCGTCTGGTTCATGGTCCAGCGCAACGCCGTCGTCGGCTGGGTGCTGGGCATCAGCACCCTGCTGTCGCTGGCCTACATCGTCTTCTTCATGGTCGCCCAGTGCAACAAGATCGAGCGCGAGCGGATGATGCTGGCCCTGGTGCTGATCTTCGGCGCCGTGGTGTTCTTCACTCTCTTCGAACAGGCCGGCACCTCGCTGAACCTCTTCGCGGACCGCAACGTCGATCTGTCGCTGATCAGCCAGCCGTTCACGCTGGACCTGTTCGGACAGAGCTTCTTCTTCGGCACCCGCGAACAGGTGATGGCGCCGGGGGTCCCGGACACCGTCCGCTGGATCGACATGGGCATCACCGCCGCCCAGACCCAGTCGTTCAACGCCGGCTTCATCCTGATCTTCGCCCCGCTGTTCGCGGCCATGTGGCTGTGGCTGGGCCGGCACGGCCGGGATCCCAACCCGGTGATGAAGTTCGGCCTCGGCCTGCTTCAGGTTGGCCTCGGCTTCCTGGTCGTGGTCTGGGCCGGCGGGCTGGTCGACTCGGCCTTCCGCATGCCGCTGATCATGCTTGGCCTGCTCTACCTGCTGCACACCACCGGCGAGCTGTTCCTCTCGCCCGTCGGCCTGTCGGAGATCACCAAGCTCTCCGTCGCCAAGGTGGTCAGCTTCATGATGGCCGTCTGGTTCCTGTCCAGCTCGATCGCCCAGTACGTCGGCGGCTGGATCGCCGGCCTGGCCGGCACCGAGACGGTCGGCGGTCAGGTCCTCGACCCGGCCGCGGCCCTGGCCACGTCGCTGGACGTGTTCGGCAAGCTCGGCTGGGGCGGGGTGGCGGTCGGGGTGTTCTTCGTCCTGATCAGCTTCGCCATCAAGCACTGGGCGCACGGCGTCAACGACGCCGCCAACCACCCGGTGGAAGCCATCGACGCGGATCGCCAAGCCGGCCCGGACCGCAACCCGGCCTAAGGCTGAGACGCTGAAATGAGAGAGGGCCCCGGAGCGATCCGGGGCCCTTTTTCTTTTCCTTGTTTTCCGCCCCTCTGGGGGCGGAGCTAGCTTTCCATACCGTCGGAAGCCCGCCTCAGAACGTCTTCCGCAGCCGCATGTAGAAGAACGACGGGAAGTCCAGCGGGCGGTTCTCGACGAAGTAGACCGAACCCGTATCCCGCGGGGCGTCGTAGAGCTGGCGGCTGCGGGTCAGGTCGCGGCCGAGCAGGTTGTGGGCTTCGATGCGGATGGCGAAGTCGGGGCGCGGCTTCCACTCGGCGTAGAAGGTGACCCAGGTCTCCAGCTCGATCTGGTCGACGCGGTCGAAGCGGTAGTAGCGCTCCTGGAAGGCGCCGAACACGTCGATGCCCCACTGGGTGCGGTACTTCGGCAGATCTTGTGAGAAACGAACCTCCCATTCGACCGGGGATTGGCCGCTGATCCGGCGGCTCTCGCCGGTGGTCGGATCGGTGACCTCCGATTCGCTCCACTCGCTGGTCACCCGCAGCAGGCCGCCGGGCACGCCCAGCTTGGCCAGCGGCAGGGTCAGCCGTACCTCGAACTCGGTGTTGGTCCCCTCGCCGATGTTGCCGGGGGCGTCGAAATTGCAGCTGAGGTCCGTGATGTCCGGCACGCCGGCCACGATCGGGCAGAGGTTCACGTCGGTGACCCGGATGCGGTCGGTGGCGTCGGTGATCTGCTCGTGGGTCAGGCTGAGGACCAGGGCCCCGTCCTTCCAGAACTTGCGCTCGTAGGTGGCCTCGTAGACCGTGGCCTTGCTGGGCTCCAGGTCGGCGCCGCCGGCGGTGACCGTGCCGCCGGTCGACAGCGCGATCGAGGAGGCGAAGTCACGGAAGTTCAGTTGGCCGACCTCGCGCTCGACACGTAGCCGCAGCTGGTCCTGGTTGGTGATGTCCCAGGTCGCGATCAGGCGGGGCTTGGGATAGGTGAAGGACTTTGAGAGATTGGTGTCGCCGCTCTGGCTGATGGTCGAGAACTCCACCTTCAGCCCGGCCTCGACCGCGAACTTCGGGTTCAGCCGCCAGTTGGCGGTGGTGAAGATCTCGCTGCGCTCCTCCTCGACCCGCACGTCCGAGGCCGGCAGCACCACGGGGACGCCGTTCTCGACGTAGTCGATCGAGGTCTCCAGGTAGTTGAAGGCCACCTCGCCGCCGGCCTCGACGATCAGGCTGGGGCTGAAGGTGTAGCGCAGGGACGCCCGGCCGATGCTTTCGCCCGACTCAGCGTCCTCGCTGAACAGGGCGTCATCAGTCCCATTGTCGAACTCTGAGGTGAAGGTGTTGTCGCCCAGGGTCTGCAGGGCGGTCAGTTCGACCCGCGCCTTGCCGAAAGTCCGCTCCCAGCCGCCGCCGAACTCGCTGTCGGCCTCTTCGCTGCGGTCGCGGACCACGAACAGCCGGCCCGTGCGCGGGCTGTCGAAGGCGTTGACGGACCACTCGTAGACCTCCGGGTGGTAGCGGCTGTTCAGCGACAGCCGGCCGCCGAACAGCGGCATCTTCCAGCCGGCCTTCAGGTCATAGCCGTGGCCGCCGGCGGTCTCGTCCCAGGCGGTGCGGGTGACGACTCCGCCGGTCTCGGCGCGCTGCACCCCCTCGCCGGCCCCGTCGTCGATGAAGTTGTAGAACAGATTGGACCATTCGAAGGTCCCCAGCCCGACCGGGGCGCTGCCCTCGAACCGCAGAGCGGGGGTGGTGCGGCCGTCCTGGTGGATGGCGCTGGCCACGGCCAGCAACCATTGGGAGCCGGCGTCCTTCTTGAGGATGACGTTGGCGATAACGGTCTTGCCCTGCATGTCGATGCCGGGCGCGCCGCCGCGGATGACGTCGATGCGCTCGACCTGCTTGGCCTGGATGCGGCGCAGGGCGTCTTCCAGGCTCTCGGACTTGGTGGCCGGCCGCTGGCCGTCGATCAGCACGTTGCCCGCGGCGCCGCCGTAGCCCCGGACGCTGTCTCCGCCGTCGAAGGCGAAGCCGGGAATCCGGTTGATCATATCCATGGCCGAGTTCGGCTGGGCCTCGGCGAAGAAGCTGGCGGGATAGGGCGTGGTCCCCTGCGTCTCCACCGGCGTCGCCGCCTCGGCGGCCGCCGGCGCCGTCTCCTGGGCGATGGCCGCGGGGACGGCCGCCACAGGCGCCGGCGCCGCGGTTGCGATCACCTCGGGCGAAGCTGCGGCAAACAGAAGAAGCAACGGGCTCATACAGGTCTCCCCCTTCAGAGCCCCCCGGCCCATCAGGTGACGGGCACCCTGCCCGCGCCGCGGAGGGCCGGCACGTTACAAGCCTGAAATGTAGATTAAATCTGTGAAATGTTTCGCACGATCAGTTAGGCGAACGCCGGTCGCGAACTGGCGCCCGACTTGCGGAACCGCAGGTCAGACCGCCGTTCCGCCGACCGTCAGTCCCGTGATCTTCAGGCTCGGCTGCCCCACCCCGACCGGCACGCCCTGTCCCGCCTTGCCGCAGACGCCGATGCCGGGGTCGAGCGCGAAGTCGTCGCCGATCATCGTCACCCGGGTCAGGGCGCTGGGGCCGTCGCCGATCAGGGTGGCGCCCTTGACCGGGTGGGTGATGCGGCCGTCCTCGATCAGGTAGGCCTCGGTGCACTGGAAGACGAACTTGCCGTTGGTGATGTCCACCTGGCCGCCGCCGAGCGAGGCGCAGTAGAGGCCGCGCCTGGTGGAGGCGATCATCTCGTCCAGGGTGTGGGTGCCGCCCAGCATCACGGTGTTGGTCATGCGGGGCATGGGCATGTGGGCATAGGACTGGCGCCGCGCGTTGCCGGTGGGGCTGAGGTCCATCAGGCGCGCCGACTGCCGGTCGTGCATGTAGCCGGTCAGGATGCCGTCCTCGATCAGCACCGTCCGCTCGGTCGGGGTGCCCTCGTCGTCGACGGTCAGGCTGCCGCGGCGGCCGGGGATGGTCCCGTCGTCGACCACGGTGACGCCCTTGGCGGCCACCCGCTCGCCGACCCGGCCCGAGAAGGCGCTGATGCCCTTGCGGTTGAAATCGCCCTCCAGGCCATGGCCGACGGCCTCGTGCAGCAGCACCCCGTTCCAGCCCGGGCCCAGGACCACGTCCATCTCGCCGGCCGGGCAGTCGATGGCTTCCAGGTTGACCAGGGCCTGGCGCAGCGCCTCGTCGACCTGGCCCTGCCAGGCGCCGGGCGTGATCCAGGTCTCGAAGCCGGCGCGGCCGCCCGCGCCCGAGGCGCCGGTCTCGCGGCGGCCGTCCTTCTCGACGACGATCTGCACATTGACGCGGGAGAGCGGCCGCACGTCACGGACCAGTCGGCCGTCGGCGCGCAGGATCTCAACGACGCGACGCTCGCCGGCCATGGAGGCGGTGACCTGGACGATGCGCGGGTCCCGGGCGCGGGCGAAGGCGTCGATCTCCTGCAGCAGGGCGACCTTTTCCGAGAAGCCCGGGGAGGCCACCGGGTTGTCGTCGCCATACAGCCGGATGTTGGTGGAGCGCGGCCCCTCAGCCGAGACGCCGCTGTAGCCGCGCTTGGCCAGCCGGGCCGAATCGGCGGCCCGGCCGATGGCCGCCTCGCTGATCTCGCTGGCGTGGGCGTAGCCGGCGGTCTCGCCGGCCACCACGCGCAGCCCGAACCCCTCGCCTGAGTCGTAGGAGGCGGTCTTCAGCCGCCCGTCGTCGAACAGGAAGGCCTCGCTCTCGCTGTGTTCGAGGAACAGCTCCCCGTCATCGGCGCCCTTGAGGGCTTCGGAGAGGATGTCGCGGGCGCGGCCTGTATCGACGCCGGCGGCGTCGAGCAGGGAGGGGGCGAGGGCAGGGAGGCTCATGCCTCCAAGGTAGGGATGCGGCGCGCAAACTCCACCCCAAAAGCCCTCCGCCGCGGCGGTGACTGTCTTCCGGCGGAGCCGGATGACTGTCACCTCGCGACCAGGAGCACGGTGACAGTCACGCTTCGCGAGACCGTCACCGCCTCCCGGTCTGGGCCCGTCAGTCCTCGACGTGCAGGTCGCCGCTGCCGTCGATGTCGCTTTCCAGCGAGGCCGGCGGGCGGGTGAGCGTCACATCGCCGCTGCCGGCGATCGACACCTTGGCGGCGCCGGCAGCGTTGACCACCGCCTCGCCGCTGCCGGCCACGTCGATGCTGGCGTCGTTGGCGGCCAGGGCGCGCAGGTCGGCCTCGCCGCTGCCGGCGATGGACACCTCCAGGCTGGTTGTCCTGCCGGTCGCCTCGACCTCGCCGCTGCCGGAGATGTCGACGATCAGCTGGGGCAGGTCGTAGCCCTGGATCGTCAGGTCGGCGGAGCCATTGACATCGAAGCGCTTCACCGCCGGGGCGGTGATGGTCACGACCAGCCGGCGGCGGTGATTGCCCCAGCTGACGTGGTGGTCGTCCCCGGTGAAGAAGATCCGCCCGCCCTCGACCCGCACCTGCTCGACCAGCCGCGGCGTGCCGCTGACGGTGATCGAGGCCGCCGGGCCCTGGGTGTAGCGGACGTCGGCCGGGACCTCGATGGTCAAGGCGTCGGCGCCGGTCCAGGCCATCGTCTTCTCGATCCGGGGCGTGTCGTGCGGCTCGTAGTCTTCGCCCTCCTCCAGCCGTTCGAGCATGGCCGGGATGATGAAGCCGTCGCGGACCACCTCCCCGCCGCCGAGCGCGAAGACCGCGGTGAAGGCCGCAAGGCAGACCAGGAAGCCGGCCGCGGCAATGATGGCGAGTGTGCGGATCATGGCGTGTCCCCTCTCAGTTCGCTTCGATCGCCGGCTTGAGCAGCTTGAAGTGCAGCCGCGCGTACCAGACCAGGGCGTTGACCAGCCCCACGGTGGCCAGGGTCAGCAGGGCGCCGAAGCCCGTCGCTCCGCCGACCAGGCCCAGGCCCGCCAGCACGGCCATGACCGCCCCGCCGCCGTAGTCGACGAACGGGCCGGCGATCATCACCGCCCCGCCGACGAAGAAGACGACCACGACCGCGACGGCCAGGCTGAGGATGACGCTGATCAGGCTGAACAGGATCGGCGCCAGGATCAGCACATCGATGGCGCCGAGCCCCAGCAAGGCCAGGATGGCTCCCGTGGCGTTGGCCGGGCTCTTCTTCTCTTCCCAGGCCTTCAGGCCGTATTCCGCCCGCAGCTCGCGGGCCAGCCGGTCGGGGTCGCCGAGCGCCGCCGCGGTCTCTTCCTCGCTGCGGCCGGCCGAGGCCGCCTCCTCGAAGTGGGCCTCGTAGTCGGCGGTGATCTCCGCCAGGGTCGCCGGGCTGAGGGCGGCAAGGCCCCGTCGCAGCCTGGCCATGAAGTCGGCTTTGGTCATCACCCCTCTCCCAGGATGTTGTTGACCGCCCCGGCGAAGGTTTCCCATTCAGCCTTCTGCTGGGCGTAGGAGGCCCGGCCGGCGTCGGTCAGGCGGTAGTATTTGCGCGGCGGCCCCGCGGGCGATTCCACCAGGTAGGTCTCGACCAGCCTGTCGGCCTGCAGGCGGCGCATCAGGGGGTAGATGGTGCCCTCCCCCATGTCGATGGCGCCGGCCAGCCGGCTGGCGATGTCGTAGGCGTAGCCGTCCCCCCGGGACAGCAGCGCCAGCACGCAGAGGGCAAGGACGCCCTTCT
Source organism: Caulobacter sp. (assembly GCA_035627755.1). Lineage (GTDB taxonomy): Bacteria > Pseudomonadota > Alphaproteobacteria > Caulobacterales > Caulobacteraceae > Caulobacter. Next base: position 2,606 of record DASPLD010000310.1, on the reverse strand, counting down.
TCAATTGGGTTTCGATGGCTTCCGGCACGGCGTCTTCCGTCCTTGTTGAAGCTCCCTTGTATGGCCCGGTAGTGGTTGATGCAAGATACCTGTCATTACATCTTAGTAACTTGAGGCGGGAAAGCGGCGTCCGGAGGGTTCCCGAGCGCTTGGCAAACGGGGGACCAGCGCGTATGCACGCGGCCAACAAGGCCCTGGGTGGGCGCCCTTTAGTCCTGGCGAGTCGATTGCGAGCCGGGCTATGCGCTTGACCCCTCGGCCTTGACGACCGAGGCCCGCCGGCCCGACCCGGCAAACGGATATGAGGCGTATGAAAGCGAAGGTTAAGGGGATGCGTTGGCTCAGCGGCGCCCTGGCGGCCGGGCTGACCACCGCGATGTTGGCGGCGCCCGCCTGGGCCCTGAACATGGGCCAGCCGACGGACGGGGCCCTCGGGCTTCAGCCGGCCGCATCGCCGCTGAAGGACCACGCCCATTTCTTCCATGACGTGATCCTGCTGCCGATCATCACGGTGATCAGCCTGTTCGTGCTGGCCCTGCTGGTCTGGTGCGTGGTCCGCTACAACAAGAAGGCCAACCCGATCCCGGCCAAGTTCAGCCACAACACCGCCATCGAGGTCGCCTGGACCCTGGTGCCGGTGCTGATCCTGATGTTCATCGCCATCTTCTCGTTCCAGCTGCTGTTCGAGTACCACGACGCCCCGAAGGCCGACGTCACGGTCAAGGCGACCGGCTACCAGTGGTACTGGGGCTACGAGTATCCCGACCAGGAGATCGGCGAGATCACCTCGACGATGATGTCCGAGGAGGACGTCGCCAAGAACGGCCTGCCCCACAGCCTCTACCGCCTGAAGGCCAGCGAGCCGATGGTGGTGCCGGTGGACAAGGTGGTGCGGGTCCAGGTCACCGCGGTCGACGTGATCCACGCCTTCGCCCTGCCGGCCTTCGGGCTGAAGACCGATGCCGTTCCCGGCCGCCTGAACGAGACTTGGTTCAAGGCCGACCGCACCGGCACCTTCTACGGCCAGTGCTCGGAACTGTGCGGCGTCGACCACGCCTTCATGCCGATCGAGATCCGGGTCGTGACCCAGGCGGAGTTCGACGCCTGGGTGGCCTCGAAGAAGACCCCCGCCGCGCCGCCGGCCGCCGCCGCTCCGGGCGCCGCGCCCGGAACCGCCCCGGTCACGGGCCAGGGCGGCGATCCCGTCCCCGGGGCCGCCCCCGCTCCCACGCCTGTGCCCGCGCCCGCCGCGCCGGCCGCCAAGCTCTGATCTACAGGTAATTACCGATGGCCCACGCCGCCCCTCACGATGCATCCGGGCATGACGACGCCGACCACAAGCCCGGCTTCTTCACCCGCTGGTTCTTCTCGACCAACCACAAGGATATCGGCACCCTCTACATCCTGTTCGCCATCATGGCGGGCCTGGTGGGCGGGGCGCTGTCGGGCCTGATCCGCTGGGAACTGGCCGAGCCGGGCATCCAGATCTTCAAGGAAGGCTCCTCGGTCCACCTGATGGGCCTGATCGAGCAGTCCAAGCACGGCTACAACGCGGCGGTCACCGCCCACGCCCTGATCATGATCTTCTTCATGGTCATGCCGGCGATGATCGGCGGCTTCGGCAACTGGTTCGTCCCGATCATGATCGGCGCGCCGGACATGGCCTTCCCGCGGATGAACAACATCTCGTTCTGGCTGCTGGTCGCCGCCTGGATCCTGCTGATCTGCTCGATGTTCAGCGACGGCGGGCCCGGCCAGGGCTTCGGCGGCGACTGGACCATCTATCCGCCGCTGTCGACCAGCGGCCACACCGGCCCGGCCATGGACCTGGCGATCTTCTCGCTCCACCTGGCCGGCGCCAGCTCGATCCTCGGCGCCATCAACTTCATCACCACCATCTTCAACATGCGCGCTCCGGGGATGACCATCCACCGCATGCCGCTGTTCGTGTGGTCGATCCTGGTCACCGTCTTCCTGCTGCTGCTGGCCCTGCCGGTCCTGGCCGGCGCCATCACCATGCTGCTGACCGACCGCAACTTCGGGACCCACTTCTTCGATCCGGCCGCCGGCGGCGACCCGGTCATGTTCCAGCACCTGTTCTGGTTCTTCGGCCACCCCGAGGTCTACATCCTGATCCTGCCCGGGTTCGGGATGATCAGCCACATCGTCTCGACCTTCTCGCGCAAGCCGGTGTTCGGCTACCTCGCGATGGCCTACGCCATGGTCGCCATCGGCTTCGTCGGCTTCATCGTCTGGGCCCACCACATGTACACCGTGGGCATGAGCATCAACCTGCGCGCCTACTTCGTGGCCGCGACGATGGTCATCGCCGTGCCCACCGGCGTGAAGGTGTTCAGCTGGATCGCGACCATGTGGGGCGGGTCGATCGACTTCAAGACGCCCATGCTGTGGGCGATGGGCTTCATCTTCCTGTTCACCGTGGGCGGCGTCACCGGCGTGGTGCTGGCCAATGCCGGCGTCGACGTCGTGCTGCAGGACACTTATTATGTGGTGGCGCATTTCCACTATGTGCTGAGCCTGGGCGCGGTGTTCGCGATCTTCGCCGGGTTCTACTACTGGTTCGAGAAGATGTGGGGCGTGAAGTA
>DASPLD010000309.1:0-5330 GCA_035627755.1 Caulobacter sp. | reverse complement strand
TCGCCGTCGACGGCGCGCCCGCGGGAGACCAGATCCATGTCCTTGCGGTCATGGCCCGCAACCGCGCCGTCACCCCCGCCGTCGAGCAACAATGCGGCTGGACGCCGGCCCAGTCGCAGGTGGTCGATTCCACCGCCACGGTCACCGTCTCGGCCGGCGGCGTCAGCAAGATCGTCCGCCGCACTCCGAACGTGCAATGGGCGGCCCTCGGCGGCCAGACCGTCTTCCAGAGCGAGCCATTTCTCTACCAGTGCGGCCCCGACTCCTTCGCCGGCCCGAATGACGCCAGCCGTAGCCCCGTGCCGATGACGGTGGTGATCGAGGACGGCGACAACCTCAACATCCAGCTGACCATGACCTCGCCGTTCGCTGGCGAGAACGGCCTTTTCCTGCAGGGGGAGAAGGGGCTCACCCCCGCCCCGAAGCTGGGCGTCTACTACAGCTGGCCCCAGCTGGCGGTGACCGGCACGGTGGTCGTCGAGGAGGCGACCTATCCCGTCAGCGGCACGGGTTGGATCGACCACCAGCTGATGATGTACGCCCCGCCCGCGGAGGCGGCGCGGCCTGCGGCTCCGACGGCTGGCTGGGCGCCGATGCAGGCCTTCGACGGCTGGTCCTGGTGCCAGTTCAACCTGGCCAATGGCGACGCCTTTACCGGCGCGGCCTTCCAGACCGGCGGCCTGAAGACCGACGCCTTCTTCGAGTACGGCCTCTATGTCAGCCGCACGCCGACCGGCTTCGCCACCACCCCGTTGGTCGGCTCCCTGGCGCTCGACCGGTTCGTGCCAGGCCTGGAGAACGTCCTGCTGCCGACCGCCTGGCGTTACGACGTCACCGACTGGGGCGGAGGGCTGGCCTTCGACCTGACGGTGGCGCCCGGACCGGTCTATCCGGACGGCAGCTTCGCGACCGGCAACCTGAAGGTCGAGGGTGAGACGCCGGTGACCGTCACCCTGCTCGACCGCGGGCCCAACAATCGCCAGGAGGGGCCCTGCACCGTAACCACCGGACAGGGCTATTGCGAGAGCGTCTCCTACGAGCCGCCGCAGCAGTACGTCCAACGCGGCCTGGCCTTCCTGGGGGTGGGGCCGGGAACCTAAACCCATCTGGAACTGTCGGATTGCCGACGGGAGCGATCGGGAGCAATCTCCGCCCCCTGGGAGTGGCTCCGACAGCAGGTTGCCATGGTCGTCAGTCTCGACACCCCGACCGGCCCGCGCGCCGCGCCCTGGTTCACCGACTTCGCCTGGAACGACGGCCGGATCGAAATCCGCAAGACCGGCGTGCGGCTGGCGCCGAGCGCCGCAGTGCTGAACGAGATCGCCGCCTGGGCCGTCTGGCTGGCCATCCTGTGGCCCGTCGCCGCGGTGGCCCGCCTGCGGCGACGCAGGCCGCTGGCCATCTGGTTCACGCCGGACCGGCCCCGGCCCTGGTACCTGATCCGGGGCGCGGCGCTCTGGGGCGGCATCGCCCTCGCCAGGCGGCCGCAGGAGGCCCAGGCGAGCTTCTACTTCGACGACGTCACGGTCGGCGCCTCGCCGGCCGGGGGCCTCAACGCCGGCTGCACCGACGTCTCCAAGAGCCATGTCGCGCGGGTGTTCGAGGCGGTGTTCGGCTATCCGCTGAGCGTCGATCCGGGCGCCGCGCGGGGCGAGATCGTGGAGAAATCGGAGAAGAACGGGGTCCATGATGGTCGGGTCGTGATCGCCCCGCTCGCGCCGAAGCCCGGCTGCGTCTACCAGCGGCTGGTCGACACCACCGACGTCCGCGGGGTCGCCCGCGACCTGCGAACCCCCTGCGCCGGCGGCCGGCCGGTGCTGGTCTGGGTCAAGGAGAAGCCGGCCGGGGCGCGGTTCTCGATCAACAACCGCCGCGCCGTGCTCAAGGCGCCGGACCAGGTGTTCAGCCCGGCCGAACTGGCGCTGATCGAACGGTTCTGCGCCGCCATGGGCGCCGACTGGGCCGGCCTCGACATCCTGCGCGACCGCGATGGACGGCTGTACATTGTCGACGTCAACAAGACCGACCTCGGGCCGCTGATCGCCCTCTCCTGGCCCGACAAGTTCCGGTCGATGAACCGGCTGGCGGCCGCCCTCGATCGGCTGGCAAGCCGTGGCTGACCTCCCCGCCGCTCACCTGGGCGAACGGTTCCTGGCCTTCGTCCGCCGGCCGGATTTTCCCTGCGTCGGGGCCAAGGCCGCCCTGGCCCATGGCGACATCGCCGTCCTGGCCGCCCGCGACATCCGCTCGGCCTGGGACGACATGGCCATCTACGACGCGGTCGCCGCCTTCGCGGCGCGATATCGCCGTCGGCCCGAGCCCTTCCAGAGCCTGGCGGTGGTGTTCGCGGGTCCTGGCGACCTCACCGAGGAGGCCTTCGAGGCCGCGCTGTGGAACCGCCTCCAGTCCCTGGCCGACAAGGACGCCTTCAACGGCCACCTCTACGACGGCCGGGTCAGCGCCGACGCCGACGATCCTCACTTCTCCCTGAGCCTCGGCGAGGAGGCCTTCTTCGTCATCGGCCTGCATCCGGGCGCCAGCCGTCCGGCCCGTCGGTTCGAGCGGCCGGCCCTGGTATTCAACCCGCACGACCAGTTCCAGCGCCTCCGCGCGGAAGGCCGCTACGAGATGCTCCGCACCAGGATCATCGCCCGCGACGTCGCCCTGGCCGGCGAGGCCAACCCGATGCTGGCCCGACATGGCGAGGCGTCCGAGGCCCGCCAGTACAGCGGCCGGCTGGTCGGGCCCGACTGGCGCTGTCCGTTCGCCGCCAAGGCCCCGAAAGGCCCTGCATGATCCAGGTCATCCCGCCCCGCTCCGGCGTCGCCTTCCCGCTGGCCCGCGGCCAGCGGCTGCGCGTCATCGATGCGCAGGGCGAACAGGTCTCCGACCTCCTGGCCTTCAACGCCGCCGACCCGCGGGAGGCCATCTCCTCGGGCCGCAGCCTCGACTATGCGGCCAGGCTCTACCTGACCACCGGGGATCCCCTCTATTCCAACCGCAGCAACGTCATGCTGCGCATCCTCGAGGACACGGTCGGGCGGCACGACTTCCTGCTGACCCCCTGCTCGAAGGACACCTTCCGGATCATCTACGGCGACACCGACCCGCACCAGGGCTGTTTCGGCAACCTGGCCGAGGCGCTGTCGCCGTACGGAGTGACGGCCGACCAGATCCCGACCGCCTTCAACCTGTTCATGAACGTCACCATCGACCCGGCCACCCACGCCATCGCCGTCGAGCCGCCGCTCAGCCGAGCCGGCGACCACATCCTGTTCGAGGCGGAGATGAACCTCGTCATCGGCCTCACCGCCTGCTCGGCGCCGCAATCCAACAACTACGCGTTCAAGCCGATCCACTACGCGGTGGAATGAGGGAGGCCTTTCCAGCCGCCGCTTGACAGCGTCATACAGTATGCGGCATACACTGTATGTCACACACTATGTGGCGCCAGGGCAAAGCCGTCATGACCGAGGTCGACCTGTTCGAGAGCCTGAAGCTGGAGCTGCGCCGGGGATCCCTCATTCTCGCCGTCATGGCCCGGCTGAAGTCCGAGCAATACGGCTATTCCCTGCGCGTCGCCCTGGCCGAGGACGGCCTGGAGATGGAGGAAAGCACCCTCTACCCCCTGCTGCGGCGCCTCGAGAGCCAGGGACTGCTCGACAGCGAGTGGCGCGAGGAAGACCGGCGCCGGAAGCGGTTCTACCGCCTCTCCAAGGCCGGCGAGACCATGCTGGAGCGGCTGGCGGCCGAGTGGCGGAAGATTTCCGCCTCGCTGGACCGGATGCTCTGAATCCCGAATTTCTCAAGGAGAGGGCGATGACCCTGCTGGACCGATACCTGAGAGCCGTGGCGGCGCAGCTGCCCAAGGACAGCCGCGACGACATCGTCGCCGAGCTGCGCGACCTGATCCTCAACCGCTTCGAGGCGAGGGAGGAGGAACTCGGCCGGCCGCTGACGGAGGGCGAGCAGGAGACCCTGCTGCGCGAGTTCGGCCATCCCCTGACGGTCGCCGGCCGCTACGGCGCGGGCCCCGGCCATCTGATCGGCCCGGAGCTCTATCCCTACTGGTGGTTCGCCGTGAAGGTCGGGCTGGCGGCGATGGCGGGGATCATCCTGGTAGTCGCGGTGATCCAGCTGCTCAGCGGCGGCGTCGAGCCGGGACAGCTGTTCGGCCGGATCATCGGCAACCTGATCCAGAGCGGGATCACCGTGATCGGGGTCGCCACCCTGGGCGGATTCATCCTGGAGCGGCAGTCGAACAAGCCGAAATTCCTCACCGACTGGCGGGTCAAGGACCTGCAATTCTTCGAGCTGGCCGCCCTGGACACCGAGGCCATCGAGCGCTTGTTCAAGGGCAAGCCGCCGATCCGGCGGCCGCGCCCGCCCTCGCCGGCCGCCAACGCCCTGGGCGGCGCCATGGCCTTCACCATCCTGCTGCTCTGGTGGACCGGCCTGTTGCCGATCGCGGACCTGCGGCCGGGAGCGGGTTCGTGGGTGATCGACGGCATCGACTACGGGGTCATCCTGACCGGGATCGTCGAGGTCGCCTTCTGGCCGATCCTGGCCTACCTGGCCGCCCGGATCGCGCTGGAGCTGTTCCGCGCCTGGCGGCCAGCGGCCCGGCGCGCGGCGACCCTGGGACAGGGGGTCCTGGCCGCGGCCCGGCTGGCAGGCCTGCTGTGGCTGTGGAACCTCTCGGCCCTGTCGCCGGTGATCGGGGTTGGCTCGGTGCAGGCGTTCTTTGACTCCCTGCGCCACCTGATCGACAGCCGCTTCGACCTTGCCAGCTTGCTGACCCTGATCGTGGTCGGGATGATGATCGAGGCTGTCGGGGCCATCCTGGGCGCCCTCTGGCAGCTGGTCACTCCGGCTCGGCGAGAGGCGGTCGCCTAGGGCGGGGCGCCCTCAACCGCGCATGATCCCCATCCGCCAGGCTCCGCGCCGTGGTGATGATCCTCGGCGACAGCCGGCTGCGTCATGATCCGGACAATTCGGCCAGCGACCGCGGCCGCAAGAAGGACGTCCGCCAACCGGGCGCGACGTTGTAGGGTTGGGCCTCCCGGAGCCAGAGACATGCCGCCGATCAAGAGCGCCTATCCGCTGTACCTCGCCAACGAGCCGGTGTTCGCCAACCAGGACCTGGCGGTGACAGACAAGTTCAACGGCGCGGTGGCCACCCGGGTGGCGATGGCCGATCCGGCCATGATCGACCAGGCGATCGCCGCCGCCGTGACGGCGACCGAACCGATGGCGCGGTTGGCGGCGTTCGAACGCCAGGCGGTCCTGGCCCACTGCGTCCAGCGCTTCACCGAACGGGCCGACGAACT
>DASPLD010000308.1:0-11260 GCA_035627755.1 Caulobacter sp. | reverse complement strand
TTCAAGCCCAAGCCCACCGTCACCGACCCCGACCTCCAGCCGCGCGCCGAAAAGCGCGCCGCCGAGCTGGAGAAGGTGCGCGAGGACCGGGCGGCCGAGAAGGCCGCCAAGAAGCAGGCCCAGGCCGCCGCCGCCGCCGCCGCCGAGGCTGCCGTGGCCGCCGACGAGGCCGCGGCCCTCGAGGCCAAGCGCGGCCAGCGCAAGGAGCGCAAGGCCCTCACCAAGGCCGAGGCTCAGGCGGCCCGCGACGCCAAGTACGCGGCCCGCAAGGCGCGGCGGTAGCGAGTTGAGCCCTTCTCCCGCTTGTCGGGAGAAGTTGGCGGCGTAGCCTGCCATCCCTCCTGCCGTCATCCCGGAAGGCCGCGAAGCGGGCTATCCGGGACCCAGGGGGTGCGTGATCTCTCTGTCCAACGCAGCTTTGCGGCCGACGCGCTGCAACCCCTGGGTCCCGGATAAGCGCTGCGCGCTTTCTGGGATGACGGAGGTTTTGCATAGGCGATTGCCCTGCCCGACAAGCCGGAGAAGGATGTTAATCCAGCGCGTCTTCCCGCGTGAACCACGCCGTGACCCGCATGCCCTTGCCGGGCGCGGTCTCGATCTCGACCCGCGCGCGGGCGTTCTGGCGCAGGGACTGGACGATCAGGTTGCTAAGCTTGCCCGGCCGGGGCCAGACCGCGCCTTCGGCGAGGCCCACCCCGTCGTCCGCCACCACCACCCGGCAGCCCTCGCCGTCGACCAGGCACTTGAGCGTGATGGTCCCGCCCGGGCGGCCCTCGAAGGCGTGCTTGAGCGCGTTGGTCAGCAGCTCGTTGACCACCAGCCCGGCCGGCAGGGCGACATTGATCGACACCGGCCAGCTGTCGACCTGCAGGTTGAGGTGGATGCCCTCGACCGCATGGGCCTGCATCACCGCCGAGGCGATGCCGGAGAGGTAGGTCCCGAGGTCGACGGTGTCGCCGGCGATTTCGCCCGACAGGGAGCGGTAGAGCAGCGCCATGGCCTCGATCCGCCCGGCCAGCCGGTCGAAACGGTCGTCGTGCGGCGCGTCGGCGGTGGCCTGGGAGACGTTGCGGGCCTCGATGCGGATCAGGGCGGTGACCATCTGCAGATTGTTGGCCACCCGGTGCTGCAGCTCGCGCAGCAGCACGTCCTTGTCGCGCAGGGCCACTTCGTAGGCCGAGAGGTCGAGGTCGCCGCGGTCGGTGGTGGCGATCAGGGCAATCATGCGGAACACCGCCTCGCCGCTCTCGTCCTGGATCAGGTTGCTCCAGACGTCCACCGCCTGGGCCGGCCCGTCGGCGCCGAAGGCGAAGGCGCCCAGGTAGTCGCTCTCCTCGGTCACCGCCTGGGACAGCAGCCGGCCGTCGCCGGTCGCGGCGCCGGTCAGAGCCGTCCAGGGCTGGCCCTCCAGGGCCGCGGCGGAGAGGCCGGTGAGGCGTTCGAACTCGAGGTTGGCGTAGCAGATGTGCTCATCCGGCCGCAGGTTGGCCACGGCGATGGCGATCGGCACCTGGTCGAGGAACTGCCGGAAATGGTCGGAGTCCAGCACGTTCGCGAGATCGGTGGTCGCGAGCAGGCCGGTCGGGTCGTCCGGATCGGGCATGGCGCGGGGAACTCAAGACCTGTGGCGCCCGACGCAGGGCGCCGGGTTCCGGGACACGTCCTATAGACGGCTCACGGCCGGACGGCGAGGCGCAAGGGGATCACTGCCTGGTCAGCGCCAGGCCGAACACCCGCAGGACCGGCTTGCCATCATCTCCGACCGAGAAGCCGGCGGTCGCGCCGGTGTCGGCGGTGAGCATCTGGGTGTCGTTGATGGGATGAACAGGAAGGTCCCGCGGAAGGTCTCGAAGGCCAGGCCCGCGCCCTGGCGGCGCAGGGTGAAGGTGATCTTCTGGCCGTCGTAGATCGCCGACCAGTCGCCCTCGCGGGCGGCCAGGGTCTCGGGCGCCAGGGGGAAGCTGGCCTTGGCCTTGGGGGCGAAGTCGGGCCAGCCGTACGTCTTGGCCACCGCGCGGACAATCTCCATTATCACCCGGCCGCCGGCCTCGCCGTCGGCCATCACCACCACCCCGTCGCCGGTGGCCGGATGGATGACCCAGAAGGCGCGGAAGCCCTCGTTGGATCCGCCATGGGTGAAGGCCAGGGCGGCCCCCTCCCCCGCCACGCCAGGGCCCAGGCCGTAGTTGCCGATGACCGGGGTGGTCATGGCGCGGGCGGTCTCGGGGTTCAGGATGGCGCCGGCCTCGCCCTTCGAGGCGGCGACGAGGCTGAGGCCGAAGCGGGCGAGGGTCAGTGGGGGTGGTCCACAGGCCGGCGGCGGCGGCTTCGGGATAGCTGTGCCAGCCGCCGGGGATGGGCTTGCCGTCGACGCCGTGGCCGAGGGCGAACTGGCCCTTGGGCGGGAGGGCGTAGCCGCGGGCGGTCATGCCGGCGGGACGCAGGACCTTGTCGGCGACGATATCGGCGAAGGGGCGGCCGGTGGCGTCCTCCATCATCAGCTGGACGATCTGGTAGCCGCCGCCGGAGTATTTCCGCCGGGCGCCGGGCCTGGCCTCGGAGGTGACGGCGGGGGTATTGGCCGGGGGCCCGCCGGCGAGGATCTGGACGGGGGTGGGAAGCGGGACGCCCCGGGGCGTAGCCGGGGAAGCCGTGGACGGTGGTCCCGCCGCTGTGGGACAGCAGGTGGCGCGGCGTGACCGGGTTGCCCTCGGTCAGTGGGCTGGGCGGGAGCTTCCAGCGCTTGAGGACGGTGTTGATGTCGGCATCGAGGCTGAGCCTGCCGTCCTGGACCAGGGTCATGGCGGCCATGGCGGCGACCGGCTTGCTGATCGAGGCGGCCTGGAAGCGGGTGTGAACGGTGACCGGCGCGGCCTCCCCGGCCGCGATGACGCCGTAGCCTTGGGCCCAGGCGATACGGCCGTCGTCGATGACTGCGATGCTGACGCCAGGGACACTCCACCGGGCCATCCGCTGAGAGAGGGTCCAGGCCTCTGCCCTGCGGTCGAAAACGATGGCGGGGAGGAGGTTGGATTCGACGGCGCGTTGCTGGGGCGAGGCGGCGGGCTGGGCGGCGAGCGAGCCGGCGACGAGGGTGAGCGACAGCAGGACGGTCAGGAACAGGCGCATGGTGGTCTCCCCGAGGGGGGCATTTGCCCGCCTTCATCTGGGCGAACGTGCCATGGGCTAACTGATAGTTGCAGAAAGGCAACTAGATCAAGGGAAGCGGTATGGTTGCGCGGGCGTAAACTCGCCGGTGAATCTTAAGGCCCAGAATCGCGGCTCTCATCGACTTTGGTTGATTATGGGGGAGCGCGAATGGCTGGGCCGTCTCATGCCGGTAGTCTGGTAGACCTGTTCAGTGGCTGCGGCGGCTTTTCACTCGGTGCGGAGTTAGCTGGCTTCCGATCCTTGGCAGCGATCGATGTCGATGCAACGCTCCAGTCGGCCTACTGCCGAAATTTCCCTGGCAGCCGAGCGATCCAAGCAAGCGTGGCGGATCTCGGTGCCTCCGATTGGGTAAACCTAATTGGTAGACATCGACCTGACGGCGTGATCGGTGGGCCTCCGTGCCAAGGCTTCAGTTGGATCGGTAAGCGACAAAAGGACGATCCGCGAAACTCCTTGCTTCATCACTTCTATCGCCAAGTCTCATTATTGCGCCCGAAGTTCTTCGTGATGGAAAACGTTGAGGGTCTCTTGAGCGATGACAATGCCGACATGCTTCAGTCGGCTATCGACACCGTCACAAGTCGCTATCGCGTGCTGGAACCAATGATTGTGAACGCTGCCGATTACGGGGCTGCAACAACCCGCCGCCGGGTAGTGGTAGTTGGATACGATCCCAATGAAATGGACCGGCTCACACCTGAAACATTTGCACCGCCCGCCCTAACAAGAAAAGCAACTGTACGTGACGCAATCTCCGACCTTCCCCGGCCAGTAGCTGAACGGAAGGACAGTTTCGGCTGGGCTAGATATCCCAAGCTCGGCACGGAAGAGTTGTCGGAGTACGCCAGCCGCCTCCGGACGTGGGCTCCGGAAGGCCTCGGTTGCCCGGAAGCAAACCGCCTTCATCGCGCAGGGCGTGTCTCCGGCCTGAACTCGACCAAACACAGCCCTGAAATTTCAAGCCGATACGCACGCGTCAAAGGGGGCCAGAGTGACCCGATCTCCAAGTCCTATCGGCTGGAGTGGGATGGCCAGAGCCCTACACTTCGCGCAGGCACAGGCTCTGACAAAGGAGCTTTCCAAGCGGTTCGGCCACTTCACCCTGGGATAGGCCGCGTAATCACCGTTCGGGAGGCGGCGCGGCTACAAGGCTTTCCAGACTGGTTCACTTTCCATCACGCGAAGTGGCACAGCTTTCGCATGATTGGGAACAGCGTGTCGCCCATTGTTTCCTATGGATTGCTGTCTCGGCTTGCTACTCGACTACAGCTAGCGCTTGCAGCGTAAGCCGAGTCCGTACAGCCTATCGTTGGTGGGGAGGCGTCAATGACAAGCAAGGGCAAACCGTTCACTGTCGACACACATCCGACTAAACGGGTCGTGGTCGAGAGTCTGACGCGAGACGCGACCGTAAAGGCGTGTATTTTTGATCTGATCGACAATTCAATTGACGCCGCTCGGGATCGAATATTCGAAGGTCTATCCGGAGATGCAGCCCGAGATCTGCCGGATTCCTTCGCAGGATTCCGAGTCGACCTCACTCTGAACGGCACCGGGTTCAAGATCGAGGACAATTGCGGGGGCATCCCCGTCATCGCACTACGCGATATGGTGCTTCGCTTTGGCAGGGTATCAGACCACGAACTTGGTATTGGTGTATTCGGCGTTGGTCTAAATCGCGCATTATTTAAACTCGGAAAAGTCAGTCATCTCAAGACGGACACTGGCCTAGAGAGAGCCGAACTCATCCTGAGAACTGACGAGTACATCGCGAATGACACCGACTGGGGTCTACCGGCAGAGGAATTCGCATCAACTGGTGTCGTGGGCACGGAAATTGAAATCCGCCAGCCGCCGGCCGAGATTGCACAAGACTACAGCAGCCCAGACTGGGTGCAGGCCCTGTTTCGCGAAATTGGGCAGAGGTACAGCCGCTTTATTGCAAGGCGCCTTGAAATTCGAGTAAACGGCACGCTCGCCACAGGCAATGAAATTCCGTTACGAGAGAATAGCCCATTCCCTATACAACGAAGATACTACAAGACCGATGCCGACGTGGCGATATATATCGAATGCGGCGAGCACGCCGAGCACCTATTCAAAGGGGAGCCGGGACATAGCGATCATCAAAATCGCGCACTAACGCCCTCTTACGGCTGGTCTATCCTGTGCAACGATAGAGCAATTTTGACGTCGGATACATCCTGGAAAACCGGTTGGGACACGAAATTTCACTCCGAGTTCTATGGATTCGTTGGAACCGTTAGTTTTATCTCCACAAGTCCTTCGAAGTTACCGTGGAATACGACGAAGACTGACGTGGACTTGAATAACCCGGCCTATCAAATGGCACTAGCGGACATGAGGAAATTCGCCGAGAAATGGCGCCAGTTCAGTCGCCGGCGGCTGCAAAAGAAGAATGCCGGACAGCCGCTCGCCGCCATTCCGCCGGCCAAGGTGTCGCCACCAACACCCTCGACACCCCCCGGCGGGCCCGGGACGCCACACGTCCCGCTAACGCCGACCAAAGCAGGACCGGTCCGTAAGGCTCCGGTCGGACGAGAAGATCACAACGCGCTTCGCTTCATCCTACCAAATGATATCGACGAACTGCACTGCCCCGACAAGCTACTGGCTCTGGTACATGAGGCAAAAACTCTGGACCTCGGCACGCATTCTTATTCAGGCATGGTCTTGATACGGATGCTATTTGAGGCTTCTTTGGCAACCTACCTCGTCCGTCACAAACGGAGTGAAGATCTCGATACCTTCGCAAAGGTTCATAGGGAAAAGGCACTGGGTCGGCCACTCACGGCTGCCTACATCAAGAACTTTCTCCCGAAGGTCGATGAAATGCTAGCTTTCCTAGAAGCTAATCCTGATGTTTGGGGCGTTGGAAAGGCTGGATATCTGAAACATAGCATGGGTAAGCTGGCTTCCCACCAACCGACTATGAATTCGGCGGCCCACCAGCCCTTCCAAACACTTCACCGTTCCGTTGCGTTCCAAATACGGGACGACGCGCTACCCGTCCTGCGACACTTGATCGAAGTCTGATCGGCTAGCGCTGCAGCTTTCAGCACGGTCCAGCATCCTCAGACCAAACACCCGTTTGAATCCCCTTCCCCCCTCCCCGCCCCACCGCTAATCTCCCTCCAGCCGAGCGCCCACGCGCCGGACGCACACCTTCGCGGGAGACCACGCCATGGCCGACTTCGGCGCGACCGAGCTCGAAACCTTCCGGGCGGAGACCCGAGCCTGGCTGGAGGCCAACTATCCGCCGTCGCTGCATGGGCCCGCCGGCGAGGACGACACCCCGTGGGGCGGGCGGAAGGCCAGCTATTCCAATCCGGACATCCAGCTGTGGATGGACCGGATGGGGGAGAAGGGCTGGACGGCGCCGATGTGGCCGAAGGCCTATGGCGGCGGGGGGCTGAGCAAGGCGGAGAACCGGGTTCTCGAGCAGGAGCTGCGGCGGATCAAGGCGCGGCCGGCGCTGGCCAGCTTCGGGATCTGGATGCTGGGGCCGGTGCTGCTCGAGTACGCCACCGAGGAACAGAAGCAACGGTTCCTGCCCGACATCGTCAAGGGCAGGATCCGCTGGTGCCAGGGCTATTCGGAACCGGGCGCGGGGTCGGACCTGGCGGGGCTGCAGACGCGCTGCGAGGACCAGGGGGACCACTACCTGATCAACGGGCAGAAGGTGTGGACCAGCTACGCCGACCAGGCGGACTGGATCTTCTGCCTGGTGCGGACCGACACCACCAAGAAGCACGAGGGGATCAGCTTCATCCTGTTCGACATGACCTCGCCGGGGGTGGAGACGCGGCCGATCAAGCTGATCAGCGGATCCTCGCCGTTCTGCGAGACCTTCTTCACCGACGTGAAGGTCCCCAAGGACCAGCTGGTCGGGCGGCTGAACGGCGGATGGGAGATCGCCAAGCGCCTGTTGCAGTACGAGCGGCAGAACATCTCGGCCGGCGGGTTCGGCGGGGCCGGCGGGCTGGACCTGGTGGATGCCGCCAAGAAGTACGTCGGGGTCGACGACAAGGGCCGGATCGAGGACGCCGACCTCCGCGGGCGGATCGCTTCGCACAAGATGGACCAGGCGGCGTTCGCCCTGACCATCCGGCGGGCCGAGGCCGAGAGCAAGCAGGGCGCTGGCCCGAGCGCCGCGACCTCGATCATCAAGTACGCGGCGGCGAAGCTGAACCAGGAGCGGACCGAGCTGCTCGTCGAGGCGCTGGGGCTGCAGGGGCTGGGCTGGGAGGGCGAGGGCTTCTCCAGCGAGGAGCTGGCGGCGATCCGGTCGATGCTGCGGGCCAAGGCCAACAGCATCGAGGGCGGGACGAGCGAGGTGAACCTCAACGTCGTGGCCAAGCGGGTGCTTGGGCTGTTGGATCACCAGTGAGGGGTTTGCGTCCTTCGACACGCCCCGTTGGGGCTACTCAGGATGACGAACGCTGGTGGATGGCGTCGGGCGGGATCATGCAATCAGGAAGAGCCTTGGATCGGGAGCCACCCCTCTTCGTCATGCTGAGTAGCGCGCCCCTTGGCGCGCGTGTCGAAGCACGCACGGGCGGGGCGGCCGCATGATCGAGTTCTGGTACGAATTTGCCTCGACCTACAGCTATCCGGCCGCGATGCGGATCGAGGGGCTGGCGGCGGAGGCCGGGGTGGCGGTGGCCTGGCGGCCTTTCCTGCTGGGGCCGCTGCTGCATGAGCACCAGGGGATGAAGGACAGCCCGTTCAACGTGGTGCCGGTCAAGGGCGAGTACATGTGGCGGGACCTGGCGCGGATCTGCGCCGAGGAGGGGCTGCCGCTGAACCATCCAAGCCAGTTTCCGCGCAACACCCTGCTGGCGGCGCGGGTGGCGATCGTGGGGCTGGACGAAGGCTGGACGCCGGCGTTCAGCCGGGCCGTCTACCAGGCCAATTTCGTGGCGGACGCGGATATCAGCGACCCTGAGGTGCTGGAGCCGCTGATCGCCGAGGTGGGCGCCGCTCCCGGAACGGTGCTGGACGCGGCCGGCGGCGAAGCCGTCAAGGCGCGGCTGAAGGAACACACCGAGATGGCCCGGGGGCGCGGCCTGTTCGGCGCGCCCAGTTTCATCACCCCGGACGGCGAGCTGTTCTGGGGCAACGACCGACTCGAGACCGCCCTGCGCTGGGCGCGCGAACACGCATCGATGGAGACCGCCTGATGGCCGTGCTGACCGAAGAACAGACGATGATCCGCGACGCGGCCAAGGGCTGGGCGCAGGAGGCCTCGCCGGTGGCGAAGCTGCGGGCGCTGCGGGACAGCGGGTCCAGGGCGCCGTTCGAGCCGGCGGTGTGGGCCGACATGGCCGAGATGGGCTGGGCCGGGGTGCTGATCGACGAGGCGCATGGCGGCTCGGGGTTCGGGTATCTCAGCCTCGGGCTGATCCTGGAGGAGACCGGGCGGACCCTCACCGCCTCGCCGCTGCTGTCGACGGCGCTGATCGGGGCGAGCGCGATCTCGCTGTTCGGCAGCGAGGCGCAGAAGGGACAGTGGCTGCCGAAGATCGCCGCGGGCGAGCTGGTCACCGCCCTGGCCGTCGACGAGGGGCCGCACCATGCGCCGGAGAAGATCGCCCTGGCGGCGTCGGGCGGCAGGCTGACCGGGACCAAGACCTTCGTGGTCGATGGCGATGCGGCCGGCCTGTTCATCGTCGCGGCGCGGACCTCGGGCAGGCCGGGCGAGCCGGACGGGATCAGCCTCTACCTCGTGCCGGCGGACGCGGCCGGGGTGGCGGTGAAGCACCTGGCCCTGGCCGACAGCCGCGGGGCGGCCCAGGTGCGGTTCGACGGGGCGGAGGGCGAGCTGCTCGGCGAGGAGGGCAAGGGCTGGGGGCCGCTGGAGGCCATCCTCGACCGGGCGCGGATCGGGCTGTCGGCGGAGATGCTGGGCCAGTCGCTGCAGGCCTTCGAGATCACCCTCGACTACCTGAAGACCCGCACCCAGTTCGGCCAGGTGATCGGGACCTTCCAGGCGCTGCAGCACCGGGCGGCCAAGATGTTCACCGACCTGGAGATGGCGCGGTCCTGCATCGAGGCGGCGCTTGAGGGGCTGGACGCGGGCGGCGAGGACCACCGCGCGGCGGCCTCGCTGGCCAAATGCAAGGCCAGCGAGCTGGTCCACCTGGTCAGCAACGAGATGGTCCAGATGCATGGCGGCATCGGCATGACCGACGCGCACGACGCCGGCCTGTACCTGAAGCGGGCGCGGGTGGCCGAGCAGCTGTTCGGCGGCGCGGGCTATCACAAGGACCGGTACGCCCGGGTGCTGGGGTTCTGACCTTTCAATTCCTCCCCCGAGCTACGCTTGGAGGAGGAATGCTCTCCAAAACTTAATCCGACGTCCCCGATCCAAGGGGCCGATTGATCGCGTATGGGAGCAGGACTACCGTCTGCAAACCATCGGTTGGGGAGCAACCACCATGCGTAAGATCATCGCCACCCTGGTCGCCATCGGAATGACCGCGGCCCTGTCGGCGCCCGCCTATGCCCAGTACGGCGCAAAGCCGGCGCCCAAGGCCGCCACGCCGGAACTGCCGCGCTGCGCGGCGCCGATCGCCACCGTGGCGATCCAGGAGCCGGAGATCCAGTGGTGGCGGTCGTATGGCCTCTCCAACCCCGAGAAGCTGCTGAAGCTGTTCGCCTCGCGGTCCAACTGCCTGCGGGTGGTCGACCGGGGCGCGGGCCTGCAGATGCGCCAGGGCGAGCGGGCGCTCGGCGAGAGCGGCGAGCTGCGCCGTGACAGCCAGATCGGCCGCGGCCAGGTGGTGGCGGCCGACTACTTCATCATCCCCGACCTGGCCAACGCCGACGACAACACGGGCGGCGGCGAGGTGGCTGGGGTGGTCGGTGGCCTGATCGGCGGGCGCGCGGGCGCGGCCGTCGGGGGCTTGCGGACCCGCAACATGGAAGCCCAGGCGCTGATCACCCTGGTCGACGCCCGGACTACCGAACAGGTCTATGTGGCCGAGGGTACGGCGAAGAAGCGCGACATCGGCTGGAGCGCCGGCGGCGGCGCGATCGGGCTGGGCGCGATCATCGGTGCGGTCGGCGGGGGCTACAGCGACACCGACATCGGCAAGATCATCAGCGCCGCCTACTTCAACGCCTTCATCGACCTGGTGAACCACATCCAGGCCGGCGGGGTGGCGGGGCAGGAGCAGGCCAAGGCCAACGCCGGACCGGTCGCCCAGGTGACCACCCGCGCCGTCGAGCTGCGCCAGGGCCCGTCGCTGCAGTCGAAGGTGATCTACAGCATGGCCCAGGGCTCGCTGGTCTATCCGACCGGGGCGCGCAACGGGGTGTGGATGGAGGTCGACGACGAGAACGGCAACCGCGGCTGGATCTCCTCGGCCTACGCGAGCCCGCGATGAGGGCGCTGGCGAGCGTCCTGGCGGCCCTGGCCCTCGGCGCCTGCGCCACCGCCCAGGACCGGGCCAACGACGTCCCGGCCCAGATCGTCAAGGCGGAGACCGACTTCGCCCGCCGGGCCGGCGAGATCGGCATCACCCCCGCCTTCCGCGAGGTGGCGGCGCCGGGCGTGATCATGTTCCTTCCCGGGCCGATCGTGGCCAACGACTACCTGGCCAAGGCCGAGTGGCCGGGGACGCTCAAGTGGCGGCCGGAGGCGGTGGTGGTTTCGGCGGCGGGGGACCTGGCGGTCTCCATGGGCCCGTCGGAATGGACCATCAACGGCAAGGCCGATCCGGGCTACTTCCTGACCATCTGGGGCCGGCAGGCCGACGGCGGCTGGAAGTTCCTTCTCGACCGGGGCACGCCGGGGACGCCCAACCTTTACGCCCTGCCCGCCCGGCAGCCCGAGACCCATCTGCTGGCCCGGGCCCCGGCGTCCGACACGGCGACCCCCCAGAGCCTGGAGGACGGGCTGCAGGCGGCGGTGATGCGCCAGGGGCCGGCGGCGATCGGCGGGCGGATGGCCCCGTTCGGCCGGGTCGTCCGGCCCGGCGCGGCGCCGGCGACGGACAACGCCGGCTGGGTGGCGCTGCTGGTCAAGGATCCCAAGCCCGAGAGCTGGAAGGTGCTGGGCGGC
>DASPLD010000307.1:0-2035 GCA_035627755.1 Caulobacter sp. | reverse complement strand
GCGCCGATGGCGCGGCCATGGGCCGGGCACCGGCGAAGCGCGGCCCCGAAGGGCCGTATCCCTGGCAAATTACGCAAATCCGGGCGCAAGCTCAACAGTTGCTTGCGCGGGACGCTTTGCTGCTATGCACAAAGGACAAATTTCCCCTTACGTAAAGGGAAAGGGGCGGGACGGATTCGCGTCAGGGCAGAAAAAAGGCCCGGCGACCGTGGTCGCCGGGCCCTCCCCTAGGGGATTTCAGGTCCGCTGTGGGCCGAATCGGCTCACATCTCGCCGTACTTGCCGTCCTTCCAGACGTAGAACACGTAGTCGGCGGAGGTGCGGTCGCCCTTCTTGTCGAAGCCGAGCTTGCCGATCACGGTGTTGTACTCGCCGCTGCGCAGGGTCTCGGCGACCTTCTTGCCGTCGGTGCCGCCGGCCTTCTTCACCGCCTCGGCCCAGGTCTGGATCGCGGCATAGGTGTAGAGGGTGTAGCCCTCCGGCTTGTAGCCGGCCTTCATGAAGCGGTCGACCAGGTCCTTGGCCTCGGCGCGCTTCATCGGATCCGGGCCGAAGGTCATCATCGTGCCTTCGCCGGCCGGGCCGGTGATCGACCAGTACTCGTCGGTCACCAGGGCGTCGCCCGAGATCAGCGGGGTCTTCATGCCCTGCTCGCGCATCTGGCGCACGATCAGGCCGGCCTCGGTGTGGTAGCCGCCGTAGTAGAGGGCGTCGATGTTCTGGGACTTCAGCTTGGTGACCAGCGCCGAGTAGTCGCGCTCGCCCGGGTTGACCGTCTCGTAGAGGGCCTCCTGGGTGCCGGCCTTGTTCAGGCCCGCCTTCACGGCGTCGGCGAGGCCTTTCGAATAGGCCTGCTTGTCGTGGACGATGGCGACCTTCTTGCCCGCGAAGTTCTTCGTCAGGTAGGCGGCGGCGACGTCGCCCTGCTGGTCGTCACGGCCGCAGACGCGGAAGACGTTGTCGAAGCCCTGCTCGGTGAGCTGCGGGTTGGTCGAGGCCGGGGAGATCTGGAGGATGCCCTCCTCGTTGTAGACCTGCGAGGCCGGGATCGACGAGCCCGAGCAGAAGTGCCCGGCGACGAAGACCACCTTCTCCTGCACCATCTGGTTGGCCACGGCCACGGCCTGCTTCGGGTCGCAGGCGTCGTCGCCGACGACCAGGCGCAGCTTCTCGCCGTTCACGCCGCCGGCGGCGTTGATGTCGGCGACCGCCATCTCCGCGCCGCGCTTCATCTGCTCGCCGAACGCCGCGTACTGGCCGGTCATCGGGCCGGCGGTGGCGATGGCGATGTCCGCCAGGGCCGCGCCGCTCAGCAGGGCACCGGTCGCCGTCGCCGCCAGCAGAACCTTCCAATTCGTCATTTCGAGTGCTCTCCCTGTTTGCTTGCTTCGGATCGGCGGCCCCGGAGGGGTCCGCCCACGCCGCCGACTTATGCGTCGGTCGGCGGGAAGGTGCGTGACTATATCATGGCTCGCCGAACATGCGAGGGGTTGCGTGTGTCGCTCGGGCTACACCGCCCCCGACTTTTCGCGCCACCCGAAGGGCCCGGCGCGGTCGTAGAGCCAGGGGTACTGGCTGACCATGCGGCGGGCCAGGGTGGCGCGGTAGGCGGCGTAGGCGATGGCGAAGATCACCGCCAGCGAGACCAGCGTGCCGGCCAGGTGCAGCAGCGGCGCGCCGAACAGGGCGAAGTCGAGGAAGCGGTTGCCCAGCGCCAGCAGCACCGCATAGGCGAAGACCCGGCCGGGGCCGCGCCAGGCGCTGCCCATCGCCTGGCCCGTCAGCACCGCGAAGCCGCCGAACAGCACCACCGTCATGCCCAGGAACACCGGCACGCTCGTGCCCAGGATCGTCTCCATGCTCAGTGCCCCCCCTCCAGATAGGCCGCCCGCACCTCAGGGTTGGCCAAGAGCTCCCGCCCCGGCCCGGTCATGGTGATCCGCCCGTTGACCAGCACGTAGCCGCGGTGCGCCAGCTTCAGCGCGTGGTAGGCGTTCTGCTCCACCAGGAACACCGTCATGCCCCGCTCGCGGTT
>DASPLD010000306.1:0-12847 GCA_035627755.1 Caulobacter sp. | reverse complement strand
GCGAGGGCGGCTCCGGCTGGTTGAAGTAGGGTACGCCCAGGCCGACGCCGAGGTCGAGGCGCTCCACCGCCAGCCCTTCGCCGCGCAGGCGCTCGACCAGGCCGCACATCTTGGTGAACGCCGCCTCGAAGGGGGCGAGGTCGGTGATCTGGCTGCCGATGTGGCAGGCGACGCCGAGCGGCGCCAGGTGCGGGTGGGCCGCGGCCTTGGCATAGAGGCGGCGGGCCTCGGGGAAGGAGACGCCGAACTTGTTGTCGGCCTTGCCGGTGGAGATCTTGGCGTGGCCGCCGGCCTCGACATCGGGGTTCACACGGAAGACGACCGGGGCCTGGAGGGTGAGGCGTTCGGCAATGGCGGCGATCAGGTCAAGTTCGGGCTCGGACTCGACGTTGATCTCGGCGACTCCCGCCTTGAGGGCGAAGTCGATCTCCTCGGGGCGCTTGCCGACGCCGGAGAAGACGATGCGGGCGGCGGGGATTCCGGCGGCGAGGGCGCGGCGGATCTCTCCCTCGGACACGGTGTCCGCGCCGGCGCCCAGGGCGCCGAGGACGCGCAGGACCGAGACGTTGCCATTGGCCTTGACGGCGTAGGCGATCAGCGGCTCGCCGAGGCCGGGGTGGGCGCGCAACGCCTCGCGGAAGACGTGGAAATGCCGCTCCAGGGTGGCCTGGCTGTAGACATAGACCGGCGTGCCGACGGCCTCGGCGATGGCCGCCAGGGGGACGTCTTCGCAGTGGAGCTCGCCCAGGCGGGTCTCGAAGTGATTCACCTCGGAACGCTTACTGCGGCGGCTTGCCGAAGGGGTCGTTGGTCCCGGCGATCGGCTGCTGGCTGATGGTGGCGGTGCTCGAAGCCGGGTCGCGGACCTCCTGCAGGGAACCGGCGCGGGAAGGCTTGTTGGCCTGCTGGGCGGCGGTGCGCTTGGCCTGCTCCTCCTTGGCGCGCTCGGCCGGCGGGCGTTCGTCCGGACCCCACAGCGGCCCGGGGCGCTCGGGATCGCCGACGCTGCCGCAGGCGGCCAAAGTCATGCAGGCGGAGGCCAGGAGAATGGCGAGGGTCGCTTTGGCGCGGGTCATGCGAGGGTTTCCTTCCAACGCGCGATCTGGACGCGCACCTGTTCGGGGGCCGTGCCGCCGTAGCTTTTGCGGCTGGCGGCGGAGGCGGCGGGGGTGAGCACCGAGTAAACGCCTTCGGTGATGCGCGGGTCCAGCGCCTTCAACTCCGAAAGGGGAAGATCGGGCAGATCGAGGCCGAGGGACTCGGCCTTCCGGACCGCCGCGCCGGTCAGGTGGTGGGCCTGGCGGAAGGGCAGGTCGAGCTCGCGGACCAGCCAGTCGGCGAGGTCGGTGGCGGTGGAGAAGCCGGCCCCGGCGGCGGCGGCCATCCGTTCGGTGTCGGGCTCCAGGTCGGTGACCATGCCCGCCATGGCCTCGAGCGCCAGTTCGAGGGCGTCGAAGGCCTCGAAGGTGGGCGCCTTGTCTTCCTGCATGTCCTTGGAATAGGCCAGGGGCAGGCCCTTCATGACCACGGTCAGGCTGGTGAAGGCGGCCAGAATCCGGCCGACCTTGGCCCGGCTGAGTTCGGCGGCGTCGGGGTTCTTCTTCTGCGGCATGATCGAGCTGCCGGTGGTGAAGGCGTCCGACAGGCGGATGAAGCCGAACTGCGGCGTCATCCAGATGACGATCTCCTCGGCCAGCCTGGAGAGGTGGGTCGAGCAGATGGTGGCGCTGCTCAGGGCCTCGAGGGCGAAGTCGCGGGCGGAGACCGAATCGAGGCTGTTGGCGGTGGGCCGGTCGAAGCCGAGGGCGGTCGCGGTCATCGCCCGGTCGATCGGGAAGGGCGAGCCCGCCAGGGCTGCGGCGCCGAGGGGGCATTCGTTCATGCGGATGCGGGCGTCGGCGAAGCGGGCGGCGTCGCGGCCGAACATCTCGACATAGGCCATCAGGTGGTGGCCAAAGGTCACCGGCTGGGCCGGCTGGAGATGGGTGAAGCCGGGCATCAGGGTCTCTGCGTGAGCCTCGGCCTTGGCGAGCAGGGCCCGCTGCAGGGCCGTGATCCTGTCGATGGCGCGGTCGCAGGCCTCGCGGACCCAGAGGCGGAAATCGAGCGCGATCTGGTCATTGCGGCTGCGGGCGGTGTGGAGGCGCCCCGAAGGCTCGCCGATCAGTTCGGCGAGGCGGGCCTCCACGTTCATGTGGATGTCCTCGTATTCCTCGCGGAACGGGAAGACGCCTTCCTCCATCTCGCCTTCGATGGCGGTCAATCCGCGCTGGATTTGCGCCTCATCCTCGCTAGATATCGCCCCCACGGCGGCCAGCATGGCGGCGTGGGCGCGCGAGCCCGCGAGATCCTGGGCCGCCAGGCGGCGGTCGACGCCGATGGAGACGTTGATGGCCTGCATCAGCTCCGCCGGCTTGGCGGTGAACCGCCCGCCCCACATGGCCTGTCCTTGGGCTTGTCCCTGGGCCGTCTTCGAGGAGTCGTCAGTCATATGAGCGAAGTGTCCAGGGCCGGTCGGCGGCCCGATGTGTTGCGGTGGGCGATAACGGTGGCGATCCTGCTGGGCGCGCTGGCGGTTCTATATGTCATCCTCAGCGCGGTCATCAAACCGAACGGGCCGGCCAACCTCGCGTCCTTGAAGAGAGGCGGTCTGGAGAAGCTGGAGGTGGTCACGGCGCCCAAGCCGCAGCCGACGGCAAGCTTCAAGGACGCGGGCGGCAAGGACGTGAGACTGGCGGACTTCAAGGGCAAGGTGCTGGTGGTCAATTTCTGGGCCACCTGGTGCGCGCCCTGCAAGGTGGAGATGCCGACCCTGTCGCGGCTGGCGGCGACCTACCGGGGCCAGGACGTGGCGGTGATCGCGGTCAGCATCGACCGGGACGACAAGGATGGGGAGGCAAGGGTCTTCATCGGCAAGAACCGGCCGCTGGACTACTACCGCGACACGACCGGCTCCCTGCCGTTCCTGATGGACCCGCCGGCGCTGGGGATGCCCACCACGGTGGTCTACGACCGCAAGGGCGTTGAGCGGGCGCGAGTATCGGGGGAGGCCGACTGGGGGAGTCCCGAGGCGATGGAACTGGTGCGGGCGCTGCTGGCGGAGCCGCGGTGACCCCGGCGGAGATCGAGGCCCTGGAGCGGATCGCCGACCGGGCCTGGCTGGCGGCGGAGCGGGGCGTCCTGGGGCCATGGCTGCTGAACGCGGCGGACGGCTGGTCCGGCCGGCTCAACGCCTGCTGGCCGCTGGGGGAGCCGGAGGGCGGGCTGGAGGCGGCGGTCCAGGCGGTCGAGGCCTGGTATCGGGCGCGGGGGCTGGCGCCGCAGTTCAAGCCCGCCGGGGAGGCGGGCGCGCTGGAGGGGCTGCTGGAGGGGCGCGGGTACCGGCGGCATACGCCGACGCAGATGATGATCGCCGAGATCGGCGAGGTCGCCGCGCCGCCAAGGGTGCGGCTGAGCGAGGAGGCCGACGCCGCCTTCGAGACGGTGTTCCTGGGGGCGCAGGGCAATGCCGCCGACGCGGCCGAGCGCATCGCCGCCTTCCGGCGGACGCCGCGGCCCCGGGTGTTCGCGACGGTGGAGCTGGACGGGGCGCCGGTCGCCATCGGCGGTTCGGCGATCGAGGGGGACTGGGCGGGAGTGTTCGGGATGCGGACCCTGGCCGGCCATCGGCGGCAGGGGCTGGCGCGGGACATCGTGGCGGCCCTGCTGGCCGGGGCGAAGGCGGCGGGGGCGAGCCGGGCCTACCTGCAGGTGGAGTCGCCGAACGCGCCGGCGATCGCGCTGTACGAAGGCTTCGGCTTCCGGATGGCCTATCCGTATCGCTACTGGACGCTTGACTGATCGAGACGGGCCTGGTCGCGGGCCGACGCCCACTGGGCGATGGCGACGCCGGCCAAGGCGGCCAGGGCGCCGAGCCCCTGGAGCGGGGTCATGGCCTCGCTGAAGATCATCCAGCCCAGCGCCGCGGCGACGGCCGGCTGGACCAGGACCACGACGCTGGCGGTGGCGGTCGGCAGCCGGCCCAGCGCCCAGGCGATGGCCCCCTGGCCGGTGACGTGGACGACGGCGAGGCCCAGGCAGGCGCCCCAGCCGGCGAGGCTGGCCGGAATCACCTGTTCGCCCAGGACCAGCATCAGGATCCCGAGCGCCCCGGCGGTGACCAGGCTGGACCAGAACATCACCGCTGTGGTCCCAAAGTTGGCGCGGCCCTGGCGGACGCAGAAGAAGTAGCCCGCATAGAACAGCGCGGTAGCGGCCGACAACAGGTCGCCGAGCGGCGGGTTGGTCCCGGGGGCGCCCGGACCGCGGCCCAGAGCCATCGTCCAGGCTCCTGCGATGCCGACCGCCATGCCGACGAGAAACAACGGACCGACCTTGTCGCGGAATATCAGGAAGCCGGCGACGGTGACCACGATAGGGGTGAGGTTGGCCAGGACCGTGGCGTTGGCCACGGAGGTCATGCCGATGCCGTAGTGCCATAGCGCCAGGTCGCCGGCGAAGAACAGGCCGGCGAGCAGGATCGCGAAGCTGGGCCGCCCCGGCGCCGAGCGGCCTGGGCGGAACAGGAAGGGCGCCAGGAGCGGCAGGGCGAGGGCCATCCGCCAGAAGCCGGCGGCGGCGGGGCCGGTCTCGGTGAGGCGGACGAAGATGGGGGCGAAGCCGATGGCGCAGGCGCCGGCCAGCAGGGCGATCAGCGGCAGGGCGCGGCTGTTCATCCGAATCCAAGCTCCTGGCGCAGCTGCCGCGCGGTGACGCCGGAAGCGCGGATCTCGCGCAGGGCCTGCGCCTTGTCGCGCTTGGCGTAGCGCCTGCCGTCGGGTCCGACCAGCAGGGGGTGGTGGCGGTAGGTGGGGGTCGGCAGGTCGAGCAGCGCCTGGAGCAGCCGCTGGATGTGGGTGGCCTCGAACAGGTCCTCGCCGCGGATGACCTCGGTGACACCCTGCAGGGCGTCGTCCACGACGACCGCGAGGTGGTAGGCCACGCCGACGTCCTTGCGGGCGAGAACGATATCTCCGGCGAGGCTGGGGTCGGCCAGGACCTCGCCCCGCACCTGGTCGTGGAAGGTGAGCGCGCCGATGCCGCCGAGTCGCTCGCGGGCGGCGGCGAGGGAGAGTCGCCAGGCGAAGGGGCGGCCTTCAGCCAGGCGGGCGGCCTCCTCCTTGGGCGCCAGCGGGGCGCCGGTGAAAGGCAGAGGCAGGCCGTGGGGCGCGCTCTGGGCCTCGGTGGCGATCTCCCTGCGGGTGCGGAAACAGCGGTAGGCGAGACCGTCGGCCCGCAGGCGGTCGAGGGCGGCTTCGTAGTCCCCCAGGTGCTCGGACTGGCGGCGGACCGGGGTCTCCCAAGTCAGGCCGAGCCAGGCGAGGTCTTCGTGAATGGCCGCCTCATACTCCGGGCGGCAGCGGGTGACGTCGATGTCCTCGATGCGCAGGAGGAAGCGACCGCCGGCGGCCTGGGCGGCGGAGTAGGCGGCGAGGGCGGAATAGGCATGGCCCCGGTGGAGATAGCCGGTGGGGGAGGGGGCGAAGCGGGTGACGAAGGGCGGCACGGCCCCTGTCTAGACGCCCGCCCCCTTGCCGTCATCCCGGCCGGCGCGCAGCGGAGAGTTGGTCTAATTGTTCGCCGGCGCTTCGGAGATGTCCTCCAGGATGGCGCCGGCCTTCCGCGCCGAAGCTTCCTGGGCGACGTCGCCGAGGGAGACGATGCCCGTCAGGTTCTGCTTCTCGTCGACGATCAGGATGCGGCGGACCTGCTTGTCCTGCATCTGGAAGATGACGTCGGCGATGGAGGCGTCCTCGGGGCAGGTCTGGACGTCGGTGGTCATCACCTCGGAGACCGGAGTGTCGAAGCTGCGCTGTTCGCCGACGACGCGCAGGACGATGTCGCGGTCGGTGATGATGCCGCGGATTTCACCGTTCTCGACGACGGGGATGGCGCCGGTGTCGATCTCGTTCATCCGGCGGGCGACGTCGGCCACGGTATCGGAGGGCTTGGCGACCTGCGGATTGGCGGTCATCACTTCGGAGATCTGCATGGCGGAAAAGCCCCTTCGGCGGCTGGCGTGAGCCTACCTAACGGGTCACCAGCCCGGCGCGTTCCGAAGGATCAATCCTGGGGCAGGACGCGTGGCGTGAACATCCCCAGGTGGCTCAGCACGGCCCGGAGAAAGCCCTCCTCCCCGCCGAAGGCCTCCTTCAGCGGGGTGAACTGCTTGAACATGCTCATCTCGGCCAGGCCGTGGGCGGCGCACCAGGCGGCGATGGTCGCCAGCTCGATGTCGACGTCGGCGACCTGAGGCCCGGCCACGTGCCGGAAGGCGCCGCGGACCAGGCAGTAGGCGCTGTCCTCCTTGTCCTGGATGCCTTCGGGCAAGGCGTCCTTGTCGCGGGAGCAGTCGTACATCACCCGGTAGAGCGCCGGGTGGTCCTGGGAGAACTGGACATAGGAGACGCCGATCTCGGTGAGCAGGCCGCTGAGGTCCGCCGAGCGATCCTTGGCCTCCGTCATGGCCACGCCGAGCGCTTCCCATCCGACATGGGCGACCGCGTCGAGCAGCTCGCCCTTGTCCTTGAAGTGGTGGTAGGGCGCCGCGGGGCTGACCCCCGCCTCCCGCGCCACGGCCCGCAGGCTGAGGGCGCTGGGGCCCTCGCGCTCCAGAATCCGGATTGCGGCGTCGACCAGCGCGCGGCGGAGATCGCCGTGGTGGTAGGGGCGGGTATCGGCAACAGCTGCGGTGCTCATTTCAACCTGTATAAACTTTCATCCGAACGCCGTAAAGATCATCTTGACACCGCTAAGATCGCTGTTATCTAAGCACCGTCCAGATCGGACAACCCCACTCCCTCTCCCCAGGGAGGCGGGGATGAAAACAGGGGGCCCAAGCAGGGGCTCCAAACTTTGAAAGGTGTGTGTCATGCAAGTTTCCAACCTCTCCGCGTTCGAGCGCTTCTTCGACCGGTCGGTCGCCGTCTACCTCGTGGGCCTGGGTCTGGTCCTGGCGGGCGGGATGGCCTTCGTCGGCGCGTAAGAACGAGCCGGGCCGGCGGCTTCCCTCGAGGCCGCCAGCGCCCGCTACAGTTTCCCGATCCAATCGCGAGACTTCAGGGACGCTTCGGCGTCCCTTTTCTTTTGGCTGGACGGCGATGTCTTGGAGCCGTCGCCGTTTTGGGTCATTTTCCAAGAGGCCTCGGGGATGTTGGCGATTCCCGTTTCAGGCGGAAAGGCAGGCAGGTCTTCAGTTCGATCGCGTCCCTCATAGTGCGGGAGCCGGTGTGATGCAGATCGTCACCCATGCCCCCTCCGGCTGGCCCGCCCTGGTGCTGAATGCCGACTATCGGCCGCTCAGCTACTATCCGCTGTCCGTCTGGCCTTGGCAGGACGTGATCAAGGCGGTGTTCCTCGACCGGGTCGACGTGATCTCGACCTACGACCAGGTGATCCGCAGTCCCTCGTTCGAGATGCGGCTGCCAAGCGTGGTTTCCCTCAAGCAGTATGTGAGCCAGGACAGGCCGCCAGCCTTTACGCGGTTCAACCTGTTTCTGCGCGACGCCTTCACCTGCCAATATTGCAGCGCGACCGACGACCTCACCTTTGACCATGTGCTGCCTCGCTCGCGGGGCGGGCGGACGACCTGGGAGAACATCGTCACCGCCTGCGCGCCCTGCAACCTGGCCAAGGGCGGACGGACGCCGCGCGAGGCGCACATGCATCCGCGCCGCAGCCCCCGGCGGCCTTCGATGCACGAGCTGCAGGAGCGTGGCCGGCGGTTCCCGCCGGGCCACCTGCACGAAAGCTGGCTCGACTACCTCTACTGGGACATCGAACTGGAAGCTTAGGGCGCCCGGCCCGGGGGTGAATCCGGGACACCGATCTTCGCCCGCCGCGCCCACCTGGCCGCTCCCCAGCGAGTGGCGCCGACAGGCCCAGGCCTTGGGGATCGTGAAGGGGCCTGCCGCGCGTGCGCGAACAGTCTTATCCAATTGATATACTGTTGTGATGTAGATCAATGCGCGTCAGATCGGCAAAAGCTTCGGCGGGAAGACGGACGTAAGAATCTGACATAAGATATGCGTAAAATAAAATCCCAAGAAAATTCTTCAATTTAAAGCTTCCTTAGGCACACGAAGCGCTCATGCCGATAGAGCTTTCTTCTACACCCCAGACAATCTGACAAGACAACAGCCCATATTCTGGGCCGGCGCGGCGTACCGCGAACAACCCGCAAACACGCCTCGGTTGCAGATGGCAATCCTGGCGGTTCGCCAAGGACACCAGAGCGCATGGCTACCTTCACTGTCGGACCAAACTCGGACTTCCCCACCATCTCCGCGGCCATGGCCGCCGTCGGCCCCGGAGACATCCTCGTGCTGGCGCCCGGCTATTCCAATGAGACGGCGACGGTCCTGCACGACGGCATGACGATCGTCGGCGGTTCCGGCTCCACGGGCATTGTGCTTGAACTGGCCATGGGCGTCGCCAACGTGACCCTGGACGGCGAGGCGCCCTTCACGCTGCTGGACGCTGCCGACGGCCAGGGGATCGTCGGCAACGATGGGGACAACCTGATCACCGTCACCGCCGGCGCGGACGCCGTGAGCGGCGGGCTCGGTGAGGACCGGCTGATCGTCGATTACCGGCTCGCCACCGGAGCGATCACCGGGGATTCCACCTCCAACGTCGCCGAGTCCGGCGGCGGCGCGCGGCTGGTGACGATCACCAGCGGCTTCGAGCACGTCACAGTCTGGACGGGCTCAGGCGCCGACACCATCACGACGGCCGGCGGGGACGACGACATCCGCACCGGCGAGGGCGCCAGCACCGTCGTGGCCGGCGAAGGCTCCAACTACATCGTCGGGGGAAGCGGGGCCGACACCATCACCGCCGGAGACGGCGGCAACTATGTCGACGGAGGCGACGGCGCCAACATCATCACCACTGGCGCGGGCGTGGACCAGATTCTCTCCGGCATGGGCGCCGACACGATCGTCACCGGCGGCGGGAACGACCGCATCACCATCCGTGGCGGCGGCGATACGGCCAACGCCGGCGGCGGCGCCGACCTGGTGATCGTCGACTATGCCAGCGCGATCAC
Source organism: Caulobacter sp. (assembly GCA_035627755.1). Taxonomy (GTDB): domain Bacteria; phylum Pseudomonadota; class Alphaproteobacteria; order Caulobacterales; family Caulobacteraceae; genus Caulobacter. The sequence continues at coordinate 3,759 of DASPLD010000306.1, read as the reverse complement.
CGACGTGGCTGGCGGCGTAGTCAGCGGCGACCTGGCGAGCGGCTATGTGGGCCACATTGCCGACCTGTCGCTGGCGACCCTCGACTTCGAAGGGGTGGAACGGTTCTGGATCACCACCGGCAGCGGCGCGGACCTGGTGACCACCGGCGACGGCGCCGACATCCTGGTCGGCAACGCCGGCGATGACGGCCTGAGCGCCGCGGGGGGCAACGACCAGCTGTACGGCGGGCTCGGCCTTGACGATCTGGTCGGCGGCCTTGGCTACGACCTCCTCGATGGCGGAGTCGACGCCGACCAGATGGCTGGCGGCCTGGGTGATGACATCTACTTCATCGACAACGCCAACGACGTGGCGACCGAGGCGGTCGGCGCAGGGGGCGACATAGTCCGCGCCACCGTTACAGTCACCCTTGGCGACAATATCGAGACCCTCGTCCTCCAGGGCGTCGCCGACATCGGCGGGACCGGCAACGCCGGCGCCAACATCCTCAACGGCAATGCCGGGAGCAACGTCCTGGACGGCGGCGCCGGCGCGGACCTGATCAAGGGCGGGGCCGGGGACGACGACCTCAACGGGGGGACCGGCGGCGACCAGCTGCTGGGCGGCATCGGCGCGGATGACCTCGACGGTGCTGACGACAACGACCGGCTGGAGGGCGGAGACGGAGACGACGTCATCCTCGGCGGATCCGGCAATGACATCCTCGACGGCGGCTCCGACAACGACAGCCTGAATGGCGGAACGGGCGCGGACCAGCTGCTCGGCGGGGCCGGGACCGACACCCTGGACGGCGGCGCCGGCAACGATACGCTCAACGGGGGCCTTGGCGCCGACGCCATGACCGGCGGGATCGGCGACGACATCCTCTTCGTCGACGACGCCGGCGACACCACCAGCGAGGCGTTGGGCGAGGGCGCCGACCAGGTCCGGACCACCATCAGCCATACCCTGGCCGACAACATCGAGACGCTCACGCTTCAAGGAGTCGGCGACCTGACCGGGACCGGCAACGGCCTGGCCAACACGCTGAACGGCAATAGCGGGAACAACACCCTCGACGGCGCGGCCGGCAACGACATCCTCAAGGGCGGTGACGGAACCGACAGCCTGATCGGCGGGACGGGCAACGATATCCTGATCGGCGGCGCCGGGGACGACAGCTTCGTCATCGGGCAGGACTCCGTCTACTCCAGCCGGGTTCCGGGCGGCCGCGTCCTGGAGACTGACATCCTCGGCGACTTCGACCCGGCCCAAGGCGACTGGCTCGACCTGTCGGCGATCGACGCCATCGCGGCCACAGGAGCCGACGACGCCTTCACCCTGGTGGGGGCGTTCGACGGCCAGGCCGGACAGATGACCCTGACCTTCGCCGCCGGCGCCACCACCTTGCGGCTCGATACGGATGGCGACGCCAGGGTCGACTACCAGCTGACCATCAGCGGCGACGTTCGGGCTCAGAGCGGCATGTGGGTGCTCTAGACAGCAGCCTTGAGGGCAACGCGAAGGGGCCCCTCGGGCCCGTGCCCCGTCAGGCCGGAAATCAGTCGCCGGCGCGGGCCAGCGCGCCGATCGCCGGGAAGCGCCTGGCCGCGTCGTCCAGCCAGGCGAGGCCCTTGTCGATCTCCTCGCGGTTCGACTGCCGAGAGCTGTCCAGCAACGCCCGGCGCTTGGCGGCGTCGAAGGGGTGGTCGCCCTTGGAGTAGCGCGCCATCAGCGGGCCCTGGATGGCCGCCCGGACGGCCACAGGGTCGCCGGACTGGCCGAGGTGCTCCAGGGCGGCGGTCAAGCCGGCTTCGGGAGCGGCCAGGAACTGGTCGAAGTCGATCCAGCGAATCTGGGCCGGATGGGCGTCTGCGGCGACGGCGAGGCTGAGCATCTCGCACGTCCAGACCATGGCCGCGCGCTCGCCCAGCGACATCCGGTGCAGGACCCAGGGCTCGGCGCCAAGGCGGCGGTGCAGGCGGGTCAGGGCGACAGTGGCGGAGACGCGGACGTCGCCGGTGGCCGGCGGGCTGACCAGGACACCGGCCAGATAGGCTTCCGGCGCGACCGTCATCATCAGGGCGCGGGGTCGACTGGGTCGAGACAGCAGGGCGAGGGCCAGTTCGGAGGCCCAGCTGGTGGCCTTGACCAGAGGCGTCTGGCCGGGGCGGTAGGCGCGGGACCAGAGCTTCAAACAGAGGGTGAGGACGGTCTCGAACCGTTCGGGCGACCAGAGGCTCTCGGGGCGGTCGAGATGGCCGTGGAGCTGGGCCAACAGGGGCAGGGGCGTGGGCTCGCGCAGGCTGAGCACGCCTGGAAACGCGCCGAGCAAGCGGGAGAGCAGGGTCGAGCCGACGTGGCCGATGTGGAAGATGAAGTCGCAGCATTCCGGCAGGTGGGAGACGAGCGGGCCGATCTCGTCGATGCGGGCCCAGAGCCCGGGCGTCTGGGGACCGACGACGCTGTCGTCGAGGAAGGCGGCGTCGGCGTAGCCTTGCTGCGAGAAACGGACCAGATGAGCGGCCTCATGCACCGGGTCGAGGCGATGCAACAGGATGTCCGGCGAGGCGGCCAGGGCCGGTCCCAGGCCCTGCAGGACTCGCGCTCCCCCATTGTCGTAGTCGCCGCGTGACATACTGCCGCGCTACACCGGGTAGTGCCGGCGAACATTTCAATGTCGCAAAGAATCCCCGGATTGGGCAATCATGAACGAGACTTAATGTCCCGCAGGTAGGACGCCGGATGCCTGAGGAAGGCCTCCCGTAGTGGCGGGAGTCCCAAATCTTGGCAGCCGACAAGGGGTCTTGCCGTCCGTCAACGGCTTGGAAATCGCGGGCGGGTAGATTCCGGTCATGTCCGCCGCCGCCAAGCCCGGTGCTGTCGAAAGACGCCGCAGCCATCGCCAGCGCGCCCTGCTGACCGGCAAGCTGGCGACCAACGAGGCCAGCCTCACGATCGATTGCGTCATCCGGAACCTCAGCCCGACCGGGGCCCTGGTGGAGACCGGTTCCCCGCACCTGCTGCCCGCCGAACTGCACCTGCTGCAGGTGCGCGAGGGAGTCGCCTGGGACGCCAAGGTGATCTGGCGGCGCGGAAACCAGGTGGGGCTGGAGCTGGTCGAACGGCACGAACTGAAGGACAGCACGGACAAGCAGCTCCGCGCGCTGCGAGGGATCTGGAGCCAGATGGTCGGCCGCTAGCCGGTCAGTGTTCCAGGATGGTCGGCGGCGGCGTCGGGTCGGTCGCCGGCGCCGGGCTGGGTTCGCTGGGCAGGTCGGGGTCGATCGCCGGCGGCACGGGATCGTTGGCCGGGGCCGGGCCGGGGGTTGGGTCGATGTCGGGGTCTGACATGGCGCCTCCTGTAAGGAGCGCAATGGGCCAGCCGCCCCGAGGTTCCGCTAGACCTTCTCGCTGATCTTGATGGCGGCTCGGCAGCCGGCGCGGATCATCGCGGTGAGCAGGGGGTAGGCCGGGGCCTCGCGCGCACCTTCCTCGACGGCGAGATCGCGGTGGGCCAGTTCGTCGTCGCGGAAGGTCTTCAGTTCCGCGGCGAGGGCCGGCTCCCGCCGCTCGATCTCGGCGATCTGACGGGCGTAGTGGTCCTCGATGACGGTCTCCACGGCCTCGGTGCAAGCGTGGGCGGCCTTTTCGCCCATCAGGGCCGTACCGGCGCCCAGGGCAAAGCCCGCGAGGCGCCATAGGGGCGCCATCAGGGTGGGACGCACGCCGCGGGTGGTGAGCAGTTCGTCGAAGCGGGCGAGGTGGGCCGCTTCGTG
>DASPLD010000305.1:0-3081 GCA_035627755.1 Caulobacter sp. | reverse complement strand
GTGCGCCGCTCGGCCCGCTCGATGATTTCCAGGATGTCCGGGCGGAGCCCCGTGCGGCGGCCGAGGATGGTGACCTTCACCCCCTCGCGCTCCAGCCGGGCAAGGTCGCTCTCCACATAGGCCTTGAGCAGGTTCATCAGCTCGCTGACCTCGGCCATCGGCCGGCGCCAGTTCTCGGTCGAAAAGCCGAACACCGTCAGGGTGGTGACCCCGATGTCCGGCGCCCCCTCGACCGTCCGCTTCAACGCCTTGACCCCTTCCCGGTGGCCGAGGGTGCGGGGGAGGCCCCGGCGTTTGGCCCACCGGCCGTTGCCGTCCATGATAATGGCGACGTGCAGTCCCTCGGGCGTATCGCCGCCCGGCTGCAGGGCCCCTGCCCTATCGTTCACGCCATCCTTGGGGGGCATCACTTTCCCTGTCCGGTCCGGAGGTCCACGGCAGCGGTCCCGGCCATCAAACCTGCATGATCTCTTGTTCCTTGGTTTTCAAGGCTTCGTCGATCTTGTGGACATGGTCGTCGGTGATCTTCTGGACCTCGGTCCCGAGCTTCTTCTCCTCGTCCTCGGTGATGATCCCGTCCTTCTGGGCCTTCTTGATGTCGTCCATCGCGTCCCGGCGCACGTTGCGCACGGCGATCTTCTGCTGCTCGGCGTACTTGCCGGCGATCTTGGCGAGGTCCTTGCGGCGTTCCTCGGTCAGGGGCGGGATCGGGATGCGCAGGTTCTGGCCCTCGACCACCGGGTTGAGCCCCAGGCCCGCCGAGCGGATCGCCTTCTCCACGGAGACCACCACGCCCCGGTCCCAGACGCTGACGCTGATCGAGCGCGGCTCGGGCACGCTGATCGAGCCGAGGGTGTTGAGCGGCACGGTCGAGCCGTAGGCTTCGACCATCACCTGGTCGAGCAGGCTGGCGGACGCACGCCCGGTGCGCAGCGAACCGAACTCCTCCTTCAGGGCGGCGACCGCCTTGTCCATGCGGCTGGAATAGGTCGCGATCACCGGCTTTTCGCCACTGGCCATGGTCTTCTTCCTCTTGTCTCGCCGGACCCTGTAACCTGGGGAAGTCGATATCCCGTCAAGGCGCGGCGGTGTTCCTGATTTCTCTTAAGCGTCCAACTCTTCGGTTATCACCGTGTGCACGCCCTTGCCGTGCAGAACTTTCAGCAGGTTGCCCCGCTCGCGGATCGAAAACACCACGATCGGGATCCTGTTCTCGCGCATCATGCTGATCGCCGACATGTCCATGACCTTCAGGTCGCGCGCCAGCACCTCATGGTAGCTGAGCTTGTCGATCCGGGTCGCCGTCTTGTCCTTCTTCGGATCGGCCGTGTAGACGCCGTCGACGCTGGTGCCCTTGAACAGGGCGTCGCAGTTCATTTCCGCGGCGCGCAGCGCCGCGCCGGAGTCCGTGGTGAAGAAGGGGCTGCCGGTGCCGGCGGCGAAGATCACCACCCGGCCCTTTTCGAGATGCCGCTGGGCGCGGCGGCGGATCAGCGGTTCGCAGACGGTGGGCATGGGAATGGCCGACTGGACGCGGGTCTGCACCCCGATGCGCTCCAGGGCGTCCTGCATGGCCAGGGCGTTCATCACCGTGGCCAGCATGCCCATGTAGTCGGCGCTGGCCCGTTCCATGCCCTTGGCGGCGCCGGCCATGCCGCGGAAGATGTTGCCGCCGCCAATGACGAGCGACAGCTCCACGCCCGCCTCGACGACCTGCTTGATGTCCTGCGCGACGGCCTCGACGGTGGCCATGTCGATGCCGAAGGAGGTTTCCCCCATCAGCACTTCGCCGGACACCTTCAGCAGGACCTTCTTGTAACGCAGCTTGGACATTCAGACGGGCCCTTCGAGTCGCGGGAACATAAACCAAGGGCGCCCCCAGCGTGAACCGGGGACGCCCTCTTTAGGCAGGTGGCGGGCGGATCAGTTCCCGCCGGTCATCGAGGCCACTTCGGCGGCGAAGTCCGGCGCATCCGCCTTCTCCACGCCTTCGCCCAGGCCCAGGCGCACGAAGCCCTTGATGGTCGCGCCGGCCTCGGCGACCAGCGCCTTGACCGTCTGGTCCGGGTTCATGACGAAGGGCTGCTCGAGCAGCACGACTTCGCGCTGGAACTTGGAGATCTGGCCGTCGACGATCTTGGCGATCATGTTCTCGGGCCGGCCCTCTTCCTTGGCCTTCTCGGTCAGCACGGCGCGCTCGCGCTCCACCGCCGCCGGGTCCAGGTCCTCAGAGGACAGGGACAGGGGGCTGGTGGCCGCCACGTGCATGGCGATCTTGCGGCCAAGCTCCTGCAGGGCGGCCTGGTCGCCGGGGCCTTCCATGGCCACCAGCACGCCGATCTTGCCCAGTTCCGGCGCGACGGCGTTGTGGACATAGGCGGCGACAGCGCCCTGGGCGACTTCAAACTTGGCCGAGCGGCGCACGGTCATGTTCTCGCCGATGGTGGCGATCAGGTTGGTGACCATGTCGGACACGACTTCGCCGTCGGCCGTCTTGGCCGCGCGGACAGCCTCGATGCTGCCGTCGGTGTCGAGCGCCACGGCGGCGACCTTGCGGGCCGCGGCCTGGAACAGGTCGTTGCGCGCGACGAAGTCGGTCTCGGCGTTCAGCTCGATGACCGCGCCGGTCATGCCCGCGCCGTTCTTGCGCAGGGCCACGGCCACGAGGCCCTCGGCGGCGGCGCGGTCGGCCTTTTTGGCGGCCTTGGAGAGGCCCTTGGAGCGCAGCCAGTCGGTCGCGGCTTCCATGTCGCCGTTGTTTTCGACCAGCGCCTTCTTACAGTCCATCATGCCGGCGCCGGACTTTTCGCGCAGTTCCTTGACGAGGGCAGCGGTGACTTCCGCCATGTTCAGTCCTCCAGATTGGAAGTTCGTATAGGGGTGCAGCCGGGCTTTGCGGCCCGGCTGTGACAAGGGTTTGGTTGGTCCCTCCCAAAACGCTCCGGGGAGCGCCGTGAGGGCTCCGAAGATCAGCTGGCGGCCGGTTCGTCCGACGCCGAAGCCTCTTCAGCCGCGGGGGCGGCTTCGGCGGCGACGGTATCTTCAACCGGCGCTTCGGCGGCGGGAGCCGCTTCAGCAACC
>DASPLD010000304.1:0-2159 GCA_035627755.1 Caulobacter sp. | reverse complement strand
ATCCAGCAGGTGATCATCGCCCGCGAGACGCTGAAGCGGGGCGGCTGATGGCCGATCCCGTCGAGACCGCGATCTTCGACCTGCTGGCGAAGGTCCCGGCCGGCAAGTCGATCGCGCCCGAGGACGTCGCCCGGGCCCTTGATCCGGAGGGCTGGCGCCGCCAGCTTGGCCGCGTCCGGGCGGTGGCGGTCGGCCTGGCCCGGACGGGCCGCCTGGTGATCACCCGCCACGGCAAGCCTGCCGACCCGGACACGTTCAAGGGCGTCTGGCGCATGCGCCTGCCGGACGCGACCCCGGAAGGAGACGGCCCATGATCCTCTACGGCAACACGCTCAGCCCCTACGTCCGCAAGACCATGGCGTTCGCCGCCGAGAAGGGCATGGCGCTCGAACTGGTCCAGGCGGGGATGGGCGCGGGCCCGCCGGAGTTCAAGCAGGCGAGCCCCTTCGGCAAGATGCCGGCCTTCCAGGACGGCGACTTCCTGATCTCCGACTCCACGGCGATCATCACCTACCTGGACGCCATCAAGCCGGAGCCCAACCTCATCCCGCTGGAGCCAAGGGCGCGGGCGCGGACCATCTGGTTCGAGGAGTTCGCCGACACCATCGCCACGGCCACCGGCGGCAAGGTGTTCTTCAACCGGGTGGTGGCCCGGATGATCGGCCGCGAACCCGACCTCGCCGCCGCCGACGAGGCGCAGCGGACCGAGTTCCCCAAGCTGCTGGACTATCTGGAGACGGTGATCCCGCCCTCCGGCTTCCTGGTGGAGGACCGCATCACGCTCGCCGACATCGCGGTCGCCAGTCCCTTCCAGAACCTGCACATCGCCGGCTGCCCGATCGATCCGAAGACTTATCCCAAGAGCCACGCCTACGTCGAAGCGATCCTGGCCCGCCCGTCCTACGCCGAGATCGTCCAGAAGGAGCGGGCCCAGTTCGCCCAGCGCGAGCCCGCCTGAGGCGGCGCGTGCGGCGCCATGAAACCGACCCGGCCTCTCGCAAATCTGGAGGTCGCTGCAGTACGTTCGAACCGTGATGTTTCGCCAACTCGCCGCCGCCCTCCTCCTGGTCCTGACCCTCACCGCCTGCAGCTCGATGCGGTTCCAGGAGCCGCTGCAGCCGCCGGCGGGGTTCACCGGGCCCCGGCTGGAGGCCGACCGGGTGGTCAGCTTCGATGGCGCGCGCCTGGGGCTCTCGACCTGGCAGGCCGAGGGGCAGCCCTGGGCCGTGGTGGTCGCCGTCCACGGCATGAACGACTACGGCAACGCCTTCCACATCGCCGGCCGCTACTGGGCGAGCCAGGGGGTGACCACCTACGCCTATGACCAGCGCGGCTTCGGCCGCTCGCCGAAGCGCGGCATCTGGGCCGGCGAGGACCTGATGGAGGAGGACCTGCGCACGGTGGTGGCGCTGGCCCGCCAGCGGCATCCGAGCGCGATCATCGCCGTCGTCGGCGAGAGCATGGGCGGCTCGGTCGCCGTCACCGCCTTCGCCAGCGACCGGCCGCCGGCGGCGGACCGGCTGGTGCTGCTCTCTCCCGGGGTTTGGGGCTGGAAGTCCCAGCCGCTGCCCAACAAGACCCTGCTGTGGCTCGCCGCCAACTTCACCGCCGCCAAGGTCTACACCCCGCCGCGATGGGTCACGGACAAGATCACCCCCACCGACAACCGCGAGGAGCTGATCGCCATGGGGCGCGACCGGCTGATGATCTGGGGCGCGCGCTCGGACGCGCTCTATGGCCTGGTGCGCCTGATGGGGCGCGCCGCCGACGCGGTCGGGGAGGACGATGTGCCGACCTTCTACCTCTATGGCGCCAACGACCAGATCATCCCGAAGAAGGCCGCGCTCAAGGCGGCCAAGGGCCTGACCCCGACGGACCGTTCGGCGCTCTATGAACGCGGCTACCACTTGCTAACCCGCGACCGGCAAGGTCGGGTGGTCATGGACGACGTGCTGGCCTTCATCCGCGATCCGGCCGCGCCGTTGCCCTCGGGGGCGCCGCCGATTCCGGGGACGGAGCCGAAGCCCGCCGAGGGGCGGCGTTCTGCGGGGTTGTGACATGCATGTTCCCGGCGTACACGCAGGCGCGAAATTCCTCCCCCAACCGGCAAAGACGGCGGCATGACCTTGTTCGATTCTCCAGCCTTTGAGGGTCATGAA
>DASPLD010000303.1:0-3934 GCA_035627755.1 Caulobacter sp. | reverse complement strand
CCGTCTCGTGGCGTTGCATGGGTGGGACGACATGATCTTCACCCACATCTCGGCCCGCATTCCGGGGCCCGAGCACCACTTCCTGATCAACCCCTATGGCATGTTCTTCGACGAGATCACCGCCAGTTCGCTGGTCAAGATCGACCTGAACGGAACGGTGCTGCAGGAGACGCCCTACTTCATCAATCCGGCGGGCTTCACCATCCATTCGGCGGTCCATGCGGCCCGCGAGGATGCGATGTTCGTGATGCACCTGCATTCGGACCAGGGCGTCGCGGTCGCCGCCCAGAAGGAAGGCCTGCTGCCGCTCAGCCAGCATGCGCTGATCGTGCTCCCGCAGCTGGCCTACCACGACTACGAGGGCATCGCCCTGAACCTCGACGAGCGTGAGCGGCTGGTGGCCGACCTCGGGCCCACCAAGCGGCTGATGATGCTGCGCAACCACGGCACCCTGGCGGTCGGCTCGACGGCGGCCGAATGCTGGCTAGGGATGTTCTATCTCGAGCGGGCCTGCGCCCAGCAGGTGATGGCGCTCAGCGCCGGCCGCGACAACGTGCTGTTCGCGCCGGAGGCCAGCCAGGCCGAGGTGCGCGGCCAGATGGGCAACGGCATGGGGCCGGTCGGCGGGCTGGCCTGGCCCGGCTGCCTGCGCCAGATCGACCGGGCGCTGCCGGGCTACGACGCCTGACACCGGTTCGTGTTCCGTCCGAACGGCCGCCCGGCCCATGAAACTGGGCGGTGTCGGGCTTCGCCGCGCCAATTGTTTCAACTTGGTAGCGGTTCGGTCATCCACGGGCCACGTGAAGCGGTTTTAGGGTGCGACACCCTGACCTATATCGTGCGTTGAATCGCCGGGACCGCCGGCCGTGGGAGTATCCCTTGTTCCGTCGCCACTTCTTCCTGATCGCCGCGGCCGCCGTCCTGTTGCTGATGGTCGTCGCGGGCGGCCTGCGCATGGCGACCGGCGACTCCGAGGCCAAGGGCAAGGGGGGCGGCGGCCCCGGCGGCCGCGCCCCACAGGTCAGCCTGGCCAGCGTCACCAGCCGGCCGTTCGCCGACCGCATCTCGGTGCTCGGCGTCGCCAAGGGCCGCCAATCGGTGACCATCACCTCCGACGCCGCCGAACTGGTCAGCGCCGTGCATTTCCGGGACGGCCAGACGGTGTCCAGGGGCCAGATCCTGGTCACCCTGAAGGCCACCGAACAGGACGCCGGCGTCGCCGAGGCCCAGGCCCGCGAGAACCAGGCCCGCCGCGACTACCAGCGGTGGAAGACCCTGGCCGACCGCGGCGTCGCGCCCAAGGCCACGGCCGAACAGTATCTCGCCGCGCTGGAAACCGCCCAGGCCACGACGGCCGCCGCCCGCGCCCGCAAGCTGGACCGGGTGATCCGCGCGCCCTTCTCCGGGGTGGTCGGTCTCAGCGACATCGCCCCCGGCGCGCTGATCAGCCCCGGCTCGCCGATCGTCAGCCTCGATGACCTTGGCACGATCCGCGTCGATTTCGATGTGCCGGACCGCTATCTCTCCGTGCTGCGCCAGGGCGAGGCGATCAACGCCACGCCCGACGCCTATCCCGACCAGGTGTTCACCGGTCGCATCGCCCAGATCGACACCCGCATCGACACCGCCACCCGCGCCATCACCGCCCGCGCCGAATTCCCGAACGCGGGAGGGCGGATCAAGCCGGGCATGATGCTCCGGGTCAACATCGAGCACGGCCGGCGTGAGGCCTTGGCCGTGCCGGAATCGGCGGTTCAGTACGAGGGCGACCAGGCCTTCGTCTTCCTGATCGCCAGCCGCGAGGGGGGGGCGGTGGCGCGCAAGACCGCCGTAACCCCCGGGGCCAGCGAAGGCGGCTTCGTCGAAATCCGCGAAGGCGTGAAGGCCGGCGACCGGATCGTCGCCGACGGCCTCAACCGGTTGCAGGACGGCCAGCCCGTGCGCCTGCCCGGCGAGCGGGGCGGTCCCGCCGGCAAGGGCCGGCCCGAGAAGGGCAAGCGCTGATGCTGTCGGACCTTTCCGTCCGCCGGCCGATCTTCGCGGCGGTGGCCGCCATCATCCTCTGCGTCATTGGCCTGGCGGCGTTCACCGCCCTGCCGATCCGCGAACTGCCCAACGTCGACCCGCCGGTGGTGTCGATCTCGACCAACTATCGCGGCGCCTCGGCCGAGGTCATCGAGGAGCGGATCACCCAGGTGATCGAGCGCCAGGTCAGTGGCGTGCAGGGCATCGACCGGGTCAATAGCTCCAGCCGCGACGGCCAGAGCCGGGTCAATATCACCTTCACCCTCGACACCAACCTTGAGACCGCCGCCAACGATGTGCGGGACGCCGTCTCGCGGGTGACCGCCCAGCTGCCCGACCAGGCCGACCCGCCGCAGATCGCCAAGGCCAACGCCGATGGCTCGCCGATCATCATCCTGAACATGACCTCGACCAGCATGAGCCGGCTGGAGATGGCCGACTATGCGGACCGCTACCTGGTGGAGCGGCTGTCGACGATCCCGGGGGTGGCCACGGTCGGGCTGGCGGGGGCGCCGCTCTACTCGATGCGCATCTGGCTCGACCCCGACGCCATGGCCGCCCGCGGCCTGACCGTCGACGACGTCGAGACGGCGCTGAACAGCCAGAACGTCGAACTGCCGGCCGGTTCGTTGGAGAGCCAGAGCAAGGACTTCACCATTCGGGTCAACCGCGGCTACTCGCGGCCGGAGGATTTCGCCAAGCTGCCGGTGCGGGCGGCGACCAGCGGATCCAGCGCCCAGGCCTCGGCGACCGGGGTCAGCGGGGCCACTTCGACCACATCCACCACCGGCCAGGTGCAGAGCGCCGGGGTCGACAATCCCGCCTACGTCACCCGGCTGGGCGATATCGCCCGGATCGAGGAGGGGGCGGACGAGCGGCGACGCCTGTTCCGCGGCAATGGCGTCGAGCAGATCGGCATCGCGCTGACCCGCCAGTCGCAGGCGAACGACCTGAAGATCGCCGACCTCGCCAAGGAGGAGGTCGCCCGGATCAACGAGACCCTTCCAGCGGGCACGGAGCTGATCATCGCGGTCGACAGTTCCGAGTTCACCGCCGAGGCGATCCGCGAAGTTTGGATCACCATGGGCATCGCCCTGCTCCTGGTGGCGCTGGTCAACTTCGTCTTCCTGGGTAGTTGGCGGGCGGCGGTGATTCCCTCCGTGGTGGCGCCGATCTGCCTGCTCTCGACCTTCATCATCCTTGCCCCGCTGGGCTTCTCGCTGAACCTGCTGACCCTGTTGGCCCTGGTGCTCAGCATTGGCCTGGTCGTCGACGACGCGATCGTGGTGGTCGAGAACATCCAGCGCCGGGTCGACGATGGCGAGCCGCCGACGGTGGCGGCCATGCGCGGCACGCGCCAGGTGTTCTTCGCGGTCGTCGCGACGACGATCGTGCTGATCAGCGTGTTTGCCCCGTTGATGTTCCTGCCTGGCTACATCGGCCGGTTGTTCGTCGAGCTGGCGGTGGCGATCGCCGCGGCGGTCGCCTTCTCGGCCCTGCTGGCGCTCAGCCTGTCGCCGATGATGGCCTCCAAGCTGCTTCGGCCGGCCCAGGGCGAGGGCTGGCTGGCCCGGAAGGTGGACGCCGGGATGAGCGCACTGCGCCAGTCCTACCGCGACTCCCTGGACCTGATCCTCGGCTGGCGCGCCGCCAGCATCGGGGCGGGGGTGCTGGTGGTGGTCCTGCTGGGCCTCGCGGCGCTGCTGTTCGCCACCATCCCGCAGGAGCTGGTGCCCAACGAGGATCGCGGCCGGGTCGACATCAGCATCAACGGTCCGGAAGGCGCCGGCTACGAATACACCTTGAAGGCCGCCGCCGCGGTCGAGAAGCAGCTCAAGCGCTACCACGACGAGGGCGAGGCGGAGCGCTACGTCGTCAGCGTTCCTCGCTTCGGCAACAGCCAGTTCAA
>DASPLD010000302.1:0-11685 GCA_035627755.1 Caulobacter sp. | reverse complement strand
AAGGTCACCGTTCTCGATACCGGCCTGCCGCGCAATCGCTTCGCCAGCCACTCGCATGGCCTGCTCGGCCACGACCACAAGCCACCGCTGGACATCCTGGCCGAGGCGCGGCGCCAGCTGGCGCGCTATCCCACGATCAGGCTGGTCAATGCCCGGGCCGACAGCGTCTCCGGCGCCATCGACGATTTCTCCGTCCGCACCGCCGACGGCGAAAGCCTTGGCGCGCGCCGCCTGATCCTGAGCTATGGCGTCGTCGACCAGATGCCTGATGTTCCGGGTTTTGCCGAAGGCTGGGGCGCGTCCATCGTGCCCTGCCCCTATTGCGACGGCTTTGAAGTCGCCGGCCAGCATTGGGGCCTCGTCTGGTCCGGCCCCCAGTCGATGAATCAGGTCCGGCTGTTCCACGATTGGACCGACAGGTTGACGGTCTTCGCCGATGGCCACGACATTCCGCCCGATGTCCGGGCCAATCTGGCGCGCCGCAACACGCCTGTCATCGATGGCCGGATCATCGAGATCGCCCGTCACGGGGACCGTAACGCCATCATCAATCTCGACACCGGCGCCAATGTCGCGGTCGACATCCTGTTCGCCCATCCGCGCAACAAGCCGTCCGCGAGCCTGCATGAAGCACTGGGCCTCGCCACGGTCGATACGCCCCTGGGCATCATCCTCAAGGTCGACGAGCGCCGCGAAACCAGCATGCCCGGCGTCTACGCCGCCGGCGACCTCGCCAACCCCATCACGCCGCCATCGGTCACCCTGGCGTCATCGCACGGCGCGATGGCGGGCATCTTCGCCCAGCAGTCGATGCTGGTCTGAGAGGACGGATTCCCCTTCTCCGGTTGCGCCCGCAACCTCGGCCTGTCGCGCTCCAGCGCCAGGCCGAGGTTTTCGGCGCTGCGTTGGACAGCCCGGCGCTGGTCTTCCAGTTCGGCCAGGCGGGTGCGGTAGGCCTCCTCGGTGCGGGCGGTCCGCTGGGCCATCCCGTCCCGGTCGCCGATCTCCAGCAGCATCTGGAGTTCCGAGACCTGAAGCCCCGCCTGCCGCCCCAGCGCGATGTAGACCAGCCGCTCGATCGCCCGCTCATCATAGCTGCGGCGGCCCAGGCGATCGCGGGTGGAGACCACCATGCCTCGGTCTTCGTAGAAGCGGATGGCGCGGTTGGTCAGCCCCGTGCGGCGGCGGACATGGCCGATCAGGGCTGGACAGGGAGGGGCTTGGGGTTTGCGCAGCATGTCGGGGGCTCGTTGAAGGAATGGGTTGGGGACCTGGGCGGGTTTCTCATGAGGTTGTCGGCGCCGAGTCCTGGATGCCGAGGTCGTGCAGAAGGGTTTCGAAGGCCGGCTCGTCGACGGCGCCCATGGCGGTCCAGGTCTCGTCCGACAAGGCCTGGCGGGCCGGAACGAGGCTAAGGGCGTCGGTCCCGACCAGCAGGCGGAAGGGCGGCTCCGCGGCCAGGGCGGCGTCCAGCGCCGCGCGGGCGAAGGCGTCGGCCTCCATCGCCTGGTCCAGCATGTGGCGCTGGATGCGCCGGGTGCGGGCGAAGACCGGGGCATAGGGCGTCCGGGCCGGGTCGGCCCAGCGGCCGCCGCCGCGGGTGTTGGCCTGCAGCTCGCTCTTCACGGCCCCCGGCTCGATGACCACCACCCGCACCCCGAACGGGGCCGCCTCGATGGCCGCCGCCTCGCTGGCCCGCTCCAGGGCGGCCTTGGAGCCGGCGTAGGCGGTGGAGCCGGCCAGGACGAACCTCGGCATCATCGAGGAGACGTTGAGGATGCGGCCGCGGCGGCGCTGGCGCATGTCGGGCAGCACCGCCTGCATCAGCCGCACCGCCCCCCAGTAGTTGGTCTCGAAGACCAGCCGATGGTGCTCCTCCGGCAGCAGCTCCAGCGGGCTGTTGGCCGAGACGCCGGCATTGTTGACCAGGATGTCCGGCGGGCCCTCGGCGGCGCGGATGTCGGCCAGGGCGGCGGCGATGCTGGCGGAGTCGGTGACATCGAGGCGCACGGCGCGGATGGCGCCTCCGGCCTCCCCGACGACGGCCTCGGCCTTGGCCAGGTCGCGCACCCCGGCGACGACGGCATGGCCGCGGCGGGCCAGTTCCAGCGCCAGGGCCTTGCCCAGGCCGCTATTGGCCCCGGTGACCAGGGCGACCTCAGGCCGGGACATGGGCGGGGGCCTCCAAGGCGGACCAGGCCAGACGGCCAGCGATGACGGTGGCGGCCACCGGCCGCTCGGCGAACGGCGCCTCGGATGGCGGCCCGGTGAGCAGGCAGAGGTCGGCGACGGCGCCGGCGGCGACCCGGCGACGCGGTCCGCCGGGGTCGTCGAAGGTTCCCAGGAACAGGTCGCGGGCGCGGGCGAGGCCGACCCGTTCCTCGGGGCCGAGCGGACGGCCTGAGGCGGTGCGCCGTTGGGTGGCGGCCCGCATCGCGGCCCAGGGGTCCGCCTCTGCGTAGGGGGCGTCGGAACTGGCGGCGACGCGGACGCCGGCGGCCATCAGGCTGGCGCAGCGGTAGAGGTCCGGCTGGTCGGCCGGATCGACCTCGGCCAGGTAGCGGTCGCCGCGCTCGGCGACGAAGGCCGGCTGGGTGACCACGGTCAGGCCCAGGCGGGCCAGGATGGGTACGGCGTCGGGAGGGATGACGCTGCCGTGCTCGATGCGGTCGCCGGGCCGGGCCCCGAAGGTCTCGAAGGCGGCGAGGGTAAGGGCCAGCTCGGCGGCGGTGACGCAATGGACGGCCAGGGCCCGCCCCTGGGCGCGCGCGGCGTGGAAGCGGCCGGCCAGGTCGTCCCAGTCGGGCAGATCATGTTCGTCGAGCAGGACCTTGACTGGGCCGATGGTGTAGCGGGGGTCCTCGGGCAGCCTGTCCGCGCTCATCAGCATCAGGCGCTGCGGCAGGCCGGCGCCGGCCAGCAGGGCGGCCTCGGCCGGGCCGGTGGAAGCGCTGGCGTCCGTCACGCCGGTGACTCCCCAACGAGCCAGGGCCTGACCAACCTCTGCCAGGGGCGGCGCCTCCTGGGCGATCCGGCCGCGCAGCCAGGCGTCGCCGCGCCAGATTCGGCCGGTGGGGCGACCGTCCGAATCCCGCTCGACGCAGGGCGGAGGCTCGCCGTCCAGCACCCGGTCCAGGGCCGCCGAATTGAGCATCCACAGGCCGCCGGTCGTCGACTGCACGCGCAGGGGTCGGTCCGGGACCAGGCGGTCGAGACGGTCGCGGTCGAGGGCCTCGCCATGATGGCCGACGGCGCGGATCCAGCCCTGGCCGGGGGCGGCGCGGAGGGCCTTGGCCACGGCCGGGCCTTCCAGGCCGTCGAGGCGGACCGACCGGCGGCGGGCGGCCCAGGCCAGCAGGTGGATGTGGTGGTCGATCAGTCCGGGGATCAGCCAGCCTCCGCTCCCGGCCAGGATCGGCTCCCGGCCCGACAGGCCGTCGCCGATCTCGACGATGCGGCCGGCGCGGACGCGGACGTCGCGGCGCGGGCGGCCCTCGACCACGACATCGCGGATCAGAAGGTCGCCGCTCATGCCAGCCACCGCGAGGTGTCGGCGCCGAAGGCCGTGGCGGAGCCGGGCCAGGGACGGGCCTGGGGCGGGGCGACGGGGGCGGAGCCGTCCCGGGCCTCGACCCGCCAGCCGGCGGCGGCGCGATGGACCAGGGCGGCGGCGGGCGGCGCAGGGAAGGAGGCCACGAAGGCGGCGGCGCCGGCGAGGCTGGCGTCGACCAGGATGCCGCCCCCCTGCCCCAGGGCGCGCAGGGCGCCGGCGGCGGCCGCCAGACCGGTCAGCGGGTCGGCCAGGGCGTCGCCGGCGAACAACGGCGCGCCGGCCCCGTCGTAGGCGACCAGGCCGGCGCCGGCGGCGACGTCGTCGCCGAAGCCGACGGCGTTGCTGTCCCAGCCGTGAGCGGTCACCGCCACCCAGACCAGGCCGGGATTGACGGCGAACACCCCCTCGGGCCCGAGGCCCAGCTGGGCGAAGGCGCGGGAGCGGGCGCTGGTGACGACCACGTCGGCGCGCGCCAGCAGGCCGCGCAGGCGGGCGAGGTCGGCGGGGTCGCGGAAGTCGAGGACGACGCTGTCCTTGCCGGCGTTCAGCCGGTCGAAGACGGCCGGGGCCGCCTCCCGGACCGGGTCGGGCCGGCCGAGGCTTTCGACCTTGACCACCCTGGCGCCGGCGGCCGCCAGGACCTGGCCGCAGAGCGGGCCTGCCCACAGCGCCGAGAGGTCGACGACCAGGGGGGGCTCGTCGCGGCGGGGCGTCGGGGCGCCCATCGGCCGGAATATGAAGGGCTCGGGCGGAACGGGCAGGCTGCCGACGGCGGCGAGCGCCAGGTCCAGCCGGCGGCCGGACTCGACCAGGTCGGCGAGGGAGCGGCCGCGTACGCCGCGGGCGACGGCGGTCCAGGGATCGTCCGGCAGGCCGGGGCCGAGCCAGGCGGGGATCGTCAGCCGGTCGGTCTCGCGCGGCAGGTTGACGGCCAGCCAGCCGTCGCGGGTCTCGAGGAGCCGCGCGCCGCCGCCGCAGGCGATGCGTCCCTGCCGGCCAAGGCCGATGATGGCCGCCCGCTCGGTCAGCAGCCGCGAATCGAGGCGGAGCGGCCGCCCCAGCCGGGCGGCGGCCAGTTCGACCTCGGAGACCAGCAGCTCGATCCCGGTCATCGGATCGCCCGGCGGCAGGCGGGGCGGGCCATCCGCCGGACCGGTCAGGGCCATCAACCCGGAGCGCGCCCAACGCAGCGCGCTGCTCTCGGTCGTCGGGCGGGGAGCTCGGCGGGCGGGCGTCACGGGGCGGGCTCCAGGGCGTCGACCAGGCCCCAGTCGAGGGCGGTCACGGCGTCGAGCGGCTCGCCGAGCAGGGCCATCCAGGCAGCGCGGCGGCGGCCGATGCGGCGGGGGATGCTGGCCGTGCCGCCGGCCCCGGGAATCAGGCCCATGCCCACTTCGGGAAGCTGGAACCAGGCGCCGGGCGCGGCGACCACGCGGCCGGCGGCGGCGGCGGCCTCGATGCCGGCCCCGATGACGGCGCCATGCAGCCGGACGGCGACGAGCGGAGCCAGCTGGCGGACCAGGCGGGCCGGCGAACGCAGCAGCCGGGTGAAGTGCGCGGCCGCCAGGTCGGGGGCGGAGCCGAACTCGTCGAGGTCGCCGCCGGCCGAGAAGTCCGGCCCCTGGCCCCGCAGGATGATGGCGGTCACCTCCGGATCGGCGGCGGCGGCGCGCAGCGCCTCGACAAGGGCGTCGCGCATCGCGGCGTCGAAGGCGTTGCGGCGCATCGGCCAGGCCAGGGTCAGGACGACGGTGGCGTCGCCGCGCTCGAAGGCGACGCGGGGCGAGAGATCGGGCCGGCGGGCCCGGGCTGGGTTGGCGCGCCGCCAGGCGCGGAACTCCTCGCCGCCGAGCAGGGTGGAGTAGATCGCCGATTCGAGGACCAGCGCCTCCTCGAAGGCGAGCCCCTGGCCGGTGCGCAGGACCTGGACCAGGGCCGTGGCGGCGAGGGGATGGCGGGTGACGGCGGCGTCGAGGCGCGCCAGCGCTCCGTCCAGGTCGGACAGGCCGACCCAGGGCCGGGGCGGCGCGGCCGCGGTGGTCAGCAGCAGGTCGCAGGCCTCGGGCGCCGGCGGCAGGGCGCCGTCGCGGTCGAGGCCGACGACGATACCGGCGGCGCCGGCCGGATCCTCGCGGGCGAGGTCGACGATCCGCAGCGGGGCGCCGAACAGCGGCGCATGACGCTCGACCTCGTCCTCATCACGAAGAAGGTCGCGCCGGGCCATGGCTCAGGCCGCCGCCGGCTCCGCCAGCTCGGCGCGCAGGGCGCGGCGGAGCAGCTTGCCGGTCTCGTTGTAGGGCAGGGCCTCGCGGAAGAAGAAGGCCTCGGGGGTCTTGGTCGAGCGCAGCCGCTGGCGCACCCAGTCGGCCAGTTGGTCGGCGGGCGCATCCGCGACCACGACCGCCGCCACCCGCTCGCCCCACTGCAGGTCGGGCAGGCCGATGACAGCGACGTCGCGGACGGCCGGGTGGGCGCGCAGCACGTCCTCGATCTCACCAGGAGAGATGTTCTCGCCGCCGCGGACGATGACATCGTCCAGCCGGCCCTCGACGAACAGGTAGCCGGCCTCATCCAGCCAGCCGCTGTCGTTGGTCGGGAACCAGCCGTCATCGCGGATCAGCTTGCGCCCGAGGTATTCGCCGGAGATCTGTTCGCCGCGCACCCAGACCTCGCCCGCGGCGCCGGCCGGAACCGGTTCGCCGTCCAGGCCACGGATTTCCAGTTCAAGGCTGGCCAGCGGCCGGCCGACCGAGCCCAGGCGGCGGCGGACGGACGGATCGTCGGAGGCGATGGCGGCGCGATGGTCATCGGGGCCCAGCACCGCGATGGTCGAGCTGGTTTCGGTCAGGCCGTAGGCGTTGACGAAGTCGACGTGGGGCAACAGGGCCAGGGCTCGCTCGATGACCGGCTGTGGCATGCGCCCGCCGCCGTAGGACAGCGCCCGCAGGTGAGGCAGGCGCTCCCCGCTGGCCTGTAGCAGGTCGAGGACCCGGCCGAGCATGGTCGGCACCATCATCGCGTGGGTGATCCGCTCGGCCGCCGCCGCCTCGACCCACGCCTCGGGCGTAAAGGCCGGCAGGTGGACGACCCGGCGGCCGCCGTAGACCCCCGTCAGCACCGCCGAGATCCCGGCGATGTGATAGGGCGGCACGCTGACCAGGGCGGCCTCTTCCTCGTCGGCGCCCATGAACTCCACGGTGGAGATGACATAGGAGGTCAGGTGGCGGTGGCGCAGGACGGCGGCCTTGGGCTCGCCGGTGGTGCCGCTGGTGAACAGCAGGACGGCGATGTCGGGGTCGATCTCGGTCAGTTCGGCGGCGCGATGAGCCTCGTCGAGGCAGGCGGCCTCGAACTGGTCGCGGCTGACGAGGACGACGCCCGGGGCGTCCGCGACGCGCGGAAGCATGTCGGCGTCGACGATGGCCACCGACGGGGCCGTGCGCGCCAGCAGCTTGCGCAGCTCCTCGTTGGAAAGGCGGTAGTTGAGCGGGGCGAAAGGCCGGGCCAGCAGGCCGGCGGCGAACACCGCCGTCGGCAGGGCCGGGCCGTTGAGGCCGATGAAGACGATGCTGCCCTCACCCAGGCGATCCAGCCAGGCGGCGCCGGCTCGGGCCCGCAGGGCAAGTTCGCCGTAGCTGACCCCATCGGCCAGCGACCCGAGCGCCAGGCGGTCTGGGAAGGCGCCGGCGGCCATGTCGAGCAGGAGGGCGGTGTGCATGGCCTAGTCCGAGGAGGGAAGCTTCTTGGCTTCCTTGATGGTCAGCGGCCGGCCGCTGACCGACAGGGCGCCCGCGCCGGCCTTGGAGCAGAGCGCCTCGAGGCCGGTCTCCTCGTCGAGGTAGCGCTTGCCGAGCAGGCTGCCGCCGGCGTGGGCGGGGTCGACCGTAAGGCCGCCAGGCTTGGCGGCGCTGAAGGCGACCATCGGCTGGCCGCCGCATTCGAGGGTGGCCGGGGCCGCCGGGGGGCGGACGACCACGGCCTCGGTGTCGCAGACGGCGCTTTTCCAGCGCGAGCCGGGGGTGAGGTTCATTTCGGATGGCTCCTTAGGCCGCCGCCGCCGTGGCCGGCGTGACGCCAAGCTCGCGGGCCAGGCGGGTCAGGCCCGCGACCTTGACCTCCAGCGGGGTGTCGGGGGACTGGGGCCAGACGTGGGGGCCCCAGAGGACGATGTTGTCGAAGCCCTCGGCGGCGAAGGCGGCGACCTGCTCCGGTGTCGCCTCGGGCGGGCGCAGGTAGTAGGTCAGCGGATCGCCGGTCTTGCCGGCCTCGGCGCGGCCCCGCTCGATGGTGTCGCGCAGGCGCAGGGCCTCCTCCAGCGGCACCATGGCCGAGTTCATCCAGGCGTCGGCCACCCGCACCACCCGGCGCAGGGCCGGGCCCGTGTTGCCGCCGCACACCAGTGGCACCGGGGTGGCGTGCGGGGTGATCTGCACCGGGCCGAACTGGAACGCCTTGCCCTGGTGCTCGAAGAAGCCGCCTTCCCAGGCCTTGCGCAGGACGGCGATGGCCTCGTCCAGCCGGCCGCCCCGTTCCTCGAACGGCACGCCGAGGGCGTCGAACTCCTCCTTCAGCCAGCCAGCGCCCATGCCCAGCCGGAAGCGGCCGCCGGAGATGTCGTGGGCCGTGGCCGTGGCCCGGGCCAGCAGCAGGGGATGGATCATCGGCACGATGCAGATGGCGGTGCCGAGCTTGAGGGTGGTGGTGGCGCCGGCGATGGCCCCAAGCGTGAACCAGGGATCGTACAGCCGCACGCCGGGCGAGAGGATGTCATCCTCCTTGTGCTCGACCGTACCGGCGATGCCCGGATGCTTGCTGCCGTAGGACCCGGGGATGACGTAGTGCTCGCCGAACCACAACCCCTCAAAGCCCAGCCGCTCGGCGGTGCGCGCCAGGTTGAGCAGTTCCTGCGGCGGGTAGTTGTAGGTGGTGATGCCGATCTTCGGCTTGGCGCTGGCCATGCTGTTCCCTCTCAACCGCTTGCCGGCCGCCACTGCGGCAGGGTGACGTCCTCGGCCAGTTTCTCGAACCAGACCTCCATCGGCTGGCCCGGCGTCAGTTCCGGCGCCCCGTCCAGATGGCCCATCAGCCGCACCTCCGGCGTCTCCTCCAGTTCGACCACCACCACCGTGTAGGGGGCCGGGAAGGCCGGATGGATCTGGTGGGCGACGGTGGTCCAGGCATGCAGCCGGCCCCGGCCCGTCGCCGTGCGCCACGCGGTGTTCCAGCCGCCGCAGTGGGGGCAGTGGGCTGTCGGCGGATGAAGGGCGTGCTGGCAGTCGTCACAGGCGCGATAGGCCAGCCGGCCCTCGGCTGCGGCCTCGAAGAAGCCGCGGGTCTCACGGTCGCGGACGTTGGGCAGAATGCGGCCCATCACGCCGCCTTCCGGAACAGGACGCTGGAGCCGACCGGCAGCGGCCCGCCAGTGCAGAGGCAGAGCTCGGCGTCGGGGATCTGCATATCGGCCTCGCCGCGCAGCTGCCGCACGGCCTGGACGATGTGGTTCATGCCGTGGACGTAGCCCTCCGACAGGTGGCCGCCGCCGGTGTTGATCGGCAGGCTGCCGCCCCGGCCGATGGCGCCGCTGGCCGCGAAGGGACCGCCCTCCCCCTTGGCGCAGAAACCGTAGGCTTCCAGCTGCAGGATGACGCTGATGGTGAAGCAGTCATAGAGTTGGGCGATATCGACCTCGGACGGGCCGACCCCGGCCCGGGTCCACAGCCGGTCGCCGGCCCGGCGGCCGCCGAGGTCGGTCATGTCGTCGCGGGTGACGACCGGGAACATCATGCCGGTGCGGTGGTCGCGCGGCGCCCCGCCGGCCACGGCCCGGATCAGCACTGGCGGCCTGGGCAGGTCCCTGGCCCGCTCGGCCGAGGTGATGACCACGGCGCAGGCCCCGTCGGACTCCAGGCAGAAGTCAAACAGGCGCAGGGGCGTCGAGATCATCCGGGCGGCCATGTAGTCGTCCAGGCTCATCGGCTTGCCGCACATCATGGCGTGCGGCGTCGCCTGGGCATGGTCGCGGCAGGTCATGGCGACGGCGGCGAGGTGCGCAGGCGTCGTCCCGTATTCGATCATGTGGCGCTGGGCCATCAGCGCGAAGGTCTGGCCGGCGGTCATTAGGCCGTAGGGGACGTAGAACTCGTCGCCCGTCCCCTGGCCGCCCGAGACCTGCGATCCGGACTGGCCAGAGCCGCCCAGCCGCGCTTCCGAGCGGCCGTTCAGCGAGCGGAAGCAGAGCACCGCCTTGGCCTGTCCCGACAGCACCGCTCCCATGGCCAGGCCCATCATCATGCAGGGGGCCACCCCGCCCGGCCCGGTGTCGGCCCAGTAGGTCATGTTGGTCGCGCCGAGCGAGGCGGCCAGGGTGTGGGGGGTGACCACGTCATCACCGCAGCGGACGATGCCCTCGATGTCGGAGACCTCGAGCCCGGCGTCGGCGATGGCCTTCAGGGCGGCCTCGGTGGCCAACGAAAGGACGCTGCGGCCGGAGTCGCGGCTGAACTCGGTCTGGCCGATGCCGACCACGGCGGTCCTGTCGCGGCCGGCGAAGGCCAGGTCGTCGTCGAGGACGCTCATCCGGCGGCTCCTTCCAGCTCGGCATGTTCGCCCAGCCTCGGGGCGCGGACGCGCGGGACCGGGCCGAAGGCGGAGAAGAGGTAGGAGGGGCCAGGGTAGAGGGCCTTCGAGCCATCGGCCTCCTCGACCTCGACGAAGAATCCGCGGGCCTTGAGGTGTTCGTCGTCGAACAGGTCCTCGGGCGCGTTGAGCACCCCGATCGGCAGGCCGCGGTCCTGACCCTCGTGATAGGCTTGATGCGCCTCCTGGATCAGGAAGAAGCACTCGACCAGCGACTGGATCTCGGGGAACTGGGCCTGGCGGTATCCGAGATCCTGGTAGGCCGGGTCGGCGAGGTCGGCGGCCATCCCCTTCTCCTCCATCCAGGCGACGAGGGCGTTCCAGGCCTTGGGGTCCGACAGGATCAGGGCGAAGTAGACGAAGCGGTCGTCGGCGCAGCGGAACAGGGCCGACTGGGTGGGGGTCGGCTGGGCGTGGCGGCAGGTCTGCCGTTTGACGTTGACCTTGGGATAGAACCAGTAGGGATTGGCCAGCTCGATGTTGACGGCGCAGGCCTCATGCATCGAGACGTCGACCAGCTGGCCCTCGCCGGTCTGCTGGCGGTGCAGCAGGGCCAGCATGACCCCGATATGGGCGAAGCTGGCGGCGGTGTGGTAGCCCTGGTTGCCGCCCGGCCGGATCGGTGGAATCGAATGGTCGTCGTAGCCGCAGCTGATCAGCGGCCCGCCGGCGGCCAGGGCGACGAGGTCGCTCGACTTGTAGTCGGCCCAGGGGCCGGTCAGGCCGAAGGCGGTCACCGACAGCACGATCAGCTTCGGATTGGCGGCGCAGAGCGCCGCCAGGTCGAGGCCGACGGCCTTGAGAGCGGCCGGCTGCAGGGTCGAGATGAAGATGTCGGCCCCGCGGCAGAGGTCGCGCAGCCGGGTTAGGCCGGCTGGCGTCGTCAGGTCGACGACCAGGCTCTGCTTGCCGGTGTTGTAGAAGCGGAAGTTGAGGCTGGTCTCGGGGCCGGGCTCGCCGGCGAAGGGGCCGATGGCGCGGGCCGGCGAGCCGCCGGGCGGCTCCAGCTTGAGGACCTTGGCTCCCATCTCGGCCAGCAGGCGACCCGCATAGTCGCCCGCCGGGTCCTCGGACAGCTCGACGACGCGCAGGCCGGTGAACGGCGGCGGGGCGGTGGGGCTCGCGTCCATCACAGCACGCCTTCCTCGGTCAAGGCGGCGACCTCGTCGTCGCTGAGGCCAAGCAGGTCGTGGAAGACGTAGGCGTTGTCCTCGCCGAGCAGCGGCGCCGAGCGCCAGTTGTCCTGGACGATCGAGGAGAACTGGATCGGCGTGCCCTCGAACCGCGCCTCGCCGATCACCGGATGGTCCATCTCGAAGAAGACGCCGCGGTGGGCGATGTGGGGATCGGTCTCGTTGAGGTCCTCCGCCGTCTGGACGGCCCCTGCCCGCACCCCCACCGCCTGCAGCCGGCGCATCAGGGCGAAGCGGTCCTGGTCGCGGGTCCAGTCGGCCATGTGGGCGTCCAGGGCGTCCTGATTGGCGAAGCGCTCGGCT
>DASPLD010000301.1:0-11905 GCA_035627755.1 Caulobacter sp. | reverse complement strand
CTCGCCGGTCGTCTCCTCCGCCAGCTGCTGCAGGATCAGGTAGCCGCCGCCGGAATAGCGCCAGCCGGAGCCCGGGACGGTGTCGACGGTGACCGGCGGGCTGTTGGCCGGAGGCGCGCCCGCGAGAATCTGACGGGTGGTCGGCAACATCCCGCCCGGCGCATAGCCGGCAAAGCCGTGGACCGTGGTCCCGGCGCTGTGGCTGAGCAGGCGGCGGACGGTGACCTTCTCGGCCGTGGTGAACGGCGTGTCCGGCAGGCGCCAGCCCTTCAGCCGGCCGGCCACGTCGCCGTCGAGGTCGAGGCGGCCCTCGCGGACCAGCCGGAGGATGGCCATTGCGGTGGCGGTCTTGGCGATCGAACTGGCCTGGAACAGGGTGTCGGCGTCGACCGGCCGATCGCCCCCCCGTTCGAGGACGCCGTACTGCCGGGTCCAGCGCACCCCCTCCGCGCCGAAGAAGGCCAGGCTGACGCCCGGGACGCGGTAGCGGGCCATCCGCGCCGTCAGGCTGGCGGCTGGCTCGGGACGGCTGCGCAGGACGATGCGGGGAACCAGGCCCGCCTCGATCCGTGCGATGCGGTCCGCCTCGGCATCCCGCGCCAGGGCTGCCGGAGCGAGGGCCAGGCCGAGCGGGGCGGCGCAGACGGCGCGCCGTGACAGACCGATCAGGGACAACGCCTCTCCTCCCGCCAGGGGCCCTTGCTAGCATCGGGTCCGCGCGTTGGCGAACCGTTGGCGCCGGGTCGGGAGACGAGGCCGACTGCCGGCTGACGGCGGCCCCGATACGACCGGCGCAAGTCTGGAAGCGCTGCGCAACCCAAGGGCCGTTCATGCGGCAAAGTCGCGCAGAACGGCGGGAATCGCGCCGGAACGTCCAAACCTAAACCAGGGATTCAGCACGATCTCCTAGCCTCAAGTTACCGGCGTCCATTGTCGGCGCCCTGGGTCGTTCCTGCACGGAGGCAGGAAGTCATGTTCAAGATCTACAACTGCCTGACGACCCAGCACGACCCCGGCTACGTCCTCCTCGCCGCCATCGTCTGCCTGCTGTCCTGCGGCACGGCCGTGGCGCAGCTGGACCGGGTTTCGGCGCTGCGCGGAATGCGGCGTCTCGGCCTGCTGGGCGCGACAGCCACGATCACCGGCGCGGGGGTCTGGGCGACCCACTTCGTGGCCATGCTGGCCTTCGAGACCGGCCTTCCGACCGCCTATCTGCTGGTCGACACCCTGGCCTCGCTGGGGGTGGCGGTGGTCCTGTTCGGGGCCGCCTTCCATGTCGCCCTGCTGCCCGGGAGGGCCTGGGCCCCGGCCGTGGGCGGGGCGCTGGCGGGGCTGGCGATCGGGGCGATGCACTACCTGGGCATGGCCGGCTTCCGGATCGAGGGCACGGTCGGCTGGGACCTCGGCCTGGTGGTCGCCTCCCTGCTGATCGGCTCGGCGTTCGGCGCCCTGGCCCTCGCCCTGGCCCGCGGCCGGCCTGCTCCGGGCCTGCGGATCGGCGCCGCCCTGCTGCTGACCCTGGCCATCGTCGGCCTGCACTTCACCGGCATGGCGGCCGTCACCCTGCGGCCTGACCCCTCCGTCCTGCTGCCGTCGTCGGCGGTGACCGACAGCAACCTCGCCGCCTGGGTCGGGGCGGCCGCGACCAGCCTCCTGGCCCTGTGCGGCGGCGCCCTGCTGTGGGGCGCGAGCCAGCGGCGCGGCGAGCAGCGGCGCCTCAGCGAACTGGCCGACGCCGCCGTCGAGGGCCTGGCCATCTGCGAGGACGGCTGGATCGTCACCGCCAACGACGCCCTGGCCCGGATGGCCGGGACCCACGCCGCCGAGCTGATCGGACGCCCCTTCGTCTCGCTGTTCGAGGAGGGCGAGGAGCCGGCCCTGCTGGTCGCCGGGGCGCGCCTGGACGCCCGCATCCGCCCAGCCCAAGGCGGCGACGCGGTGCCGGTCGAGGTGATCGCCCGCGAGATGTCCTCCGACGGCGGCCGCCGGCTGGCCGTGGCCCTGCGGGACCTGCGAGACCGGGTGGCCGCCGAGGCCAAGATCCGCTTCCTGGCCCACAATGACAGCCTCACCGGCCTTTCGAACCGGGTCAGCTTCGACAACTGCCTGCAGCACCAGATCCAGGTCCACCGGCGCAAGGACGACGCCTTCGCCGTGCTCTGCCTCGACCTCGACCGGTTCAAGCAGGTCAACGACGTGCTCGGCCACGGGGCCGGCGACGTGGTGCTCAAGACGGTGGCGCAGCGGGTCGGCGCGGTGCTCGATCCCGACGACGTCTTCGCCCGCCTCGGCGGCGACGAGTTCGCCATCATCTCCTTGAGCGCCAGCAAGCCGGCTGACGTCGCCCAGCTCTGCGAGCGCGTCCTGGCCGCCGTGGCCCCCGACATCCCCGTCGACGGCCAAGCCGCCAGTGTCGGGATCAGCATCGGCATCGCCCTCTATCCGCACGACGGCGACAGCGCCGCCGCCCTCGTCCGCAACGCCGACGCCGCCCTCTATCAGGCCAAGGCGGCGGGCCGCGACGGCTACCGCTTCTTCGAGGCGGCGCTCGGGGCCCAGCTGCACGAGCGGCGACTGATGGAGTTCGACCTCCGCCAGGCGCTGGGCAAGGCGGAATTCACCGTCGTCTACCAGCCTCAGGCGACCCTGAAGGACGGCGTCATCTTTGGTTTCGAGGCTCTGCTGCGCTGGACCAGCCCGACCCGCGGGTCGGTGCCGCCCTCGGTCTTCATACCCCTCGCCGAGGAGACCGGCCTCATCGTGCCGATCGGCGACTGGGTGCTGCGCCAGGCCTGCGCCGAGGCCGCCGGCTGGTCCAAGCCCCTGCAGGTCGCCGTCAACATCTCCGGCGTCCAGCTGCGCTCGGCCGGCCTCGCCAAGCGGGTGGCCGAAATCCTCGAGCGGACCGGCCTGGCCCCCGAACGGCTGGAACTGGAGATCACCGAAACGGCGCTGATCGAGGACTTCGACCAGGCGCTGGCCACCCTCGGCCAGGTCAAGGAGCTCGGCGTCAAGGTGGCCATGGACGACTTCGGGACCGGCTATTCCTCCCTGTCCAACCTGCGCGCCTTCCCGTTCGACAAGATCAAGATCGACCAGTCGTTCGTGCGCAACGTCGACGACAATGAACAGGCGGCGACCATCGTCCGGGCCATCGTCGGCCTCTGCCGCGGGCTGCAGCTGTCGGTCCTGGCTGAAGGCGTCGAGACGGTTGAGGAACTGGACTTCCTCGACCGCGAACTCTGCACCGAGGCCCAGGGCTACCTGTTCGGCCGTCCCGGCCCGGTCAGCGACTTCCCCGAAGCCTTCGCCGGCCCGACGGTGGTGCGTCCGGTGAAGCTGCGCCTGAAGGCCTGAGGGTCAGAGCCTCCCGACCTTGCCGCCCGGCGCGGCGACCATCAGCTGGACCAGGGCTTCGGTGACCCTGGGCTCCAGGCCTTCGGTGTGGCCCTTGTCCAGCCGCACCACGTCGGCGACCAGCCGCCCGTCACGGCAGCCGGGATAGACGAACACCTCCGCCGTCCCGGGCCGGGCCCTCGTGCCCCAGACCGGATAGCTCGCCCGGGCGTAGTCCCAGACATGGCCAGGCCGGGTGTCGACGATGTCCGGCCGGCGGACCCGCGGGCCGCAGCCGTACTTCTCGGCCCAGGGCGAGGTGTCGGGCAGGCCGGTGATCTCATGCGCGCCGGTGGTGAAGATGTGGGAGAAGTCGCAGGTCGTCGGGGCTGCCGCGCCGAGCGGGATGTTGCGCGGCAGCGGATCGGGCGGCGAGCCGTCGGGCTTGGGCGGGCCGAAGGCGGCGACGATCGGGGCCCGGCCGATACGGCCGCCCGAAAGGCTGAGCCAGCCGTCGACCCGGTCCTTGAAATAGTCGGAGCAGACGATGCGGCTGGAGGTCAGGCCGCCCTGGCTGTGGCCAGCCAGCCAGAAGGCCTTGATCCGCTTGGGGCCCAGGCCGTCGATGACCAGGTCGGCGATATTGCGCAGGTGTTCGTCGTCGGCCGCCGCCTGCCACATCCGGATGCTCGGGCCGCCGGGGCCGATCTGGCCGCTCGTGGCGGCGGTCGGGGTGGCGACCACCAGCCGGTAGCGGTCCTTGTAGTCGGCGGCCGGGAAGTAGTGGCGCTGCCAGTTGCCGATCGAGCCGGCCCCATGGATGTTGAGGATGAACACCACCGACTCGCCCGGTTTCAGGTCGCAGGGGAAGTCGAGGAAGAACCGGCGGCCGGTCTTGGGGTCGACGGCGTTGCCAAGCTCGGCCAGGGCGCCGGAGGTCAGGCAGGCCTCGCCTTCGCAGCGGGCCGGCGGGGCGCAACCGGCGCCGGCGATCTGCTGGGCGGCTGCGGGGGCGGCCCACAGGGCGATCAGGGCGGCGACCGGCGCCAGAAACCGGGTTCTCATGGCGGAGTCCTCCTCAGCGGCCGGGACCGGCCGACAGCATCAGCTTGACGATCTGTTCGGTGATGTGGGGCTCCAGCCCCTCGGTGTGACCCTTGTCCAGCCGCACCACATCGGCGACGACCCGCCCCTCGCGGCAGGCTGGATAGCGGTAGAGCCGCGCCGTCCCGGGACGCGCCTTGAGGCCCCAGATGGGGTTGGGGTTGGCCTGCGGGCGGCTGTCCTCGACGTATCCGGCCCGAGTGTCGACCACCTCGACGGCCGGCGCGCGGGGCCCACAGCCCAGCCGTTCGGCCCAGCGCGAGCTCTCCGGCAAGCCGGCGGCGGTCAGCTCGTGTTCTCCGGTCGCGTAGATGTGGGAGAAGGGGAAGTCCGGCAGCAGCGAGGCGTCGGCGACAAGCCGTGGCGGGCCCGGCCCGGCGCCGGGCGGCAGCGGGACGCCGGCCGGGATCGGAGCCCGGACGTCCTCGCGCCGGGAACCCAGCCGGCCGCCCGACAGGCTGACCCAGCCGGTCAGCCGGCTGCGGTAGAAGGGGGTGGCCAGCAGGCGATTGGAGGTCTGGCCGCCCAGCGAGTGGCCGGCGAGCCAGAAGGCCCTGATCCGGTCCGGGCCGAGGGCGGCCTCCACCGCCTCGACGATCCCCTGCAGATAGGCGTCGTCGGCCTCGGGCTTCCAGCCGAACTGCGTGCCCGTCGGGGTGGCCACGACCAGGCGATATTTCTCCTTCAGGTCGAGCAGCGGGAAGTAGTGGCGCTGCCAGTTGCCGATCGAGCCCCCTCCGTGGAGGCTGAGCACAAAGGTGACCTTCTCGCCAGGCTTCAGGTCGCAGGGGTAGTCGAGGAAGAACTTGCGGCCGGTGACCGGCTCGACGGCATTGCCGGTGTCGCCAAGCTCGGTCGGCGTGCATCCGCCGGGCGCGCAGTGGACCGGCGCTGGGGTGCGGCAGGGGACCCCCATCAGCCCCGCCCCCGCGGCCGGGCTGGCGAGGACGGCGAGGCCGAACGCGGCCGGCAGCATCCAGGCTCTCATCGGTATTCCTCCCGCCGGTCTTGCGCCAGCCGTCCCTAGCAGTGATAGATTGAAGTCCCGACCGGAGTCCAGCCTTGCCCGAAAACCCGTCGCCCGCCGCCGTCGAACGCCCCACCCTGGATCGGGAGACCATCCTCCGGGCGGCCCTGGACCTGATGGAGCTGGTGGGGCTCGACGGCCTCTCCACCCGGCGGCTGGCGGCCGAGCTGGGCGTCAAGGGCCCGTCGCTCTACTGGCACTTCCGCACCATGGGCGAGCTGCGCGATCACATGGCCGACCTCCTGCTGGCCGAGGTCATCCCGCCGCCGGCGGACGATTGGCGGGCGTGGCTGGCCGAGGGCGCGCGCGCTGTCCGTCGCGCGGCCCTGTCCCGCCGCGACGCCGCCCGCCTGCTGGCCGGGGCGCGGCCGACGGCGGCCGGCCGGGCGGCGCGGACCCGCGCCAACCTGGCCCGGCTGGAGGCGGCAGGCTTCGGCCCTGAGCAAGCCCGCGCGGCCTTCCTCAGCCTCGCCCACTACGCCCTCGGGTCGGCCCTGGCCGAACAGAACGGCGAGCGGGGCGTGGACGAGGGGGTGTTCGAGTTCGGTCTGGCCGCCTTGCTCGTCGGACTCGCGGCCGACCGGCGCTGAGCCGCCGAGCGGTCAGAGACGCGGGTCGATCGGCTCGCTCTCCATCGCCAGCACGGCGAAGACGCACTCGTGCACCCGGCGCAGCGGCTTGCGGGCGACGAAGCGGGTCAGAGCCTCGTGGCCGAGGGCGAACTCGCGCAGGGCGAGGTTGCGCTTGCCGCCGAGGCCGCGCACCCGCAGCCGTTCCAGATTCTCCGGCGCGTCGTACTCGGGGCCGTAGATGATGCGCAGGTACTCCTGGCCGCGCACCTTGAGGGCCGGCTGAATGAGACCCTTGGGTCCCCGGGCGATGAAGCTGGCGGGCTTGACCACCATCCCCTCGCCGCCGGCGGCGGTCATGGCTTCCCACCAGGCGACCGTCTCGGCGCAGGCCGCCTCGTCCGCCAGGTCGAGGGCGCGCCAGCGGGTGGCCGCGAAGCCCCCGCCCGCCGCGGCCAGCCGGTCGGCGAGGGCCATGTGCCAGGAATGGTCCTGCTCGAACCAGACGCGGCCCTCGCTGGCCAGCAGGTGGAAGGGGGCGACCTTCAGATCCTCCACCCCGCCCACCGGCCAGACATAGGGCGCCCAGGCCCGGCCATAGGCGGCCGCGCGTCGGCGGCGGTCCGCGAAGCGGTCGGCCAGCGGGGTGACGTCCTGGCCGCGCGCCGCGGCCCGGCGCAGGGCGTCGACGGCAATGGCGAGGCCGGCCCCAGAGGCGGCCGCGACGGGTGCGTACTGGGCGCTGATCAGGGAGCCCGCCTTGGCCGACCACGGCATGATCTCCGCGTCGAGCAGCAGCCAGTCGGTGGCCAGCTCCTCCCACAGACCGGCCGCCTCTACCCCCGCCCGCAGCCGGGCCAGCAGGGCCTCGGTGATGGCGGGGTCGGCGAAGAAGGCCCGGCCTGTGCGGGTCCAGACCTGACCTGTCTCCTCCCCCATCACGCCGAAGCGGGCGCGGGCGGCGGCGGCGTCGCGGCAGAGGGCGATGACCGCCCGCGAGCCCATGTGCTTCTCCTCGGCCACCACGCTCGTCACGCCCTGGTTGCGGAAGTAGGCCAGCGCTTCCTCCGGCCGCTCCAGCCAGCCCTCGCGGGCGCTGGTCTCGACCGGCGACATGGTCGGGGGCAGGTAGGCCAGCCAGTGGGGCGCCAGGGCGAAGCGGCTCATCACCTCCAGGGCGGCGGCCGCGTTCTCCTCCGGCACGACGATGCGCCCCTTGAGGGCGGTGTCCAGCCAGCGGCGGCCCGAGACGTCGGCCATGTCCAGCAGGTCGTCAGCCTCGGCCTGGCCGGAGCGGTCCGCGCTGCTCCCGGCCAGCGGCCGCATCGGCTCGAACCAGACCTGCTCGGCGGGGACCTCGACCAGCTCCCGCTCGGGCCAGCGCAGGGCGGTCAGCTTGCCGCCGAACACGCAGCCGGTGTCGATGCAGATCGTATTGTTGACCCAGTTGGCCTCGAGCATCGGGGTGTGTCCGTAGACCACGGCGGTGTCGCCCCGGTACCTGGCCGCCCAGTCGGCGCGCACGGGCAGGCCGAACTCGTCGATCTCGCCGGTGGTCTCGCCATAGAGGGCGAACTCGCGCACGGCGCCGGAGCCCCGGCCGATCATCTCGGCCTTCAGGCCGGCGTGGGCCACCGCGAGGCGCCCGCCATCCAGCCAGACGTGGCTGCGCAGGTCGGCCAGGAAGGTGGCGGCCCGGGCCCGGAAGGCCGGGCTCTCGGCAGTCAGCTGGTCGGCGGTCTGCTGCAGGCCGTGGCTCATGGTCACGTTCCGCCCAGCCAGCCAGCGCTCGGCCTTTCGCTCATGGTTGCCCTGCACGCAGTAGGCGTCGCCGGCCTGCGTCATGCTCATCACGATGCGCAGCACGTCGGGGCTGGCCGGTCCCCGGTCGACCAGGTCGCCGACGAAGACCGCCTTGCGGCCGGGGGGCGGGCGGATGGCGACAACGCGCTCGCCGTCGGCCTCGCCCCAGGTCACGCCATAACCCAGCCGCTGGAGCAGGGTCTCCAGTTCGGAGGCGCAGCCGTGGATGTCGCCGATGATGTCGAAGGGGCCGGGGTCGCTCCGCTTGTCGGTCCACAGGGGCTGGCGCGTGACGGTGGCGGCGGCGATCCCGGCCTCGGTCGACAGGCGCCAGACCTGGCGGAAGCCCTCGCGCTGCAGGCCCCTGACGCCGCGGCGAAGCTCGTCGGTCATCCGCTTGATCACTCCCGCGCCGAACCTGCGGTTGGCCCGGTCCCGGTTGTGCTCCAGGCAGGCGTCGACGCCCGGGTCGAGCACGATGGCCACCGGCAGGGCATGCCAGCGCCGGGCCAGCTCGATCCATTGGCGGCGATCGGCCGGGCGGACATTGGTGGCGTCGATCACCGCCAGGCGCCGGTGCTTGAGCCGCTTCTCGGCGATGGCGGCGACCAGTTCGAAGGCGTCGCCGGTCACCGACTGGTCGGTCTCGTCGTCTCCGACCAGGGCGCGGGCATGGTCCGAGGAGATCACCTCGGTGGCCAGGAAGTGCCGGGCGGCGAAGCTGGACTTGCCGGCGCCGCTGGCGCCGATCAGCACCACCAGGGCGAAGTCGGGGATGGTGATGTCGTTGGGGTCGGCGGGTCTCATCGCGTCAGCACCGCCATCTGGGTCGGCGCTCCAAGCTCGGGGTGGGTCTCGCCGATGTCGGCGAAGGCGGCGCTATAGCCGAAGGCGGCTTCGATCCCGGCGATCCAGGCGCGGAACTGGGCCCGCGTCCACTCGAACCGGTGATCGGGGTGGCGCATGGCGCCCGGCTTCATGTTCGGGAAGAGGGCGTTGTACTCGGCGTTGGGGGTGGTGACGATCACGGCGCCCGGCCGGGCATGGCCGAACACCACCTGGGCCAGGGCCGGCAGGCGGTCCTCGTCCAGGTGCTCGATGACCTCAACCAGGGCGGCGGCGTCGACCCCGGCCCAGCGGTCGTCGCGGTAGTTGAGCCCGGAGTGCAGCAGGGTGACCCGGCCCTCCGGCGGCCCGCCCGGCAGGCCGAGCTTGAGCCGCTTGGCCGCCCATTCCAGGTCGCGGGCCCCGGCGTCGACGCCGATCAGGCTCTCCACCCAGCGCTCGCGAACCAACTGGCGCAGCAGCCTGCCTTCGCCGCAGCCGAGGTCGGCGATCCGGCTGGCGCCGGTCTCGCGCAGGGCATCGACCACGGCCCGCAGGCGCAGGTCGTTGAGCTTGATCGGGGCCTCCAGGACGTCCTCGGGCGAGCGGCCCTCGCCGGGGACCACGGGTTCGGCCGCCTCCGGGGCCAGCCGGGCCAGGGCCGCATCGGCCAGGCCGCGCCGGTGGATCAGGTAGCGGCGGACGATCAGCTCCCGCGCCGGATGACCCTCGAGCCAGCCACGCCCCCGCGCCATCAGCTTCTCGACCTCATCCTCGCCGACCCAGTAGTGCTTGTCGTCGTCCAGCACCGGGATCAGCACATAGAGGTGGCTGAGCAGGTCCGAGAGACGCGCCGCGCCGGCCAGCCGCAGGGTGACATAGCGGGAAGCCTCGCCGTCGGGTCCCGGCACGGGCTCGATGGTCACGGTCCAGCCCAGGGGCTCGAAAAGCTGGCGCACCAGGGCCTCGCCGCCGCGCGCCGGCAGGGGCGTGACGACGGCCTCCAACGGGATCTCGGCCGCCGCCAGCTCCGGCCGGACGGCGCAGACCCCGTTCATCGCCGTACGCAGGGTCTTGTTGAGGGCCACCGAGAGGAAGGAGCTGGCGGCGTAGGGCCGGTCGTTGACGTACTGGTCGAGCAGCCCCTCGCCCCGCCCCTTGCCCCGCACCAGCCCGACCGGATCGACGTCGAGGATCAGCGCCGCCTCGCAACGCTCGTCCGACGCCTCCGGGTAGACCAGATGCGCCTTGCCGAAGGCGAGCTCCATCTCGTGGGCCCGGCCCGGATGCTTGTGCAGCAGGTAGCCGAGGTCGGTGGCGGGGCGGTGGGTGGTGGCGAGGGACAGGTACATTCGGATCACTAGGTCAGGATTTTGCGGGTTCGGAAGGGGGCGCAGGCGGCAAACACGAAAAACCCCTCCAGGCGGGCCGGGAGGGGTGACGGTCTTGGGCCAGGTTTGGGGTCTAGCTCGAGAGTCCTTCAGCCCACGCGGCGACGCGCCCAAGTTTGCAAACTGGGCGGCGCGCGTTGCGAATATGGAACCGGCTGCTGGACATCTCCCAGGCCTCCTACGCTCACCGACCGGTGTTCGCAAGCCTCGACGGGCCGGCCTCAGATCGCCAGCCGGTGGAATCCGGGCGCGGGCGGCGCCGCCACCCCATCCTCGGCCCCCGGGGCCACGCGGCGATAGACCAGGGCCTCGGCCACATGGATGCGCTTGACCCCCGGGGCCTGGTCGAGGTCGGCGATGGTGCGGGCCAGGCGCAGGGTGCGGGTCCAGCCGCGGGCCGAGAGGCGGCCGGCCTCGGCGGCGCGGCTCATCAGGGCGCGGGCGGCGGGGTCGAGGTCGAGGGCCTTTTCCAGGAAGTCGCCGTCGGCGCGGGCGTTGATGGCCGGAGCGCCTTCGCCGGCCCGGGCGGCCCGGTCGGACTGCAGGGCGCGGGCGGCGGCGACCCTCGCGGCGGCCTCGGCGGTGCCCTCGGCGGGCGGGGGCAGGGCGAGGTCGGCGGCGGTGACCGGCGGCACGTCGATGGCCAGGTCGATGCGGTCCATCAGCGGGCCGGAGACCCGGCCCTGGTAGTCGCGCTGGCAGCGCGGAGCCTTGCCGCAGGCGCCCTTGCCGGCCCCGCCGTGGCCGCAGCGGCAGGGATTCATCGCGGCGACGAGCTGGACCTGGGCCGGATAGCGGATGTGGAAGTTGGCGCGGGCGACCATCACCTCGCCGGTCTCGAGGGGTTGCCGGAGGGAGTCGAGGGCCTGGACCCCGAACTCCGGGAGTTCATCCAGGAACAGCACCCCGTTGTGCGCCAGGCTGACCTCGCCCGGCTTGGCCCTGACGCCGCCGCCGGTCAGGGCCGCCATGCTGGCGGAGTGGTGGGGCGCCCGGAAGGGGCGGTCGCGGGTCAGGGTCCCCTTGGCGATCAGCCCGGCCACCGAATGGACCATGCTGGTCTCCAGGAGCTCGGCGGCGGTCAGCGGCGGCAGCAGGCCCGGCAGCCGCTGGGCCAGCATCGACTTGCCCGAACCCGGCGGGCCGACGAACAGCAGGTTGTGGCCCCCGGCCGCGGCGATCTCCAGGGCCCGCTTGGCCTGCTCCTGGCCGCGCACGTCGCGCAGGTCGGGCCCGCCGGTCGCCTGAACCACCGGGCCCGGCCTGGGCGGGGACATCAGCTGGGCGCCGTTGAAATGGTTGATCAGGCTGATCAGGGAGCGCGGCGCCAGGATGCGGGTCTCGCCGGCCCAGGCCGCCTCCGGACCACAGGCTTCCGGGCAGATGAGGCCAAGGTCCATGGCGCCGGCGGCGATGGCGGCGGGCAGGGCGCCGGCCACCGGGGATATGGTCCCGTCCAGCGAAAGCTCGCCCACCGCCACCCAGCCGCTCAGCGCGTCCTGGGGAATGATGCCCATGGCGCCCATCATCGCCAGGGCGATCGGCAGGTCGTAGTGGCTGCCTTCCTTGGGCAGGTCCGCCGGGGCCAGGTTGACGATGATCCGCTTGCCCGGGAGCGCCAGGCCAAGCCCTGTGAAGGCGCCGCGGACCCGCTCCCGGCTCTCCGCCACGGCCTTGTCGCCGAGACCGACCACGACGATCGCGTGCTCGCCTTTGGTCAGCTGCACCTCGACGTCGACCCGGCGGGCCTCGACCCCCTGGAAGGCGACCGTGACGACCCTTGCGACCATGTTCCGACCGCCCACCGGTAAGTCGTTGAAGTTATGCCACTTATCCACAACCTCACCACA
>DASPLD010000300.1:0-28573 GCA_035627755.1 Caulobacter sp. | reverse complement strand
CGGCTCCAAGGTCGCTCACGTGCTGGACGACATCGCCAAGGTGTTCTTCTCGATCATCGCCGTCATCGTGCGGCTGGCCCCGATCGGCGCCTTCGGGGCGATGGCCTTCACCATTGGCCGGTACGGCATCGACTCGCTGGTGCAGCTGGGCTTCCTGGTGGGCGCCTTCTACGCCACCAGCCTGATCTTCGTGATCGTGGTGCTGGGGGCGATCGCCGCCATGGCCGGCTTCTCGATCCTGAAGTTCATCCGCTACATCCGGGAGGAACTGCTGATCGTGCTTGGCACCAGTTCCTCCGAATCGGTCCTGCCCCAGATCATGGAGAAGCTGCAGCGGCTCGGCGCCTCCAAGTCCGTGACCGGCCTGGTCATCCCGACCGGCTACAGCTTCAACCTCGACGGCACCAACATCTACATGACCCTGGCCATCCTGTTCCTGGCCCAGGCCACCAACACGCCTCTCGACGCCCTGCAGATCGCCACCCTGCTGGGCGTGGCCATGCTGACGTCCAAGGGGGCCAGCGGCGTGACCGGGGCGGGCTTCATCGCCCTGGCCGCGACGATCTCGGAGGTCGACTCCATCCCGGCCGTGGCCCTGGCCGCCTTGGTCGGCATCGACCGGTTCATGAGCGAGTGCCGGGCCCTGACCAACCTGGTCGGCAACGGGGTGGCCACGCTGGTGATCGCCCGCTGGGAAGGCGAACTGGACCGCGATCGGCTCGCCGCCGAACTGGACAGGGGGCCATCCCCGGTGGTGGAAACACCCGCCCAGCATCTCGCGCGCGCCACCGGAGACGTAGATTGAACCGCCTGCTGCCCCTCCTGCTTGCCGCCCTTGCCCTGGCCGGATGCGGCGAGGCCGCCAGACTGGACGCCCTGGCCGGCCAGGGGCGCGGCCGGGTGGTGGAGGTGGTCACCGGCGACATGGTCCGGCTCGACGACGGCAGCGACCTGAAGCTGGCCGGCATCACCGCGCCCAAGCTGTCCGAACCCTATGGCGAGGCCTCCCGCGAACGGCTGGCCAAGATGGTGCTTGGCAAGGACGTCGAGCTGCTGTCGGCTGGCGCCGCCAAGGATCCCTTCGGCCGCCGCCTGGCCCAGCTGCGCATGGCGAAGGGCCGGCGGTGGGTGCAGGGCCGGATGCTGGAGGAGGGCGCGGCGCGGGTCCGCACCTTTCCGGAAAGCCGGGCGCTGGCGAAGATGATGCTGCGCCGCGAAGCCCAGGGCCGCAATCGGGCGCGGGGACTCTGGGCCCTGCCGGCCTACCGGGTCCTGCTGCCGACCGAGGTCCTTGCCCGGCCGCCCGGCTTCGCCCTGGTCGAGGGCCAGGTGCGCCAGGTGACCACCGGCGGCGAAGCCCGGTTCCTGGATCTGGGCCATGGGTTCATCGTCGAGATTCCCGCGCGGGCGGTCCAAGACTTCGACAGCGCCGAGCGCTCGCCGGCGGAATTGGAAGGGCGGCTGGTGCGGGTGCGAGGTTATGTGAGCCGCGGCGGAACCATGCGGCTCGACCATCCCGAGACGGTGGAGATCCTGAACCCGCAGCGCTAGCGTTCCGACGCGTGGGAAGCGGGCGCGCCGATCAAGGCTCGCGGGTTCAGCCGATCAGTCCGGCCTCGGCCGGATCGCCATACTCCGTCTCAAGGGCCCTCCGCAGCTTGGCCAGCGCCGCGTGCTCGACCTGCCGGACCCGCTCCTTGGAGACGCCCATCTCCTCGCCGAGCGATTCCAGGGTGCGCGGCTCCTCGCTGAGGCGGCGGGCCTGGACGATGGCCAGTTCGCGGGGGGTGAGCACCGTCAGGGCCCGGGTGATCGCGTCCTGCCGGGTCGCGCCGTCCAGCTTGGCGGCCGTGGCCTCTTCCGGATCGGGCGCCTCGTCGGGCAGGAAGTCCTGGTAGGCGTCGTCGGTCCCGGTGGCGACCGGGGCGTTCAGCGAACGATCGACGGCGGCCAGCCTTGCGGCCATGGCCTCGACGTCCTCGACATCGACCCCCAGCTCGACGGCGATGGCCTCGCGGGCCTCGGCGGTCAGCCGGCCCTCCAGGTCGCCCAGGCGGGCGCGCAGCCGGCGCAGGTTGAAGAACAGGCTCTTGCCGGCCGCCGTCGTGCCGGTGCGCACGATCGACCAGTTGCGCAGCACATAGTCCTGCATCGCCGCCCGCACCCACCAGCCGGCGTAGGTCGAGAACCGCACCTCCCGGGCCGGCTCGAACCGCGCCGCCGCCTGCATCAGCCCGACGCTGCCCTCCTGGATCAGGTCCCCGAGCGGCAGGCCATAGGCCCGGAACCGGCCGGCCATGGAGATCACCAACCGCATGTAGGCGGAGGTGAGCTCGTGCAGCGCCTCCTCGTCCTGCGCCTCGCGCCAGCGCAGGGCCAGCCCATGCTCATGGTCGGCCGCCAGCATCGGCGCGCGCATCGCCTTGCGGATGAACCGCCGCTCCGCCGTCTCCGCCGTAATCGCTGCTTCCCTGGCCATGAGGGGTGTACGCGCGGGTAGCGCGGTTAGATCAGGGGTCAACCGGGGCGAGGCCAAAGAAAAGCGCCCGGACCTTTCGGTCCGGGCGCCCAATCTTCAGTCCGCGTCGGGCTTTCAGGCGGCCTTCTGCAGGTTCTTGGTCAGCAGGTTCACCGCGGCGTCGCGGTCGATGCGTTCGACGGCGGCGACTTCCCGGGCCATGCGGTCCAGGGCCGATTCATACAGCTGGCGCTCGGAGTAGGACTGCTCGGGCTGGTTTTCCGCCCGGTGCAGGTCGCGCACCACCTCGGCGATCGACACCAGGTCGCCCGAGTTGATCTTGGCCTCGTACTCCTGGGCGCGGCGCGACCACATGGTGCGCTTCACCCGGGCGCGGCCCTTCAGGGTGGTGAGCGCCTTGCTCATCACGCCTTCCTCGGCCAGCGAGCGCAGGCCGGAGGTGGCCGCCTTCTTGGTCGGGACGCGCAGGGTCATCTTCTCGTGGTCGAAGGTGATCACGTAGACTTCCAGAGACATGCCGGCCACTTCCTGGGTCTCGACGGCCTGGATCGTGCCGACGCCATGGGCGGGATAGACAACGTGGTCACCCACGGAAAACGCCAGTCCGGTCTTGCTCATATCTCGTCTTCTCCTGCACCCGCCGACATTCGGCGAGCCACTACCGAAAGTCCCCTGACCACCGACGCGAAAAAGCCCCAGGCGCTGGAGGAGCGCGGGCTTATCGTTCGTGTTCAAAGGTCTTCTAGGACACCCTTCGCCTTCGTCCGGGCGCGCCGTTCGGGAGCGGCTGTTCTTGAACCGAGGCGCGGGGGTGAAATCCCTCCGCGTCGAGGGTGTATTAGCACAAAATTCAGCCGAATGAAAGGTTTGCGACACGGTTCCGCGCGAAGACCTGAGTCTCCCGACCCACGCGCGCGCCGATCCGGAGGGGGCGGCCGCACTTTGGGCCGGGCTGATGGCGAACGGGAGCCCGCCGCGTCCGCTTCTTTTCCCCGCCTCAGTTCCCGCCGGCGCGGGCCGCGCCCCAAGAGCCGCCGTCGGCGGCCCTGGTCCTCGGCGACGGCTGTTCAGCTGCCCTTGCCGGGCTTTTCACTGAAGTATTTCTCGAACTTGCCGGTCTCGCGCTCGAAGGCCTCGGCGTCGGCCGGCGGCGTGCCCTTGAGCGTGATGTTCGGCCAGATCTTGGCGTAGTCGGTATTGATCTTCAGCCACTTGCTATCGGGATCGTCCTCGGTGTCGGGCTTGATGGCGTCGACGGGGCACTCCGGCTCGCAGACGCCGCAGTCGATGCATTCGTCCGGGTTGATGACCAGGAAGTTCTCGCCTTCGTAGAAGCAGTCGACGGGACAGACCTCGACGCAGTCCATGAACTTACATTTGATGCAGGGATCGGTGACGATGTAGGTCATCAGGGGCTCTAGGGGCGCGCAGACGCTAGCGCGCGCGGGATCGATCGTGGGCTGGCGTAATCCATGCCCGGCAGACGGTTGTCAATGCGGCGCTCGCCCACGCCATCTCAGTTATTCTCCAAGGGCGAATAGAGGCTGCGGGCTTCGGTCGCCGGCCCTCGCCGCTCCCCCGCCTGTTCCATCCGTACGGCGACCAGCCGCCCGCCGAGGGCAAAGACCAGTTCATCGCCCGGGTGGAGGGTGCGGCTGGGCTTGTCGAGGCGGGTCTCGACGCCGCCGCGGGTCATGCGGACACGGCCCTCGTCGACGAACTTCGCCGCCAGGGTGCGGGTCTTGAAGAAGCGGGCGCGCCACAGCCAGACGTCGGCGCGGCAGGTTTCGACGGCCTGGCTCACGGCTTGGCCTTCCCGCGCCGGGGCGGGCGCCGCAGGGGTTGTGGAGGGGCCTGCAGGCGGGCCAGCGCCGCGAATGGCGAAGCCGCGGACGGGCTGATCGGCGCCGAAGGCGCGGGCTTCGCCGGGCCGCGCCGCCGCCAGGCGACCGGCGCGCTGCGGCCGACCGGGGTAAAGCCCAGGCCCCGCAGGATGGCCGCCGTGTCCTCGGCCGACCAGCCGAGGCTTTCGCGCAGCTGGTCGGAGACCACAGAACCCTGGCCCTGGCGCGGGGCGGCCCGCAGCAGGGCGTCGAGCCGCTCCAGCGCCTCGGCCGGAACCGCGAGGCCGCCGACCGCCAACAGCCCGCGGGCCGCCAGGGCCCGGGCGTCGACGGGCCCGGGCTTGAGCCTGGTCACCGCATTGGCCGGCGGGGCGGCGGGGTCGGGCGCCAGGGCCTGGGCGAACGCGAGCGCAGGGGCGCGCAGCAGGCCGGGCAGGTGCAGGCTGAAGGCGCCGATCCGCACGCCCAGGATGCGCAGTTCCCGGCGCTCGGCCTGGCTCAGCGCCTTCAGTTCCGCCTCGACCTGTCGGCGGGGCAACACGCCGCCGTTTTCAAGCAACCGGTGGGCGATGCCGCGGGCCAGGCCTTTCAGCCGCCCGTCGGCCATCGCCGCCTCGAGCCTCGCCAGGGGCGCGAGCCGCCGCGCCCGTTCCGCCGCCAGGAAGGCTTCCAGCCGCCGCTGCGCCCGCTCGCGGGCCGGGGCGGGGCCGAGCTCGCCCAGCAGCCGGACCTTGCCCCCGACCAGGTGGCCGGCCGCGGCCCCGCGCCACAGCAGGGCGCCGTCCGGGCTGAGGGCGAAGGCGTCGTCCGGTTCGGCGGCCAGGGCGCCCAGGCGCCGCGCCACCTCGGGCGCCACCGCCCGCTGGGCGGCGCCGCGCAGGGCCTTCTCCTCGAGCGAACTGATGGCCTTGGGCTGGTCGAACACGAGGCCGTTGAGCCGGCCGACATAGTGGCCCTCGACGGTCACCGCGCCATCGTCGGCGACGCCGGCCAGCATCGTCTCGCGGTCGCCGAGCTGGCGCATCAGCAGGCTGGTCCGCCGATCGACGAACCGGGCCATCAGCTTCTCGTGCAGGGTGTCGCTCAGGCGATCCTCGAGCTTGCGCATCGTCCCCTGCCAGTGGCCGGGGTCGGCCAGCCAGTCGGGCCGGTTGGCGACGTAGGACAGGGTGCGGACCGAGGCCAGCCGCTGGGCCAGGGCGTCGATCTCGCCGTCGGTGCGGTCCAGGGTGGCGAACTGGCCGGCCATCCACTCCTCTGGGATTCGC
This sequence comes from Caulobacter sp., assembly GCA_035627755.1. GTDB lineage: Bacteria > Pseudomonadota > Alphaproteobacteria > Caulobacterales > Caulobacteraceae > Caulobacter. The sequence goes on along the minus strand of DASPLD010000300.1, from coordinate 22,982 downwards.
CGGCGCCCGCCGGTCAGGTCCATGAAGATGCGGCGCAGCAGGCCGACATGGTCGTCGCTGGCGATCTTGCGGAAGTCGGGCGTCTGGCAGACCTCCCACAGCCGCTCCAACTGCGGTCGCGCCCTCGCCCGATGGGCGACGTCGGGGTCTTCGGCCAGCTGCTTCAGGGCCCGCTCGTCCAGCGCCTCGGCAGTGAGCTTCAGCCCCTCGCGCTGCGGGGCCTCATCCAGGGTCCGGATCAGGGCGGGCAGGCTGGAAAAGTCGAGCCGGCTGTTGCGCCATTCGGCGGCGGGGATGGCCTCGAACTGGTGGTTCTCCACCGCCTCCACCAAATCCTCGTCCATGTCCTCGGCCTCGCCGGTGACCCCGAAGGTCCCGTCGCGGCGATAGCGGCCCGCCCGGCCGGCGATCTGGCCGATCTCCTGTGCGTGCAGCCAGCGGGTCCGGCGGCCGTCGAACTTGCGCAGGCCGGCGAAGGCGACATGGTCGACGTCCATGTTCAGCCCCATGCCGATGGCGTCGGTGGCCACCAGGAAGTCGACCTCGCCGGACTGGTAGAGCGCGACCTGGGCATTGCGGGTGCGGGGGCTCAAGCTGCCCATGACCACCGCCGCCCCGCCGCGCTGGCGGCGGATCAGTTCGGCGATGCCGTAGACCTGGTCGGCGCTGAAGGCGACCACGGCGCTGCGCCGGGGCAGGCGGGTCAGCTTCTTGGGCCCCGCGTAGGTGAGCGAGGAAAACCGCTCCCGCGTCACGATCTCGGCCTTGGGCAGCAGCCGGCGGATCAGCGGAGCCATGGTCCCGGCGCCCAGCAGCATGGTCTCGTACCTGCCCCGCGCATGCAGCAGCCGGTGGGTGAACACATGGCCGCGCTCGGGATCGGCGCAGAGCTGGATCTCGTCCACCGCCATGAACTCGACCTCGCGGCCGAGCGGCATGGCCTCGACGGTGCAGACGAAGTAGTTGGCCCTTGGGGGGACGATCTTCTCCTCGCCGGTGATCAGCGCCACCTCGCGCGGCCCCTTGATCGCCACCACCCGGTCGTAGATCTCGCGGGCCAGAAGCCGCAGGGGCAGGCCGATCATGCCGCTGGCGTGCCCGCACATCCGTTCGACCGCCAGGTGGGTCTTGCCGGTGTTGGTGGGCCCCAGAACGGCCACGAGCCGGGCCGGCGCCTGGCCGGTCGAGCGGTCACTCATGAGCCAAAGGTGGGGTCGGGGAGCGAGTCGGACAAGCGGTGAACGGCCTCCTTGCGACAGAGTGTCCGTCCAGAACCTCAGGCCATGCCGGCTGTTCCCGGATCAGCGCCCGTCGAACACCAGCTTGCCCCGCACCACGGTCAGCACCGGAGTGGCCTTCATGATGTCCGCCTCGTCGGCCGAGAGAATCTCGCGGGAGAAGACCGTGATGTTGGCCGGGCTGCCGGGCTTGAGCATTCCCCAGCCGGCCGGGCGGTGGTCTGCCCGGGCGGGGTTGACGGTGAACAGGTCCAGGGCCTGGAGCCGGCTCAGCGCCTCGCCCCGGCGCCAGTCCGGACCGGAGGCGCCCTTGAGGTCCTTGCGCACGGCGGCGGCGTAAAACTCGATCCTCGGGTCGCCGACTTCGACGGGGGCGTCGGTGCCGCCGATCACCAGGGCGCCGCTGGTGGTCAGGCTGCGCCAGGCGTAGGCGCCGACCAAGCGGTCCGGTCCCAGCCGGGCCGGAGCGAAATAGAGGTCGCCGATGGCGTGGGAGGGCTGCATCGAGGCGACCACGCCCAGCTGGCCGAAGCGGGGGATGTCCGCCGGGTCGACGATCTGGCTGTGCTCGATTCGCCAATGCACCGCCTTGGCCGCTTCCGGATCGCTCTTCAGCACCTCTTCGAACCAGTCGAGCGCCAACCGGTTGCCCTTGTCGCCAATGGCATGGAGGGCGATGTCGGCCCGCACCTTCAGCGCCTGCCGGAGGATGGCCAGGGTCGCCTCGTGCTCGGCGATCTGCAGGCCTGAGCCCGAGGGCTGGTCGCTGTAGGGCTTCAGCAGCAGGGCGCCGCGCGAGCCCAGGGCGCCGTCCATGTAGAGCTTCACCCCGCGCACCCGCACCAGGCCGGTGGGGTCGGCGTAGGGACCTCGCCGCAGGACCTCGGCGGAGTCCTCCGGCGCCATGAAGACGTCGACGGTGATCGGCAGCCTGCCCTCGGCGGCGAGGGCGAACAGCACCTCGACGTCCTTGGCCGAGGTGCTCATGTTGGCCGCCCCGGTCCAGCCACGGGCGGCGTAGAGCTTGACCGCCTTCTCAAGCGCCTCGCGGCGCCGGGCGTCGCTCAATGGCGGCAGCTTGGCCTCGATGAGGGCCGCGGCGGTGTCGATCAGCATGCCGGTCGGCTCGCCGGCAGAGTCCCGCTCGATCCGGCCGCCCGAGGGATTCTTCGTCTCCCGGGTGATCCCGGCGAGCTTCAGGGCAGCGCTGTTCAGCACCACCGCATGGCCGTCGGCCCGCTCCAGCACCACCGGCCGGTCGGCGACCACGGAGTCGAGGTCGGCGCGGCTGGGGAAGCGCTTCTCCGGCCAGTGGGTCTCGATCCAGCCGCGGCCGACGACCGGGTCGCTTCCGGGGTTGGCGTCCGCCCAGCTCCGGAGGGCCGCGGTCAGTTCGGCGATCGACTTCACCTGGTCGAGGTTGAGGGTCATCTCCCTCAGGCCCACGCCGGTCAGGTGCACATGGCTGTCGACGAAGCCCGGGTAGGCCGCCGCCCCCGCCAGATCGATCTGCGGCAGGCCGCGGCCCCGGGCCCGCGCCTCGGCGAGCGGGCCGGCGAACACCACCTTGCCGTCCCGGACCACCAGCGCCTCGGCCGGAGCGATCTCGACCGCACCGGCGGTTCGCGCCTCGCCCTGGCCGAAGATCGGCCCGCCGAACATCAGGAAGTCGTCCCCGTCGGGGGCGGAGGCCTGGGCCGCGCATCCGGCCAGGACCAGAGCACAGGCAGCGGCCAGGGCGTTGATCAGCTTGGGCAAGGGAGCGGCCTCCGCGACGCTGGTTAACGGCCTGGACCGCCCACGGCGAACAGGCGCGAAACGAATCATGACCGAATCAGCGACCTCGTCCGATTCGGCATTTGTTCACCGCAAGCTATTGTATCTTAACGACGATTAACCACAATCCCTTGGCCCTACTTCTTGGCCTTCTTGGGTGGCTTGGGCGGGCAGGTGGGGCCGAGATAGCGGGCCTTGATCGTGCCCGTGGGGGTGATGTTCAGTCCGATGATGCTGGTCTTGACCTTGGCGTTCAGGGTGAACGCCCGCGGGCTGTAGGTCCCCGAGGCGCTGACGTAGGCCTTGCGGCCCCGCTTGTCGGTGCAGGTGCCCACGAACTCGGCCCGTCCGTTGGCGACGTTGCGGACCGGATAGACGCACTTGTAGTGCCGGTTCGAGGGGCCGCTGAAGAACTTGTCGATGTCCTTGGGCTCGACGCACTTCTTCTCGATGCTGGTGCTCGACAGTCCGAAGGACACCTTGCTGTTGTATTCCCAGTAGCCGGGCAGGATGGGGCTGCTCGCCTGGCTCGAGGCGACGGCGGGGATGGCCAGCAGGGCGACGCAGGCGATGAGGGCGGCCGGGCGGATCATGGGCTCTCCAGGGGAGGGGTCTGTCGGTCCTCCTCGCCTATAATGGCGGCGCATGAATGGCGGTTGAACCCTTCTCTCCCGTCAGGGGCGTGGGCGAAGATGTGCAGGGCGGCGTATTGCAACAGCATGATGGTCTTGCCGTCGCAGATGGCGCCGGAGCGGACCATCGCCATCGCCTCCTCGAACGGCAGCTCCAGCACCTCGATGTCTTCGCCTTCGCCCTCGTGCCCGCCGCCCTCCGAAACCCGGTCGTCCGGCCGGTAGCGGCCGACGAAGAGGTGCAGGATCTCGGTCACCGAGCCCGGGCTCATGAAGGCCTGCATGACCCTCTCGACATCGCGCACCCGGTAGCCGGTTTCCTCCTCCACCTCCTGGCGGATCCGCTCCTCGGGTTCGGCGTCGTCGAGCAGACCGGCGGGAACCTCGATCAGCAGGTCGTCGTAGCCGTTGGCGAAGGCGGGGTAGCGGAACTGCCTGACCAGCACCACGGTGCGCCGGTCCTCGTCGTAGAGCAGGATGGCCGCCCCATTGCCGCGGTCGTAGCTCTCCCGCACCTGGGTCTGCCAGCTGCCGTCGTTACGCCGCCAGGCGAAGGTCGCCTTCCTGAGGACGTACCAGTTGTCGGAGAGCAGCTGTACGCTCTCGACCTTCACCCGATCCTTCACGCTCACCTAATGCTCTCCCGCTGGTCCGGCCCGCCGAAGGGTTGACGTTCCGCCGCCCCTTACCCTATAGACGCCCCTCTCGCGCGCGGGCCATCCCTCGCGCGCCCTCTAGTCTATTGCGAAGGTCGCCGAAAATGTCGCGTCGCTGCGAACTCACCGGTGTCGGCCCGATGGTCGGCCACAACGTGAGCCACTCGAACATCAAGACCAAGCGCCGCTTCCTGCCGGCCCTGTCGCCCGCCACCCTGCAGTCCGAGGTGCTCGGCCAGACCTTCCGTCTGCGGATCACCAACGCGGCCCTGCGGACCCTGGACTTCAAGGGCGGGCTCGACCCGTTCCTGGTCAAGGCCAAGGACGAGGACCTCTCGCCCCGCGCGCTGAAGATCAAGCGCCAGGTGAAGGCCAAGATGGCCGAGACCGCCGCGGCCTAGACGCCGGGACCTTCGAAATTCCAGACGGCCCGCGAGGCGACTCGCGGGCCGTTTTGCATGTCCGGGCGGAACCGGCGGGCCGCGTGCGCGTCACCGCTGGATGAGCATCAGGATCGGCACGGCCGGCTGGGCCGTCCCCCGCGCCATCGCCGACCGCTTCCCGGCGGACCTCAAGGGGCTGCAGCGCTACGCCGCCCGCTTCGACTGCGCCGAGATCAACACCACCTTCTACCGGCCGCACCGGGCGGACACCTACGCCCGCTGGCGCGACAGCGTGCCGCCCGGCTTCCGGTTCGCGGTGAAGCTCCGCAGGACCATCACCCATGAGGCTCGACTGGCCGACTGCCGGGGCGAGCTGGACGCTTTCGTCGCCGAGGTCGCTGGGCTGGGCGAGGCCCTCGGGCCCCTGCTGGTGCAGCTGCCCCCAAAGCTGGTGTTCGACCCGGAGGTCGTTCCGGCCTTCCTCGAAGACCTGCGCGCCCGCTGGGCGGGCCCCGTCGCCTGGGAGCCGCGCCACGCCAGCTGGTTCGCCCCCGAGGTCGACGCCGTGTTTGCGGACCACCGCATCGCCCGCGTCGCCGCCGACCCGCCCCGCCACCCTGACGACACCAAGCCCGGGGGTTGGTCCGGCCTCGCCTACTGGCGCCTGCACGGCAGCCCGCGAGTCTACTTCTCGCCCTACGGCGGGGGGCGGCTGGCCGCCCTCGCGGTGGAGATCGCCGCCAGCCCGGCGGAAGAGCGCTGGTGCGTCTTCGACAACACCGCCTCGGGCGCGGCGGCGGCGGATGCTCTGGACTTGAAGGGGAGGCTTGGAACCTTCAGCCCCGCTGTCATCCTTCGGCCGCGAAGCGGACCGGAGGACCCACTTGTCCGCTAGGCGCCTGGCGTCAAAGGAAAGGCGCGGCCCTCGATGACGGCTTGCGGGCTCAGGCGGTTCCCCCCGCCGTGGGTCCTCCGGTCCGCCCTGCGGGCGGCCGAAGGATGACAGTGCTGGTGAGGACGCCCCCTAAGCCAGCAGCTCCCGCCCCGCCTGGCGCACGTCCGTACAGCCGGTCAGGGCCATGGCCATCATCATCTCCTGGCGGATGATCGACAGCACATGCGCCACCCCCTGTTCGCCACGCCCGGCCAAAGCGTAGGCCCAGGCGCGGCCGAGGAAGCAGCCCTTGGCCCCGCTGGCCAGGGCCTTGACCACGTCCAGCCCGGAGCGGACCCCGCCGTCCATCAGCACGGTCAGCTGGTCGCCGACCGCCTCGGCGATCGGGGGCAGGGCGCGGATGCCGCTCAGCACCCCGTCGAGCTGACGCCCGCCATGGTTGGAGACCACGATGCCGTCGGCGCCGCACCGGGCGGCCTCCTTGGCGTCCTCCGGGTCCAGGACCCCCTTGATGACCAGCGGTCCCTTCCAGTGCTGGCGGATCCAGTCGAGGTCCTTCCAGGTCAGGGTCGGGTCGAAGTTCCTGGTCACCCAGGGCCAGAACTCCATCACGCCCTTGGCCTCGGGGATGGCCGGGGCGAGGTTGCCGAAGGTGTGCGGCCCGCCGCCCAGCATCACGTCGAACAGCCAGTCGGGGTGGGTGATCCCGTCCCAGGCCCGCTGCAGTCCGACGAACGGGGAGGTCGCCCCGAACAGCCCGGACCGCACGTCGCGATACCGCGCGCCGGGCACCGGCAGGTCGACGGTGAAGGCGATCACCGGGCTGCCGAGCTCGGCGACCCGCTGCAGCAGGGCCTGCATGTAGCCCCGGTCCTTGATCACATAGAGCTGGTACCAGGGCGCCGCACCCGTCTCCCGGGTCACCTCGGCGACGTCGCAGATCGACAGCGAGGACAGGCACATCGGCACCCCCGCCGCCTTGGCCGCGCGCATCGCCTGCACCTCGCCCCGGCGGGCGTACATCCCGGCCATGCCGATCGGCGAGAGCACCACCGGCATCGACAGGCTCTGGCCGAACAGCTCGGTGGCCAACGAGATCTGCGAGACGTCCTTCAGCACCCGCTGGCGCAGGGCGATGTCCTGGAAGTCGGCGGTGTTCCGCCGCAGGGTTTCCTCGGCGTAGGAGCCGCCGTCGACATAGTCGAACAGCACCTTGGGAATGCGGCGTCGGGCCAGTTCCCGATAGTCGTTGACGCAGGCGGGGGTCATTTGGCGCCGGTCCAGTCGAACATCAGCAGCAGGGTCCGCTGGCTGGCGCTGGCGTTGTCGTCCGACAGCAGCAGCAGCCGCGGCCGGCCGGTCGGCGAGGTGATCAGGGCCACCCCCTCGAGGTTGTCGCGGGTCAGCGCCCCCTGCAGGGTCATGCGCGCCATCGGCTGCGGCGTGCGGGCCTTCAGCGCCGCGGCGCCATAGATGGAGACCACGATCCGCGCCCCCCGAACCGGATCGAACGCGCGGTGGACGGCGACCACCGAACCGTCCGGGAAGGCGGCCAGGGCGGTCAGGCCGAACTCCAGCTCCGGCCCGTTCAGCACCGTGAAGGCCTGGCAGGCGGCGCTCAGCCGGCAAAGCCAGACCTCGCCCTCCTCCGAGCCGGCCAGGTAGGCGTCCGGCCCGCCGGCCGGATACTCGGTCAGCCCCTCCAGCCCTTCGTTCTCCGAGAACAGGTTGCCAGGCTTGGGCGCGGCAGTCGGCGGTCCGCCCGCGGCCGGGTAGCGCCAGATGCGGTGGTCGCGTTCGAAGCTGACCAGCCGGTCGCCATTGGCCAGGATGGCCAGGCCCTCGGCGTCCGCCTCGCTCTTGCCCTGCACCGGCTGGCCGTCGGGCCGGATCAGGGGCCAGGCCTTGCCGTCGGTCAGGCCGGTGAGCCGCTCGGCCGCGTCGAACACCAGCCGCGCCTCGACCAGGTCGCCGAAATCGCTGACCGCCACCATCCGCCCGTCGGGCGTCACCCGCAGGTCCGACAGGCCACGGGTGCGGTTGGTGACCGGATCGCTGATCGCGATTCCGCCCGCATAGGTGAAGCCGTCGACATGGACCCGCGCCGGATTGGCCGCCTCGAGCGGGACGGGGGCGGTGGCGATCTGGATGCCCGGTCCGGCCGGCTGCGGCTCGGGGGGCAGGGCCGGGGGCCGGGCGCAGGCGGCGAGGGCAAGGATCCCGGCCAGGGCCGCCAGCCGCCTCACGTCAGGGCTTCCTTCACCGCCGAGAAGCTGGTCGCCTTCGGGGGCGGTGGCTGCACCACCGGCGGAGCCGCCAGCAGGCCGCGGGCCTTGGCGACCCGCTTGGGCTCCTCCTCGAACAGCGAGGCCAGCTGCTCGACCAGCACCCCGCCCAGCTGCTCGACGTCCACGATGGTCACCGCCCGGCGGTAGTAGCGGGTCACGTCGTGCCCGATTCCGATGGCCAGCAGCTCCACCGGGCTTCGGTTCTCGATCTCGCCGATCACCTGCCGCAGGTGGCGCTCCAGGTAGTGGCCGCTGTTGACCGACAGGGTGCTGTCGTCGACCGGCGCCCCGTCGCTGATCACCATCAGGATCCGCCGCTGCTCGGGTCGGGCGATCAGCCGCTGGTGGGCCCACATCAGCGCCTCGCCGTCGATGTTCTCCTTCAGCAGGCCCTCGCGCATCATCAGGCCGAGGTTGCGCCGCGCCCGGCGCCAGGGGCTGTCCGCCGACTTGTAGATGATGTGGCGCAGGTCGTTCAGCCGCCCGGGCGAGGCCGGCTTGCCGGCCTTGATCCAGTCGTCCCGGCTGATCCCGCCCTTCCAGGCGCGGGTGGTGAACCCCAGGATCTCCACCTTCACCGCGCACCGTTCCAGGGTCCGGGCCAGGATGTCGGCGCAGACCGCCGCCACCATGATCGGCCGGCCGCGCATCGAGCCGCTGTTGTCGATCAGCAGGGTGACGACGGTGTCGCGGAAATCGGTGTCGCTCTCCTGCTTGAAGCTCAGGGGCGCGGTCGGATCGATGATGATCCGCGGCAGCCGCGCCACGTCCAGCATCCCCTCCTCGAGGTCGAACGACCAGCTGCGGTTCTGCTGCGCCAGCAACCGCCGCTGCAGCTTGTTGGCCAGCCGAGAGACCACGCTTGAGAGACTCGCCAGCTGCTGGTCGAGGTAGGCCCGCAACCGGGTCAGTTCCTCGGCGTCGCACAGGTCCTCGGCCGGGGTGATCTCGTCATGGGTGGTGGTGAACACCTTGTAGGCGGGTTCGGGACGGCCCGAGTCCTTGGGGTCGGGCCGCGCCGGCTTGGCCCCGTCGCCCATCTCCGGCGCCTCGTCGGAGAGCTCGGCGTCCTCGTCCTCGACCTCGGTGGCCTGCTCCTCGCCCTCCTCCTGCTCGCGGTCGGTGGTCTCGGTCTCCTGCATGGAGCTGCCTTCGGGGGACTGGCCCTCGCCGTCCCCGTCGCTGTCCTCGTCCGACGGCTGCTGCTCCTGCTCGCCCTCCTCGTCCTCGTCCCCGTCGGTCGGGTCGGCGCCCTCGTCGCCCATGTCGAGGTCGCGCAGGATGGCCCGGGTCACCTTGGCGAAGGCGGCCTGGTCGTCGATGCTGGCCAGCAGCCGGTCGAGGTCCATGCCGGCCTTGGCCTCGATCTCCTCGCGGAACAGGTCCACCAGCTGTTTGGCGCCGTCGGGCGGCCGCTGTCCCGTCAGCCGCTCGCGCACCATCAGCGACACAACGTCCGCCATCGGCGCGTTGGCCCGGTCCTGGATGCGGCCCAGCCCCTTGCGCTCGATGGTCTGCTCCAGGACCGCCGTCAGGTTGGCCCGCACCCCGCCCAGGGCGTTGGAGCCGATCGCCTCGATCCGCGCCGTCTCCACGGCCTCGAAGATCGCCTGCCCCTGCGGCGACGCCGGCCGGCCCCGGGCGTGGGCGGTGGCGTCGTGGTGCGCCAGCCGCAGCGCCATCTGGTCGGCCAGGCCCCGGATCCTCGACGCCTCCGCCGCGGAGAGATCGCGCGGCGGGTGCGGCAGCACCGCCCGGTTGCCCGACAGCTGCGGCCCGTCGCCCGAGAACACGACCTCCAGGTCCGGCTTTTCGGCCAGCGACCGCGCGGCATGGGCCAGGGCGCGCTTGAAGGGTTCGGTGGGGCTTTCGGGCTTTCCGCTCATCGCGTTCTGTTTAAACACCCGCATGGGGTGGATGGAAGGCGCGGGCGGTGCATTTACCGTGCTTCCTTGCAGGCCCTTAACCGCGGGCGGGTAGGGAAGGGCCCATGCAGGCGCTCTCCATCGCTGCCGCGGGCCTGACCGCCGCCACCGCCCGCCTGGACGCCAGCGCCCAGCGCGTCGCCCGCTGGAGTCCGGCCTCCGACGTCGACCTGGCCCGGGAGGCGGTCGAACAGGTCTCCGCCAAGACGGCCTTCAAGGCCAACGCCGCGGTGATCCGCAGCGCCGACCGGATGATGGGCGAGCTTCTGGATATTCTCGCCTAGGCCGGACGGACCTACTTCTTTCGCCAGGCCTCCCCCTGCGCCCACACGATCCCGACCAGGTCGCCCATCGCGATGTTCATGTCGATCAGGTGCAGGCCCCAGTTGGGGTCGGGCTTCCCCATGATCACCACGTCGCCGGGGATGGCGTCGGTGCGGGCGTCGGCCGGGTCGGCGTGCGTGGTCACCTTCAGGTAGCTGTAGTCGCCGGCGCGGACACATTCGATGGTCAGCAGGTCAGGGGCAGTCACGAACGGCGTCGTCACCTCCAGACCTTTGGCCCAGGAGAGCGCCGGCCCCGGGCTGGCCGACAGCGGGCGGTTCCAGAACACGGCGTTGGGCTTTGCGGCGCCGCCGCCCAGAGCCGCCGGGTTGACGCAGGCGGCGTGCAGCCCCGCGCCCTCCACCTTGCCGAAGCGGCTGGTCGGCGGGGGCGGCGCCTCGGCGCGGAAACTGACGTAGGAGACCAGGCAGCCGGTCTGGCCCTCGGCCGAACAGCTGGGGATGGAGCCGAACAGTCCCTTCTCGTCCACCGGCACATTGGAGCCGATCGGCATCACCCCGACGATCAATTTCTGAACCGGCTTGCCGTCGATCTCCCGCTTGACCAGTTCGGTGAGGACGCCGGCGCCCTGCGAGTGGCCGATCAGCACCACGCCGCGGCCCTTGTTCTCGTGCTTCAGATACCAGTCCCAGGCGGCCTTGACGTCGCCGTAGGCCAGCATCCGGTCGGCCTTGGGGTCCTGGCCCAGCATGTATTGGCGCAGGGCGGTCAGGGTCACCTGGCGGTACATCGGGGCGAAGGGTCGGCAGACGGGCCTGAACGGGGCGAACTGCACGGCGATCACGCGCCGCTCGGCCTCGTCGATGACCATGTCACTGTTGGGCGTCGGGTCGGTGGAGACCGTGGGATAGACATAGAAGCAGTCGATCGGCGGCGGTTCCGTGCCGACAACGGGGATCAGTTCCTCCCCCTTGCCGTCGGCGGTCACCGCCGTGGCGGTCAGGTTGACGTCGCAGGCGTCGTCCTCGCGGTCCGGCAGGCAGAGCCAGGCCTCAGGCTTGGAATAGTCATTGGCCGCCGGCGCCGCCTGCGCCATCGCTGGCGCGGCGAGGCCAATCGCCACAAGGGCTCCAAGGATGCTGATCCGGACCGTCATAGGGCGCCTCCGCCATACCCGATATTCTGATGGCAGAAAGAATGCCGGGGAAGATCCAGTCGGTCCAGCGCTAGAAGCCCATTGCGGGCGATCCCTGTTTTTCTAGCCACCATAGCACGGCGAATGTCCCTCCGCTCAGCGCCAACCCCACCAGCAGCCGCCACAGCGGCGCGAAGGTCGGGGCCGTCACGCCCTCCGGCACGGCGCCCCTGCCGGTGATCATCGGCCCGACCAGGTTCTTCCGCCGCGCCGCGTAGAAGCCGATGGCCAGCAAATGCAGCACGATCAGCCCGAGCAGGACGTTGAACAGCGTCTCATGCCATTCGGCGATCGCCAGCCCCGTGTCGTAGTCGACGTACTTCGTCAGCGGCCCGCCCTCGAAGTCGTCGTTGATGGCGAACAGCCCCAGTCCCACCTGGGCGATCAGCACCAGCAGCATCGCGATGACGCTCCAGCCGCCGAGGGGATTGTGTCCTGGCGCGCCCGCCGCGCCGCCCTTCAGATAGGCCATGACGCCGGCCGGCCCCTTGACGAAGCCGCCGAACCGCGCGGTCGAACTCCCCGCCACGCCCCACCACAGCCGGAAGACCAGCAGGCCGGCGATGGCGAAGCCGCTGAGCTTGTGCCAGTCGAGCTGGCCCTCTTCCGCCGACCACCAGGAGAAGGCGACCAGCGCCGCCAGCACCCAATGGAACAGCCGCGTCGGAAGGTCCCAGATCAGGGTCGGCACCGGTCCGTCCCTACTTGGTCTGGAACTTGTCGTGGCAGCCCTTGCAGGTCCCGCGGGTGGCCGCGAAGGCGGCCTGGACCTTCGCCGCGTCGCCGCTCTGGGCGGCGGCGTTCAGCTTGACGGCCTCGGCCTTGAAGGCGTCGGCGGCGGCCTTGAAGCCGGCCGGGTCGGTCCAGATGTCCGCCTTGGCCTTGGTCTTCTCGCCGCTCGACGGCCCGCTGCCGGCCGGAAACCAGCTGGGCAGCTGGCCAGACAGCCGCTGGATATTCCCGGCATATTCCTTGAGCTTGGCCGGGTTCTTGTCGTCGCTGAGGGTGTCGTAGAGCCCCTTCATGTTGCCGCCGATCTGCTTCATCCCGGCCTGCCGCGCCTTGACCTGAGAGGCGGCGTCCCAGGCGAAGGCCGTTCCGGCGGCGAGGGCGACGGCGAGGCCGGCGATGAGGGCGCGTTTCATGGGGAGCTCCGACTTGGTTCTTGGCAAGACTAACCGTGATCGCGCCGGGCTGGGAAGGCCTCTTGACCCGCCCCCCGGGGCCGCCCCGCCGCAGGTGCGAGCCCGCGTAGCGAGAACTGGAGGACCATTCATCCGCCTGGCGCCATGCGCCGCATTCAGGCGTTTCCGCCCTTGCCATGGGAACGCCGGTCCGCGTCGCGGCCGAAGAAAGTAGCGGGGACTACTCCGCCGCCAGCGCCTCGGCCTGCTGCAGGTCGACGCTGACCAGTTGCGAGATCCCGCGCTCGGGCATGGTCACCCCGAACAGCCGGTCCATCCGGCTCATGGTCACCGCGTTGTGGGTGATGGCGATGAAGCGGGTCTGGGTGCGCTGGCGCATCTCGTTGAGCATGTTGCAGTAGCGGTCGACGTTGGCGTCATCGAGCGGGGCGTCGACCTCGTCGAGCACGCAGATCGGCGCGGGGTTGGCCAGGAACACCCCGAAGATAAGGGCGCTGGCGGTGAGCGCCTGCTCGCCACCGCTCATCAGGCTCATGGTCGACAGCCGCTTGCCGGGCGGGCAGGCGTAGATCTCCAGCCCCGCTTCGAGCGGGTCGTCGCTTTCGATCAGCCGCAGCTCCGCCTCGCCGCCGCCGAACAGGGCCTGGAAGAGGGTCTGGAAGTGGCCGTTGATCACCTCGAAGGCGGCCAGCAGCCGGGTGCGGCCCTCGGCGTTCAGCTCCTCGATCCCGGCCCGCAGCTTGCCAATCGCCCCGGTCAGGTCGGCCCGCTCGGTCTTCATGGTCTGCAGGCGGGCCGACTGCTCCCCGGCCTCCTCCTCGGCCCGCAGGTTGACCGCCCCGATGGCTTCCCGCTCCCGCTCCAGGGCGAACAGGTGGGCCTCGATGCCCTCGGCGTCCTTGGGGACGGCGATGGCCTCCTCGGCGATCCGGCGGCCCAGCTCCTCGGGCTCCATCTTGGCCGCCTCGCGGATGTTGCCGGCGATCTCGCCGAAGCGGTCGCGGGCGGCGTCCAGCCGGGCGGTCAGGGTGGCGCGGGCCTCGCGGGCCTCGCTGGCGGCGGCTTCGGCGGCGCGCAGGGCGCGCTCGGCGGCGGCGCGGTCGGTCTCGGCCTGGTCGAGGGCGTCGCCGGCCTTGTCGCGGCGGGCCTCGGCGACGGCGAACTCGTCCATCAGCCTGGCGCGGCGTTCCTCGATCAGGCTGGGCGCATCGCGCGCCCCGGCCATGGCGGCTTGGGCCTTCAGCCGGTCCTGCTCCAGCGCCTCGATCCGCTTCTTCGCGGCGGCGGAGCGGCGGGTCCAGTCGTCGCGGTCTCGGGTCAGGCTCTCTAGCCGCCGTGCGCGGCCGTCCCGCTCCCGCCGCTCGGCGTCCAGGGCCGAACGCGCCTCGGCGGCCCCTTCACGCGCGGCGGCGGCGCCCCGGCGCGCCTCCTCCAGCATCGGCGACAGGCTGTCGCCGCCATCTCCGTCGATCCCGGCCTCGGCGGCCTCGAAGCCGGCCTGGGCCTCGACCCGCTCGGCCTCGAAGCGGGCGATGGTCTCGTCCAGGGACTGGGCCCGCGCGTCGCGCCGGGCGGCCTCGCGGTCCAGTCGCTCGACGGTGTCCCGCGCCGCGGCCAGGGTCCGCTCGATCTCCCGCGGCGTCGCTCGCACCGCGCCCAGGTGCGCCTCGGCCGCCTTGAACGCCGCCTGGGTCTCCCTGGCCCGCGCGACCGCCGCCTCATGCAGCGGAGTCAGCCGCTCGATCTCGGCCTCGGCCTCGGCCAGCCGGTTGCGCTGCTCCAGCCGGATCGCCGCCGGCTTGGGCGCTTCGGCCCGGGCGACGAACCCATCCCAGCGCCAGAGGTCGCCCTCCTTGCTGACCAGCCGGCAGCCCGGCTCCAGCTGGCCCTGCAGCTTCGGCCCGTCCGCCCGCGCCACCAGCGCGGTGAAGGCCAGCCGGGTGCTGAGTTCCTTCGGCGCATCGACCAGCGGCGCCAACGGCTCGGCGCCGGCCGGCCATGCCGGCGCCGCCAGGTCCCGCTCGCCCCAGTAGGCGGCGGCCCGTGCGTCGAGCGCCGCTTCCAGGTCCTCGCCCAGCGCCGCCGCCAGGGCCGCCTCATAACCCTTGCCCGGCTTCACGGAGTCCAGCGCCGGCGCATACGAACTCTTCGCCGGCCGCGCCGACAGCTGCGCCAGGCCCCGGGCCTCGGTCTTCAGCCGCCCCAGCTGGTCCTCCAGCTTGCGCATCTCGTCCCGCGCCGCCTGCTCGGCCCGCGCCGCTTCGCCGCGCGCGGTCTCCGCCGCCTCGACGGCCCCGCGCGCCTCGGCCAGCTGCGCCTCGGCCTCCGCCAGCCTGGCCTTCGCCGCCTGGACCTCCGGATCGTTGGCCGGCCCGATTGCCGCCCGCTCACCCTTGGCCTGGTCCAGCGCGCGCACCGTGCGGTTCAGCCGCGAGCGGGCGTCGTCCAGCCGCGCCTCCGCCGCCCGTCGCCGCGCCTCGTCGGCGGCCACCGAGGCAGCCAGCCGCTCGACCTCGCCGTCGGCCTTGGCCCGCGCCTCCTCGGCCGCCTTCGCCGCCGCCTCCAGGTCCGGCATCCGCGACGGCGCCGCGGCGATTTCCGCTTCCACCGCGGCGATGTCGGCGACCAGCCGCTCCAGGGCGCTGGCCGCGTCCTCGACGATATGCGCCTCGCGGGCGTTGTCGGCGTCGATCCGGGCGATCTCGGCGGTCAGCCGGGCGACCTCGGCCTCGGCGGTCTCGGCTTCGCGCTCGACCCGGTCCCGCTCGATGGCCAGGCGCCCCAGGATGGCGGCGGCGACCGTGGCCTCCTCCCGCAGGGGCTTGATCGCCTCGTCGGCGGTGATGGCCGCGGCGCTGGCGGCGGCGGCCTCGCGGGCGGTCTGCTCGACCCGCGCCCCGGCGGTCTGGGTCTCGGCCTCGACCCGCTGCAGGGTGTCCCGCGCCTCGCTCCAGCGGCTGAAGAGCACCGCCGACTGCAGGGCGCGGATCTCTGCCGACAGCCGCCTGTACTTCTCCGCCGCCCGCGCCTCGCGCTTCAGCCGGCCGAGGTTGCTCTCCAGCTCGCGGATGATGTCATCGAGGCGGTTGAGATTGGTCTCCGCCGCCTTCAGCCGCAGCTCCGCCTCATGCCGCCGGGTATGCAGCCCCAACACCCCGCCGGCCTCTTCCAGGATCCGCCGCCGGTTCTGCGGCTTGGCGGCGATCAGCTCGCTGATCTGCCCCTGCCGCACCAGGGCCGGGCTGTTGGCCCCCGTCGAGGCGTCGGCGAACAGCAGCTGGACATCGCGGGCCCGCACCTCCCGGCCGTTGATCCGGTAGGTCGAGCCCTCGCCCCGGTCGATGCGGCGCACCACCTCGATGACCGGATGCTGGTTGAACTGGGCCGGCGCGGTCAGGTCGCTGTTGTCGATCGTCAGCGCCACCTCGGCGTGGCTGCGCTGGGGGCGGTTTCCCGCCCCGTTGAAGATGACGTCGTCCATTCCGCCGGCCCGCATGGCCTTGGCGGAGTTGGCCCCCATCACCCAGCGCAGGGCCTCCAGCAGGTTGGACTTGCCGCACCCGTTCGGCCCGACCACGCCCGTGAGTCCGGGTTCGATCCGAAACTCTGTCGGTTCGACGAAGGACTTGAAGCCCGTAAGGCGGAGCTTCTGGAACTGCACGGCGGTCCTTGCGAACTCCCTACTTGGCGGCGGCGGCGTAGGCCTTGTCGATCTCGGCCAGCGGCAGCGAGGTCTCGAACTTCTGGTCGCCGATCCAGAAGGTCGGCGTGGCCTGCACTTCCTTGGCCAGCCCGGTCTTCAGGCGGTCATCGAGCGCCACCAGGGCCTTTTCGTTGGTGATGCAGGCCTTCACCTCGGCTTCCGACAGACCGGCCTGACCGCCGACGTTGACCAGCACCTCCAGCGGGCTGCCGGTCAGGGCCTCCTCCTGGGCGTGGAACAGGGCGTCGATGACGGTGAAGTACTTGTCCTTGCCCACGCAGCGGCCCAGCAGGTCGCCGGCGGCCGTGTAGCTGTCCCCCGCCCCCAGCTTGAAGGGCCGGAAGGTGTAGTGGATCTTGCCGGTGTCGATGTACTTCTTCTTGAAGGCCGGGAAGACGTCCTTGTTCCAGTTGGCGCAGTGGACGCAGCTCAGCGAGCCGTACTCGACCATCTTCACCTTGGCGTTGGGGTCGCCCAGGCTCATGTCGCCTTCGGCGGACGCGGCGCCCTTCTTGCCGCAGGCTGCCAGGGCCAGGGCGGAGATGGCGATGGTGGCGCCGATCATGGCGCGGCGATTGAACAGGCCCATGGGCATGAAGCTCCCCGAAAGCAGGATGGATCAGTAGAACGCGATTCTGACCACCGCACGAAGGCGGCTTTTGGAAGGCGGGATGGGGTCTGGCGCCCCCGGAGTCAACGGTTCCGCAGCACCTCGCGGCCGAGACGCAACAGCGCAGCCTTCAGCGGCCCGTCCGGCGCGTCCGCCAGCCCCTCGGCCAGCTCGGCCTCGGCGGCGGCGTCGAGCGGGCCCTTGCGGCGGGTCCGGGCCTGCGGCTTGGCCGTCGCCGCGGTCTTGATCGGCCCCTGGACGATGCGGAGTTTGGTCAGCGAGGCGTCGCCCAGCATCATCGCCACCCGTGACAGGATCTCCGGCGCCTGATGCTGCACGATGGCGGCGGCCGGCCCGGCCACGCGGATCTCCAGGGTCGAGGCCGCCCCGGCCCGCCCCTTGACCACCCGCACCGGCTCGGTGTGCCGCGCCAGGGTCTCTCCGACGATCTCGCGCCAGCGCGCGGCGAGGCCAGCGCTGCCCTTGCCGAACCGCTCGTCCAGCGCCCTGATCAGCGGCGCCAGCGACCGTCCCGCGGGCGGCGGCGGGCGGCGGGCCGGCCGAGTGCGATGGCGCGCCAGGATGGCGGCGGCTTCCTCGGGGGAGGGCAGGCGGCGGGGCATGGGCCACCATAGCCTTCCGAGGGTTGGAAGGGGAGGGGCCTACCCCTGCTTCGGCTGGGTGAACTCGGTCTCGATGATCACCTCGACCTCGTCGCTGACCCCCATCTTCGAGCCCGGCGCGGGGATGCCGGCGCTGATCCCGAATTCGGACCGCTTGAAGCTCCCCGTGGCCGAGAAGCCGATCCGCGAGCCCGACGGGTCCATGCCGTTGGGCGCGTAGCCGCCGTTGTATTTCGCCTCAAGCACCACCGGCTTTGTCACCCCCTTAAGTGTTAGCTCGCCGATGATCCGGGCGGTGTCGGGCCCGGTCTTCTCGATCGAGCGCGAGCGGTAGGTGATCTTCGGGTGGGCCTCGGCGCCCAGCCAGTCGGGGCCGGTGATCATCTTGTCGAAGGCCAGAGCCGGGCTGGTCTTGGTGTCCAGCGAGGCGGTGTCGATCTCGGCCACCAGGCTGGAGTTCTCCGGCGTCTTGGGATCGAGGGTCAGGGTGGCGTCGAAGCGGCGGAACTGGGCGGTGAACTTCGACATGCCGATGTGGTCGACCCGGAACAGCACCGTGGTGTGCTCGGGGTCGATCTTGTAGGCGCCGGGCGGAATGTCGGCCGCCGGGTTGGCCGGGGTGGTGGCCGCCGGCTTGGCGGGGCCCTTCGCTGGCGCGGGCTGACAGGCGGCCAGGGCGGCGAGGACGGGGAGGGCGATCAGGACGCTGCGCATGACGGGGCCTTTCGGTCTTGGCGGTTCCGCGCCAGCCTATCGGACCAGACGCGTTCGACCCAAGGACGGTCGTCCGCCCGCCGATCCGACAACCCCCGCCAATATTCCTCGAGGCCATGCTAGGGCAGGGCTCGTGAACGCCGCCGATCTCCGCGCCCGCCTGCTCGCCTGGTATGACAGGAGCGCCCGCGACCTGCCCTGGCGCGTGGGCCCGGCCGACCGCCGCGCCGGCGTCCGCCCCGATCCCTACCGGGTCTGGCTGTCGGAGGTGATGCTGCAGCAGACGACGGTCCCCCACGCCACACCCTATTTCCTCAGCTTCACCCGCCGCTGGCCGACGGTGAGCGACCTGGCCGCCGCCGAGGATGGCGACCTGATGGCCGCCTGGGCGGGCCTCGGCTACTACGCCCGCGCCCGCAACCTCCTGGCCTGCGCCCGCGCCGTGGCCCGAGACCACGGCGGGGCCTTCCCGGAAACCGAAGCGGCCCTCCGCGCCCTGCCGGGGGTCGGCGCCTATACGGCCGCCGCCGTGGCCGCCATCGCCTTCGACGAACCCGCCAATGTGGTCGACGGCAATGTGGAACGGGTGATCAGCCGCCTGTTCGCCGTGGAGACCCCGCTCCCCGAGGCCAAGCCCGAGTTGAAGGCCCTCGCCGCCGGCCTGGTCACGGCCGACCGGCCCGGCGACTGGGCCCAGGCCCTGATGGACCACGGCGCCACGGTCTGCCGCCCGAAGGCGCCGCTATGCGACCGGTGCCCGGTGACCTTGCACTGCGCGGCTTTCAGGCGTGGCGACCAGGACAGCTTCCCCCGGAAGACGAAGAAGGCGGCCCGGCCCCGCCGCCACGGCGTCGCCTATGTATTGACGAAGGGGGATGCGGTGGCCCTGGTCCGACGCCCGGACAAGGGCCTGCTCGGCGGCATGCTGGGCCTGCCGACCAGTGACTGGAGGGCCGAACCCCCCGCCCCGCTCGAGGGCGCGCCAGCCACTGCCGACTGGCGCGAGGCGGGCGAGATCGAGCACGTCTTCACCCACTTCTCCCTGGCCCTGCGCGTCATGCGGGCCCAAGGCGACGCTGCGGATGTGATCTGGACGCCGATCGAAGGCCTGGACGCCCTGCCCAGCGTCTTCCTCAAGGCTGCGCGCCTGGCGCTGCTGGCGCCCCGGCTGCTCTAAGCCGCCATTCCTGCCCGCACCTTGCTGCGCAGCACGTCGATGGGCGCCAGGCCGGCGTCGGTCTTGAAGCGCCAGTAGGTCCAGCCGTTGCAGGCCGGGGCGCCTTCCATCATCGCGCCCATCTTGTGGATCGAGCCGGTCAGGTCGCCGACCACCAGGGATCCGTCGGCCCGCACCCGCGCCGCCCGCTCGCCCTTTGGGCACCACAGCTGGTCGCCGGGCTGCAGCAGGCCCGCCTCGACGATCTGGCCGAACGGCACCCGCGGCTCGGATTTCTTCGACCCCATTACCTCGAGGTCCTCCGGCGCCACCGGCTGGACCTTGGCGATCCGCTCCCTGGCCACCGCGATGTACTCGGCCTCCCGCTCGATGCCGATGAACCGCCGGCCCAGCCGCTTGGCCGCCGCCCCCGTGGAGCCACTGCCGAAGAAGGGATCGAGGATCAGGTCCCCGGGCTTGCTGGTCGCCAGGAGCACCCGGTGCAGCAGGGCCTCGGGCTTCTGTGTCGGATGGGCCTTGGTCCCGTCGGCCTTCTTGACCCGCTCGTCGCCGGTGCACAGGGGCAGGGTCCAGTCGGACCGCATCTGGGTGTCGTCGTTGAACACCTTCAGGGCGTCGTAGTTGAAGGTGTAGCGCTTGCCGCCCTTGGCCTTGGACGCCCAGATCAGGGTCTCGTGGGCGTTGGTGAACCGCGTACCCTTGAAATTCGGCATCGGGTTGGACTTGCGCCAGACCACGTCGTTGAGGATCCAGAACCCGAGGTCCTGCAGCGCCACCCCGACCCGGAAGATGTTGTGGTAGCTGCCGATCACCCACAGGGCGCCGTCGTCCTTCAGGACGCGCTGGCACTCCTTCATCCACTCGCGGGTGAACTTGTCATAGGCGGCGAAGCTCTCGAACTGGTCCCAGTGGTCGTCGACCGCGTCGACCTTGGAATTGTCCGGCCGCAGCAGGTCGCCGCCGAGCTGCAGGTTGTAGGGCGGGTCGGCGAACACCAGGTCCACCGACCGGTCGGGCAGGGCGCGCAGCTGCTCGATGCAGTCGCCCTGCAGGATGGTCTCGGACCCGAACGCCATGGAATGCCCCTGGAAGCGAAGTGACTCTCCGAGAATCCTGAGGCCTCGTGGTGAAGGCGTGGTTAGCGGGCGTGGTTAGCGAGAGGTTACCGGACCGAGCGCCGAGCGGATGTCGGTATGGGTGAAGTCGTCGCCGATGAACAGGAGCGGAGCGTCCAAGTCCTTGGCCAGCGCGTAGGCGTAGCAGTCGCCGAGATTGAGCCTCGCGGGCGACCCGGAGCCCCGTCCGAACCTGATGCGCGCTTCTAATCCCAACCTGGCCTGCTTTTCGGTCAGCGGGTGAATCCGGACGTTGAGCATTGTCGAGAAGCCGGTCGAGATCCTCCTCGCATTTTGCCGGTTCGGTGGTGCGACCCGCGATTACCGAGCCTGTCTCAACGTAACTGGCCGCCGACAAGAAGCGCTCCGTCGGCGAAAATTCAGCGAGGCGCTTCATCAAGGCGATCCGGTCGGGCTCCTGGAACAGGATCGCGATGACGGCCGACGAATCGACGACGATCAATCGTCTTCCCCGCTCAGCGCATCCCATTCAGCCTTGGTGACAGGCCGGCGATCATAACGGTGAGCGATGCTCTGGGTGAATGCCTTGACGCGCTCGATCATGTCACCGTCGGCCTGTGCTCGCCGTCGCGCCAGTCGTTCGCGCAGCGCGATAGTCACGGCTTCGGTCATGGTCTCACCGGTCAGCCGGGAGAGCTCCCGCGCCAACTGGTCCGCTTCCTTGGTCTTGATGCTCAGCGCCATTGCCCAGGCCTTCTAGAAACCCTTTCTAGATAGCACGCCTGACCTGGTGATTGAACCCTCGACTTCCGCGCAGGGAAATCGTGGATGCTCCACGAACGCCTCCGCCAGAGGGGCCCGGAGGAACCATGCCGTCACTCGACCATCTGTACGAGTCCCGCCTCAGCCCCTTCTACCAGGACCACCACCGCGCCTGGGGCGACACCCTGCGCCGCTGGGTCGAGAAGGAGATCATGCCCTTTGCCGACCAATGGGACGAGGCCGGTGAGTTCCCGCGCGAGCTCTACAGGAAGGCTTCCGAGATCGGCCTGCTGCGCCTGGGCTGGCCGGAGGAATACGGTGGCATCCCCACCGACCCCTTCATGTCCATCGTCACCTCGACCGAGATGGCCCGCCACGGGGCCGGAGGCATCAACGCCAGCCTGATGAGCCACGGCATCGGCCTGCCGCCGATCCGGGCGCTCGGAACCCAGGAGATGAAGGACCGCATCATCCCGCAGGTGCTGTCGGGAGAGAAGATCAGCGCCCTGGCCATCACCGAACCGACCGGCGGTTCGGACGTCGCCAACCTGAAGACCACCGCCCGCCGCGAGGGCGACGAGTACGTGGTCAACGGCTCCAAGATGTTCATCACCTCGGGCATGCGGGCCGACTACTACACCGTGGCGGTGCGCACGGGCGGGGAGGGGGCCGGCGGCGTCTCCCTGCTGCTCATCGATCGCGACCGCCCGGGCTTCACCCGCACGCCGCTGAAGAAGCAGGGCTGGTGGGCGTCGGACACCGCCGCCCTCTATTTCGACGATGTCCGGGTGCCGGTGGAGAACCTGATCGGGGCCGAGAACCAGGGCTTCGCCGGCATCATGAACAACTTCAATTCCGAGCGGATCGGCATGACCGCCGGGGCCATCGGCTTCTCCAAGGTCTGCCTGGAGGACGCCCTGGCCTGGGCCCAGGAGCGCAAGACCTTCGGCAAGCGCCTCGCCGACCACCAGGTCATCCGCCACAAGCTGGCCGACATGTACAAGCGCATCAACGCCACCCAGTCCTGGCTGGAGACCCTGGCCTGGCGGGTGCAGCAGGGGGAGAAGCCCATCGCCGAGATCGCCCTCCTCAAGGTCCAGGCCACCGAGACCATGGAGTACTGCGCCCGCGAGGCGATGCAGGTGATGGGCGGGTCCGGCTACATGCGCGGCGGCCGGGTGGAGCGGATCTACCGCGAGGTGCGGGTCTACGCGATCGGCGGCGGGTCAGAGGAGATCATGCGCGACCTGGCCGCGCGGCAGATGGGGATCTGACCCCAGCCCCCGTCTGCGGACTACGGCCCTGGGGAGGCATTTCGTCGAACGGCAGCTCCGGAACCAGCGGCGGCAGCCCGCACACCTCGCGCACGGCCGTCCAGCTGACCCGGTGAACGGGGCTCGGCCCGAGGGTCCGCAGGGCCTCGAAATGCGACTTGGCGCTATAGCCCTTGTGGCTGGCGAATCCGTACCCCGGATGCTCGGCGTCCAGCGCCACCATCACCCGGTCCCGGGCCACCTTGGCCAGGATCGACGCCGCGGCGATGGACGCGCTGATCCCGTCCCCGCCCACCACCGTCTTCACCTCGCAGGGCAGCTTGAACCGATAGTTGCCGTCGACCAGGGCGAACACCGGCTTCACCGGCAACGCCTCGATGGCCCGGCACATCGCAAGCCCCGCGGCGTGGAGGATGTTGATCTCCGCGATCTCCTCCACGGTCGCGAAGGCCACGGCGAAAGCCACGGCCTTGGCCTTGATCTCGAACTCCAGCTCCTCGCGCTGGGCCGCCGTCAGCAGCTTGGAATCGTTCAGCCCCCTGGGCAGCCGGCGCCCCGGATCGAGGATCACCGCCGCGGCGCTGACCGGGCCGGCCCACGGCCCGCGCCCCGCCTCGTCCACGCC
>DASPLD010000299.1:0-18186 GCA_035627755.1 Caulobacter sp. | reverse complement strand
GGACAGGAGGTGCTGGTCGAGCACCGCTACGCGCCCGCGGTGGGGGGCAGCGTCGACACCATCGTCGGCTCGGCGGTCTGGGACGACAACACCGAGGGCTGGGCCGACGAGGCGCGCAGGAAGTACTGTGTGGACAAGGCCTTCGTCGAGGCGGTGCGGCGGGGCAAGGCGCGGACGCCTGCGGACCAGCCGGTGGGCTACACCGAGAAACGCATCGCCTATGTGCTGAAGACCGGCGCCAACTGGGCCAAGCCGATCGGCGACTTCCGACTGGTGGTCGACAAAGGCGCGCCGGGCAACCTGGTCAGCTTCTGCGCCACCGGCGTGCGCAAGATCGGCCCGACCCGGTTCGAGGTGACGAAGAAGGACTACATCCCGACCGCCGACCTCGACATCCTGATCCTCGTGCCGTTCGGGTCGTAGGAGTAGGCTTCCCCAACGACAGACTTCCGTCGGCCGCTGGCGCTCTTACACTGGGGCCATGAACAAGCCGATCCTCGACCCCAACTACGACCCGCGCAGCGACGGGGCGATGCGCGAGGGAGGCAGGGCGATCCGGCCGCGGCATGCGGCGACGCTGATCGTGGTGCGACGCGATGGGACGAAACCGCGCCTGCTGATGGGCCGGCGGGCCCAGGGCCATGCCTTCATGCCGTCGAAGTGGGTATTTCCGGGCGGGCGGGTCGACCGGGGCGACTTCACCGCCCCTTCGGCCTCCGAACTCGCCCCCGAGGTCGAAACCAAGCTGGCCCTGACCCTGCGCCACAAGTCCCCCGCCCTGCCGCGCGCCCTGGCCATGGCGGCGGTGCGGGAGACCTTCGAGGAGGTCGGGCTGCTGCTCGCCAAGCCCGCGCCCACCCGCCCCGGCGCCGGCGCCTGGCGGGACTTCCTGGCCCAGGGCGCCGCGCCGGATCTGGCGGCCCTGAGGTTCGTCGCCCGCGCCATCACGCCGCCCTACCGGCCCCGCCGGTTCGACGCCCGCTTCTTCATGGCCGACGCCGAGGCCCTGGTCAGCCTGGAGCGCCAGCCCGACTGCGGTGAGCTGGACGAGATCGCCTGGGTCGATCTCGACGAGGCCCTGGCGCTCGACCTGCCCAACATCACCCGCTTCGTGGTCCAGGAGATCGCCCAGCGGCTGGAGGACGACGCCCGGCCCGCCCCCTTCATGCGCTTCCTGCAGGGCGCCCGGCGTCTGGACTACCTGTGAGCGGCATCGTCCGGCCACGGCACGCGGCCAGCCTGATCCTGCTGCGCGGCGCCGGCCGCGAGGCGCAGGTGCTGATGGGCCGTCGGCCGCGCAAGTCGCGGTTCGCGCCGGACGTGTTCGTCTTTCCGGGCGGGGCCGTGGACGCCGCCGACCGCGAGCGGCCGCGGCGGCTGTCGCCGCTGTGCGCCCGCCTCACCCATGCGCCGGGCCGGCTGGCCGGCGCCCTGGCGGCGGCGGCGGTGCGGGAGACCTTCGAGGAGACGGGGCTCAGCCTGCCCGACACGGCGCCGCTGACCCTGGCGGCGCGGGCCATTACCCCGACCAACAGCCCGGTCCGTTTCCACGCCCGGTTCTTCAAGGCCGACGCCGCCGACGCGACCGGCACGCTGGCGGACAGCGACGAGCTCTCCGAACTGGCCTTCCGGCCGCTGCCGGAGGCGCGCAGGCTGCCGCTGTTCGACATCACTGAAGCGGTGCTGGACGCCCTCATGGCCGGCGGCCCGCCGTTCCTGTTCACCTACCGCTACGGCAAGGCGCGGCTGAAGACGCTGATCTGAAAGTCCTTGCCGGCGCCCGCCGGGATGGGCGGCAGCAGGTGCGGTGGGGGCCTACCCTCAGCTGCCAGCGGGCAGGGGTTTCGTCAGATCGAACTCCACCCGGAAATGCCGGTTCGGGCGGCGCAGTTCATAGGCGAACATCGTCTGCGTCACCTCCACGGCCCACACGTTGGTCACCGAGGCCGGGTTGCCCTTCTCCTTGAACAGGGTCTTGGAGAAGGCGTCGGCCGGGAATTCCTGCCGCGTCGCCGTGCCGCCGGTGACGGTGTCCCCGCCGTACTGGCTCAGGACATCCTCGGTTCCGTCCTCGTGACGGTGGTCGTGCTTGAGCCGCAGGCCGCGGTCCAGGCGGGTGATCACCCAGGTCCGGGAACGGTCCTCTCCGACGGCGAAGGGAATCCGCACCTCCGAGTCGCTGCAGGCGGCTACCCGCATCACCAGCCGCTTGTCCTCGAAGGCCTTGTCGGCCGGGTCAGTGGTGACCACCCGACCCTCGAAGCTCTTGCCGCAGAGACCGCGGAGGCCGTCGAAGAAGCGGCTGGAGGCGGTATCGCCGGCCAGGGCGGAGCCCGCGGCGGCGAAGATCATGGCGGCGGCGAGGGCGATGCGGTTCATCCCGTCACCCTATGGCGCACAGCCGTTGACTTCCAGCGATCCATGCGTATGTTCCGCGCCTCGCGAGAATTCGGCCCTGCGGCCATGAGGATATTGCTATGGCCAAACCGGCTTCCATAAAGATCCGCCTCAACTCCACGGCGGACACCGGCTTCTTCTACGTCACCAAGAAGAACGCCCGCACCAAGACCGAGAAGATGGTCCTGAAGAAGTACGACCCGGTCGTGCGCAAGCACGTCGAGTTCAAGGAAGGCAAGATCAAGTAGGCTTCGCCGCCTCGCTTGAGCCTTCGGAACGCCCGGCCTCACCGCCGGGCGTTTTGCTTTTCTTCCTTCGGCGGGCGGGTGCCGATGAAGGGGCGCTTGGTGGTCGGCAGGCTCAGCGCCAGGCCAAGCACCGACACGGCGAACAGGGTGGCCATTCCGGCGGTCATGACCGTCAGGTGGGGCGCGTCGTATTCGAGCGGCAGGCTGCTCAGGTGGCGGAAGGTCGAACTCCAGAGCACCATGACCATGCCGCCCCACGCGGCGCTGAGCAGGCGGGCGCGGGTGCTGGTGGTTTCGCGGAGCACCAGCCAGCCGGCGATGCCCAGGAGGGTGGCAATGACCATGTCATCGACCCAGAAGGGCCACCAGGTCTCGGCGGTATGTTGGCGCGCCACGGCCTGAACGATGCCGAGCGGCGCCATGCCAAGGGCAATCCAGGCGGAGTGGGTGCGGCTTTCCATCGACGTCGCCCTCACAAACCCGTGTACGCTCAATACAAAAGCAACACGTGAACACCCCCCGCGAGTCTCTTAGCCCACAGCTGTAAGAAATACAGTCTTCCTTCCCCGGATTGGGGCCAAAGATTTGTGGACGGTTGGCGGGTGGCCGTCTGCTCAGGCGGCGCGGGCGACCACGCGATTGCGGCCGGCGTGCTTGGCCTCGTAGACGGCGCCGTCCGCGCGCTTGAGCAGCGTCTCGGGGGTGTCCAGGTCGGCGACCGTGCTGGCGACACCGATCGAGATGGTGACGGTCAGCAGTTCGGTGCCTCCGGCCACCCGGAACGGGGAGCCGGCGACGTGCAGCCGGATCCGCTCGGCGATTCGCTCCGCGTCGGCCAGGCGGGTGTCGGGCATGATCACCGTGAACTCCTCGCCGCCGTAGCGGCAGGGCAGGTCGACGGCCCGGACATTGGAGGCCAGCCGCACGGCAAACTCGCGCAGCACCTCGTCGCCGACATCGTGGCCGAAGCTGTCGTTGATCTTCTTGAAGTGGTCGATGTCGATCATCAGGGCGGCGACCGGGTCGCCCCCCATGCCCGCCCGCTTCACGAGGGCGTTGAGCTGGCCCTCCATGTAACGGCGGTTGTGCAGCCCGGTGAGTTGGTCGGTGACCGCCAGCTCCAGGGAATGGTCGAGGTTCTGGCGCAGGAAGTCGGTGTAGCGCTTGCGCTTGATCTGGGTGCGGGTCCGGGCGGACAGCTCCTGCGGATCGATGGGGCGGGAGAGGATGTCGTTGACGCCGATCTCGAGCGCCTTGACCAGGCGCGGACGGTCGTCGGGGTCGACGATGACCAGGACCGGGAGGTTGCGGCTGGCCTCGTCTGACCGCAGGCCGGCGCAGAGGCGCAGGCCGTCGAAGGACTTGGCGGCGGCGTTGACGATGACCATGTCGACCGGCCCCCGCGCGGTGGCCAGGGCCTTGTCGTAGTCGGTCTCGACCACCGGGCGGTGGTCGATGGCCAGTTCGGCCGCGATCCGCTGGGACTGCCGCTCGTTGTCGTCGACGATCAGGATGCGGCCGCCGGACCCGCCCAGGCGCGAGGCGGCGCCGGCAATGACGCCCATGCGGCGGCCCGACTCCTCGCGCTGGCGCAGCTCGTCGATGACGAGTTTCAGGCGAGTCAGGCTGCGCACCCGGGCAAACAGCATGACATCGTCGATCGGCTTGGTCAGGAACTCGTCGGCGCCGGCCTCCAGTCCCTCAATGCGGTCGGAACGGCCGTCCAGCGCGGTGACCAGCACCACGGGGATGTGTCGGGTCTCCGGGTCCTCCTTCAGCCGCTTGCAGACCTGGAAGCCGTCCATGCCCGGCATCATCACGTCGAGCAGGACGATGTCCGGCTTCTCGTCGGCGGCGATCGCCAGGGCCGTGGGCCCGTCGCAGGCGGTCAGGACATCGTAGTACTCTGCCGTCAGCTTCGCCTCGAGCAGGCGGACGTTGGCCTCGATGTCGTCGACCACCAGAATGCGCGCACTCATCGGCCTACCCCAGGAAGCGCCGGATGGTGTCCAGGAAGTGGGACACCGAGATCGGCTTGGAGATATAGGCCTCACAGCCGCCTTCGCGAATACGTTCCTCGTCGCCCTTCATGGCGAACGCCGTCACGGCCACGACCGGAATGTGGGCCAGATCGTCGTCTTCCTTGAGCCATTTGGTGACTTCCAGGCCGGAGATCTCCGGCAGCTGGATGTCCATCAGGATAAGGTCGGGCTTGTGTTCGCGGGCCAGGGACAGGGCCGACAGGCCCTCGCGCGTCTGAAGGGTTTCGTACCCCTGCGCGTCGAGAAGGTCGTGGAAGAGCTTCATGTTGAGCTCGTTATCCTCGACGATGAGGACCTTCTTCGCCATCAAGCGTTGGAACCCCGGAACGGAATGTGCGGAGACAGACTCACCTGAGCCGATTTCCTTGCAGCCAGATGCCACGAATATCCTTAAGCCTGAGCTAATCGTGACGAGCCTGGAAACCCTGACGCCCGCGGAAGCCGCGATGGCTGTGCCGGTAGACCCGGACCGGCCGCTGCTGATCGTGGACGTCGACGAGGTGCTGGCCCACTTCATGAAGGGTTTTGGGACCTTCGTGGCGCGGCAGGGCTACGAGATGCGGATCGACCGGTTCGCTTTGTTCCAGAACATCTACCGGTGCGGCGAGGACGCCTGCATCGACATGCTGACCGGCAGGCAGCTGTTCGACGACTTCTTCGCGCACGGAGCCGACGACCTGGAGCCGGTCGAGGGCGCGGCGGCGGCGCTGGAGCGGCTGGCTGCCGAGATGAGCGTGGTGATCCTGACCAATGCGCCGGACCATGGGCGGAGAGCCCGGATGGGCTGGCTGACGACGCACGGGCTCGACTATCCGATGATCATCAATTCGGGCCTGAAGGGGCCGATCGTGCGGGACCTGGCGGCGCGGACGAGCGGGCCGGTGGGCTTCATCGACGACCTGCTGCCCAACCTGGAATCGGTGGCCGAGTCGGCGCCGGCCGTGGCCCGGTTCCAGATGGTGGCGGACGAGCGGCTGCGGTCCTACGCCCCGATCATCCCGGAGAAACACCATTGGGCCGACGACTGGACAGCGATGGAGCCGGCGGTGCGGGCGCGGCTGCTGGGTTAGTCGTCGGACGTCATGAACTTCCGGGGAAGATAACCTCTGAGTCTCGTAAAACCCCCGTCATCCCGGAAAGCGCGGAGCGCTTATCCGGGACCCAGGGGTTGCAGCGCGCCGGCCGCAACGCTGTGTTCGATAGGAAGGTCCCGCATCCCCTGGGTCCCGGATAGCCCGCTTCGCGGCCTTCCGGGATGACGGAGAAGGTGCGGTTGGTCATACGGGATCGCCCCTCCGTTCGGGGCGGGAAATCACTTCAGCCGCGCCACCAGGCTCGAGGTGTCCCACCGGGCGCCGCCCAGGGCCTGCACCTCGGCGTAGTAGCCGTCGACCAGCTTCGTCATGTCGAGCCGCGCGCCCTTGTCGGCCGCCTCCTCGAGCACCAGGCCGAGGTCCTTGCGCATCCAGTCGACCGCGAAGCCGAAGTCGAACTTTCCCTGGACCATCGTCGCCCAGCGGTTGTCCATCTGCCAGGACTGGGCGGCGCCCTTGCTGATGGCGTCGAACACCGCGGTCGGGTCGACCCCGGCGCGGTCGCAGAAATGGACCGCCTCGGCGAGGCCCTGGACCACGCCGGCGATGCAGATCTGATTGGCCATCTTCGCCAGCTGGCCGTGGCCGGGGCCGCCGATGCGCTTGATGGCCTTGGCATAGGCCCCGATCACCGGCTCTGCGCGGGCGAGCGCCGCCTCGTCGCCGCCGACCATGATGGTAAGCTGACCGTTCTCCGCCCCCGCCTGGCCGCCGCTGACTGGGGCGTCGAGGAAGATCCGCCCGGACGCCTGGCAGAGGTCCGCCATCTCCCGCGCCAGCCTTGCGGAGGTTGTGGTGTGGTCGGCCACTATGCCGCCGTCGGCCATGGAATCGAGGATGGCGCCGACCACCTCGCGCACGTCCTCGTCGTTGCCGACGCAGAGGGCGACCAGTTCGGCGCTGCGGACCGTGTCGGCGAGGGTCTCCCCTGCCCGGCCGCCATGGGCCTCCGCCCAGCGGCGGGCCTTGTCCGGCGAGCGGTTGAAGACGCTGACTTCGTGGCCGGCGCGGGCCAGGTGGCCGGCCATCGGAAAGCCCATGACGCCGAGGCCGATGAAGGCAACTTTCATGCTCTGTCGAATCCTGGGGAGGGAAGAAAGGAAACGCCATCTTAACGCCGGGCGGCGACCTTGCGGAGACTACGGTTAAGGGGCTTGCAGCATGGCGATCGGGGGCGACCGGCCGATCCTCATCAAGAAGGTGAAGAAGGTTTCCGGCGGGGGTCACCACGGCGGCGCCTGGAAGGTGGCCTATGCCGACTTCGTCACCGCCATGATGGCCTTCTTCCTGCTGATGTGGCTGATCAACACCACCTCCCCCGAGCAGAAGAACGGGATCGCCGAGTACTTCGCCCCGGCCTCCGTCTCCGAGACGACCAGCGGGTCGGGCGGTATCCTGGGCGGCACGGCGCTTGGGGAGGACGGCTCGAAGTCCAGCGGATCGATGGATATCGTCCAGGACCAGAACCCAGAATCGAAACCGTCGGAAAAGAACGAGCCCCAGAGCGGCGCCACCAGCCTGGAGGCCGCCAGCGAGGAGGCCCTGCGCAAGGAGATCGAGAAGCGCGAAAACGACGCCTTCGCCTCCGCCGCGATGAGCCTGCGCCAGTCGCTGCAGGACATGCCGGAACTGGCCGAGCTGTCAAAACAGATCATCATCGACCAGACGCCCGAGGGCCTGCGCATCCAACTGGTCGACCAGGAAGGCCGGTCGATGTTCAAGGAGGGCCTTGCGGTCCCCAACGACAGAGCGCGCATCCTGTTGCGGGCGGTGGCGAAGATCGTCGATCGCCTGCCCAATCGGGTGAGCATCTCCGGCCACACCAGCGCCAACAGCGATGGCTCGCGGTCAGGCGGCGACTGGTCGCTGTCGGCGGCCCGGGCCGACCAGGCGCGCCAGATTCTGCAGGGGGCCGGCGTCGATCCCGATCGGATCTACCAGGTTTCGGGCAAGGCCAACTCCGACCCGCTCTATCCGGACGATCCCACCCTGGCCGGCAACCGGCGGATCTCGATCATCCTGTTGCGGGAAGCGCCCGTCCTGCCGCCAGACGAATGATGCGACCCCACAGCCTCTTGCGGAGTTTCATCCCATGGCCCCTAATCGGTGTCAGGGGCGAAGGCGCCGAAGGGTGGGCGAGTGTAGAGTGACGCAGCATTTTCCAACGTCGGGAAGGATGCGGTTTTTCCTCACCGCGGCGTCGCCCTGCCCGTATCTGCCCGGCCGCGAGGAGCGGAAGGTGTTCGCCCACCTGCCCCAGGCCGACGGGGCGGCGATCAACGACAGCCTGACCCAGAGCGGCTTCCGCCGCAGCCAGAACATCGCCTACCGGCCGGCCTGCGAGGCCTGTTCCTCCTGCACCTCGGCCCGGATTCCAGTGAAGGACTACATCTTCAGCCGCTCGGAGCGGAAGGTGCTGGCCCGCAACGAGGACCTGCGTCGCCATGTGGTCGAGGCCGAGGCGACGACCGAGCAGTTCGACCTGCTGCGCCGCTACCTGCTGACCCGCCACGCCGACGGCGGCATGGCGGAGATGACCTGGCCCGACTATGTGGCGATGGTCGAGGACACCACCGTCCGCACCCACATCGTCGAATACCGCACCCGGTCGAAGGACCGCGGGCCCGGCGACCTGCTGGCCTGTGTTCTGATCGACGTGATGGGGGATGGCTTAAGCCTGGTCTACAGCTTCTACGACCCGTCGCTCGCGCGCCGGAGCCTGGGCACCTTCATCGTGCTCGACAACCTGATCCAGGCGGCGATGAACGAGCTGCCCCACGTCTATCTGGGCTACTGGGTGCCGGGCAGCGAGAAGATGACCTACAAGGTGCGGTTCTCCCCCCTGGAGATCCTGCGGCCCAGCGGCTGGGGGCTGATCTCGGCCAGGGAGATCGCCCGGGCCGAGGCGGTGCTGGAAGCCAACCGGGCAGCGAAGGGGCCGGGCCAGCCGAAGCTGGGGCGCAAAGAGCCACAACGGCCCGCCTAGCCCCGTCATCCCGGCCGGAGCGCACAGCGCGGAGAGCCGGGACCCAGGGCCTCAAGCGCGACATCGAAGCTGCGATAGCGAGTTCCGTCACTCCTGGGTCCCGGCTCTTCGCTGCGCTACGGCCGGGATGACTTCAGCCCCAGGGACCCGACGCGTCCGCCGGATCCCGCACCGGCATATCCCGCCCGCCAGCATACCGGACCAAGGCCTCGATGCGCTTCTCGATCGGCGGGTGGGTGGCGAACAGGTCCATCGTGTCGGCCTTGCCGTCGTCGAGGAACATGGCGCGGACCGAATCGGGGGCGGCGATGTGGGCCCGGCCGCTGATCTTGCGCAGGGCGGAGATCATCGCATCCGGGTTCTTGGTCAACTCGACCGAGCCGGCGTCGGCGACGAATTCGCGGCTGCGGGACAGGGCCAGCCGAATGACGATCGCCAGCAGATAGCCGATGGCTCCCGCCGCGAAGGCGATCAGCAGCAGCAGGCCAGCGCCCTTGTTGCGGCCCGCCCGCGAGCCGATGGCGCCGAACCGCATGGCCCGGAACATCACCTCGGCCAGCAGGGTGATGATGCCGGCGAACACGGCGGCGATGACCATGGTGCGGCAGTCGCGGTTGATCACATGGGTCAGCTCATGGGCCAGGACGGCCTCGAGTTCGCCGCGGTCGAGGGCCTGCATAAGGCCGCGGGTGACGGTGATGCTGTACTGTTTCTCGTGGAGGCCGGTGGCGTAGGCGTTGAGGGCGTCGCTCTCGATGATGCGCAGGGTCGGCGTCGTCATACCCCTGGAAATCGCAAGGTTTTCCAGAAGGTTATACAACTCAGGTTCATCTTCTCTCTGAACTGGCCGCGCCCCCGTGGCCAGGTCGATGATGGTCTGGTTGGCAAAGTAGGCGATGGCGAACCAGACGAGGGAGACGACCACCGCCAGGGGCAGGGAGACGACCAGAAGCCGGGTGGCGCGGGCCAAGTCGCCCGGGACAGAGCCGGTCGAAGGCAGGAAGCCGGCTCCCAACAGTCCGACCGTCAGGGCCCAGACGAGGCCGGTCAGCAGCACCGGGAAGCCGAGCAGCAGCAGGGCCGAGCGGAAATTGTTGGCCTGGATGTGGGTGTAGAGGCCGACGGGCCCCATGGGGCTAGAACTTCACGGACGGGGCCGCGGCGTCCATGGCCGCGCGGCTGTCGCCGCCGACATCATAGAGGGTGCGGTCCTTGCCGAACCCGAACAGACCGGCGAACAGCACGGCCGGAAAGGCGCGTCGGGCGGCGTTGAACTCGGTCACCGCGTTGTTGAAGAAGCGGCGGGCGGCGGCCAGCTTGTTTTCCAGGTCGCCCAGCTCGGCCTGCAGGCTGAGGAAGTTCTGGTTGGCCTTGAGGTCCGGATAGGCCTCCGACAGGGCGAACAGCTGCCGCAGGGCCCCGGTCAGCGCCGTCTCGGCCTGGACCTTGTCGTCGACGGCCGTCGCGCTGGCGGCGCTGTTGCGGGCG
The DNA here is from genome assembly GCA_035627755.1 of Caulobacter sp. Lineage (GTDB taxonomy): Bacteria > Pseudomonadota > Alphaproteobacteria > Caulobacterales > Caulobacteraceae > Caulobacter. The sequence goes on along the minus strand of DASPLD010000299.1, from coordinate 7,931 downwards.
GCGATGACCGCCTCCAGCGTGCCGCGCTCGTGGGCGGCGTAGCCCTTCACCGTCTCGACAAGGTTGGGGACCAGGTCGTGGCGCTGCTTCAGCTGCACGTCGATATCGGCGAAGGCCTGGTCGGCCCGGGCGTTCAGCGCCACCAGCCGGTTGTAGATCCCCACGGCGATCAGGGCGAGGACGCCCAGGATGACGAGGACGATGATCAGTTCCATGGCCGCTCTCCCGATGACGCGCGACGGTAGCCGAAGCCGGATCGCCTCACCAGGAGATCAGCGCCGGGTGGCCAGGGCGTAGACTCGCTCGGCGTCAGGGATGCGAAGGAAACAGGGAACCTGCGACAGACTGGGGATCCAGATGCTCCAGCCCATGCTTGCGCCGAAGCTGAACATGGAGGCTTGGGGCCCGAACCGGACCGTGCCTAGGTCCATGGCGGTCGAGGCCGATATCGTCGCTGAGGGCCGTCGTCGAGACCGACTCGCCGAATGTGCGCCGCAATACGATGGCGCGGCGATCTGTCAGGCCATAGACCATCCCGCGCCGGATCACGGCGTCGACCAGAAAGCGGCCAAAAATCATGAACAGGCCGATGAGCACGAACGGGACGCCGAACAGCGCCATGACCGATGGGCCGCCGGACGCCAGCACCGTCGCCTCCCAGAACAGCACAAAACCGCCCCAGAGCAGGCTGAACGGAATCAGGAAGATGTCCTGCCCGGTCAGCACCAGGCCCGGCTGGGGCTGCCCCGTCCACACAAGCCGCTCGTCCGGCCGGAGGTAGGGCCGCAGCAGCCGTTCCCGCTCCATGTCCTCGACGGTCATTTCGACGGATCCACCAGGGCCGCGTAGACGAACTGCCGGCTGAGTTCGTCCAGCCGGTAGGCCTGGCCGCCGCCGAGCACCTGGATCATGCCCATGACGAAGAGGTCGTTCTCCGGGTCCACCCAGAACCAGGTGCCGGCCGCCCCGCCCCAGCTGAAGCTGCCCTTGCCCGCCGAGGTCCCGGCCAGGACGGGGTCCATGATCACCGCGAAATCGAGGCCGAACCCGACGCCGGGGCCGAGCGGCCGCTTGGCCAGCTGGGCCTCGGTGACGTGGTTGCTGGCCATCAGCCGGATCGTCGAGGGCGACAGGATCCGCGCCCCGTCGAGCTGGCCGCCATTCAGCAGCATCTGGGCGAAGCGCGCGTAGTCGGCGACGGTGGAGACCAGTCCGCCGCCGCCGTTCGCGGCGGTCGGCGGCCTGTCGATGTCCAGCAGCCAGTCGCCTTCGGCCGGCATGATGCCCTTCTCACGGTCGAGCGCGTAGAGGGTGGCGTTGCGGGCGCGCTTGGCCTCCGGAATCCAGAAGGCGGTGTCCTTCATGCCGAGGGGGCCGAAGATCCGCGATTGCATGAAGTCGGGCAGCGACTGGCCGGACAGCTTCTCGACGATGTGGCCCTGGATGTCGACCGCGATGGAATAGCGCCAGCCCTCTCCCGGCTGCTGGGCCAGCGGCAGGCGGGCGGTCTCCTCGACCATTCCCTGCAGGCTCTTCGCGCCAAGCAGGCCGGACTCGCGATAGGCCTTGTCGACCGGGTTGTCGGTGACCAGCCCGTAGGCGAAGCCGGCGGTGTGGGCCATCAGTTCCCGCATCGTGGCGTCCCGGGCCACAGGCTCCAGGATCATCTGACCTTTCGCGTCGAGTCCCTTGAACACCTTGAGGTTCTTGAACTCCGGCACATGCCTGGTGACCGGGTCGTCGAGCTTCCAGAGGCCCTCCTCGTAGAGGATCATCATCGCCACGCCGGTGACCGGCTTGGTCTGGCTGTACATGCGGAAGATGGTGTCCTCGCGCAGCGGCGCCCCGGTCGCCAGGTCGGCCTTGCCGTAGATGCTGTAGTGAGCCGTCCGGCCGTGCCGGGCGACGTAGGTGACCACGCCGGGCACGGCGCCGCGGTCGACCAGGGCCTTCATGGCCGTGTCCATCTTCGCCAGGCGCTCGGCGGAGAATCCCAGCGCTTCGGGCTTGGCCGGCGCCAGGACGGCGGCCTTGCCCTGCGCCCCCACCGGAGCCGCCAGCGGGCCGACCAGCAGCAGGCCGGCGGCCAAGGCCGTCAGCGTCGATCTCTTCCAGCCCATGGTCCCTGTCCCCTGCCCGGTTTTGGTTTTCCCGAAAGACTAACGGCCGTCCCGCTCGCGGCAAGGCCAACAGGCAACGCTAGACATGTTTACATTTCAAACTTGTCTGCTATGAGACGCATGAGCGGCGGATGGCCGCGCCCTGGATCAAGAGCGATGACCGACACCTCTCCCGACCGCCTCCACGCCCTAGACGCCGTGCGCGGCTTCGCCCTGCTGCTGGGGGTGGCCTTCCACGCCACCCTCTCCTTTCTGCCCGGCCCCCAGGCCTGGATCGTGATGGACGAGCAGCGGTCCCCAGCGATGGCAGTGGTGTTCTTCACCCTGCACATGTTCCGCCTGACGGTCTTCTTCCTGATCGCCGGCTTCTTCGGCCGCATGCTCCTGGAGCGCCGCGGGCTGAGGGCCTTCGTTGTCGACCGGGCGCGGCGGATCGCGGCGCCGCTGGCGATGTTCTGGCCGGTGGTGATGGGCGGATTCGTTGCGGTGCTGATCTGGTCGACCATCGACGCCTACGGCGCCCTGCCGAAGGATCCGCCCAAGCAGCCGCCGCTGACTGTCTCCACCTTCCCGCTGCTTCACCTGTGGTTCCTTTGGGTGCTGCTGCTCTGCTACGCTGGGATGGTGTTTCTACGAACCCTTGGCCGGCTGGTCGATCGCCAGGGACACTTGGGCCGACTGGCCGATCGCCTCGTGGCGGCCCTGGTGCGCTGGTCGGTCGGACCGGTCGTCCTGGCGGCGCCGATCGCCCTGGTCTTCTGGCTGACGCCGACCTGGCTGCCCTGGATCGGCATCCAGACGCCTGACACCGGCCTCATCCCCAACGCCATGGCGGCCACGGCCTATGGCCTGGCGTTCGGTCTCGGCTGGCTGATCCATCGCCAGGAGGGCTTGGTCCTGAGTCTCGCGCGGCACTGGTTCACCCACCTGGCCTCGGCAGTGATCCTCACGGTGATCGCCCTTGCTATGCTGCCCAAGGCCTCGATCGCCGCCCCCATGGAGGTGGAGTGGATGCGCGCCGCCTTCGCCATCGTCTATGCGCTGGCCATCTGGAGCTGGGCCTTCGGCCTGGTCGGGGCGGCGGTGCGGTTCCTGTCCGGCCACAGCCCGGTCCGCCGCTATCTCGCCGACGCCAGCTACTGGATCTATATCGTCCACCTGCCGATCCTGATGGCCTTGCAGGTCGCCATCCGCGACGTTCCCCTGGCCTGGGAGGCCAAGTACGCCTTGATCATCGCCGGGACGATGGCGCCGGCCCTGATCACCTACGAGCTGCTGGTCCGCCACAGCTTCATCGGCCGGCTGCTCAATGGACGCCGCATCCCGTGGCGTGCGAAGCCTCAAGCCCTGGCCCAGGAAGGAATCGCCTGATGACCGACTCCCACAGCGCGCGAGAGGACCTCGCCTATCTCAAGACCCTGCTCGGGACCGACAGCGGCGGCGAGGTCTGGCGGTTCGCCGGGCGGCTGTTCGCGGTCGGCGGCCTGCTCTACGGCCTGCAGTGCCTGTTCCACGGCGCGCAGATCCTGGGCGTCGAGTTCCCCGGACCCGTCACGCTGGCGGCGATGTTCGGGCCGACGGTGCTGTTCCTGGTCTATATGACCGTGGCCATTGTTCGCGGCGGCAGGGCGATCAAGCCGCAGGGCACGACCGGACGGGCCGTCGACGCCATCTTCAACACCAGCGGGCTGATCAACCTGGTGCTGCTGGTCATCTTCCTGCCGCCGGCGATCCAGTCGGGCGATTTCAAGGTCTGGCTTTTCTATCCGGCGGTGGTGTTCGCGGTGCTCGGCGGGGCCTGGTTCGCCGCCTGGCAGCTGCGCCGGCGGCTGTGGATGCTGGGCACGGCGCTCGGCTGGATGGTCAGCGCCGGCCTCATGGGCCTGACCCGCGGCCAGCCGGCCTACCTGCTGATCTGCGGCCTGGCCCTGTTCCTGTTCATGATGCTGCCCGGCGTGGCCATGGCGCGGGGAAAGGCCGACTGATGCCGAAGTTCGACATCGGCGGCATCGACGAGGTCATCCACGGCCGCCTGCGGCTGGGGATCATGGCCTACCTCGCCGACGCCGAGGTCGCCGATTTCACCGAGCTGAAGACCGTGCTGGAAGCGACCCAGGGCAACCTGTCGATCCATCTGAAGAAGCTCCAGGAGGCCGGCTACATCGGCATCGAGAAGAGCTTCGTGGGGGTGAAGCCGCTGACCCAGGCGCGGATCACCCCGGAGGGCCGGGCGGCGTTCGCCCGATATCTGGAGGCGATGAGCCGGTTGGTGGGGGGGTGAGTTCAACGGTGACTGTCTTCCGGCGGAGCCGGATGACGGTCACCGTCCATCCTGACTACCGTGGCCGGAACCGTTTGCTGGTCGGGAAGCCCTTGGGGGCCAGCTTGCCGGCGGCGGCGCGCTTGCCGGCCCAGTCCTTCCAGTCGGCCCACTCGCGGGTGCGGCCCGCCGCGTCGATCCAGAAGCCGCCGCTCTCGGCGTTGAAGACCATGGCGTCGCGCAGGCCGCCCTCGCGGTAGGACTGCAGCTTTACGCCCTTGCCACGCGGCATTTCCGGAAGCTCCTCAAGCGGATAGATCAGAATCTTGCCGTTGTCGCCGATCACCGCCATCTGGTCGCCGGTCACCTCGAGCGACACAACGGCCGTGCCGTTGAGGACCTGCTTGCCGGCCCGTCGGAAGGCCAGGGCCTCGTCCTCAGGCATGATGAAGCCATAGCCCTCCTTGGAGGCCAGGACGCGCTTTCGGCCGGCCTTATGGGGGAAGACGTCGATGATCTTCACCTTATCGTCGAGGTCGACCATCAGCCGCAGCGGCTCGCCGTGGCCCCGCGCCGAGGGCAGCTTGCTGCATTCGACGGTGAAGAAGCGGCCATCGGAGGCGAAGATCAGCAGCTTGTCGGTGGTCTCGGCCGGAACCAGGAAGCCGAGCTTGTCGCCCTCCTTGAACTTGAGTTCGGAGGGATCGTCCACCCGGCCCTTGGCGGCGCGGATCCAGCCCTTGTCCGACAGGATGACGGTGATCGGTTCCCGGGGAATGAAGGCCTCGGAGGCGCTGTCCACGTCGATGGAGGGCGCCTCGGCGAAGTCGCTGCGGCGGCGGCCGACCTCGGTGCCGACCCCGACCACCGCCCGCATGTCGGCGAGGCCCGCGGCGACCAGCTTCCACTGCTGGGCCTCGGACGCCAGCATGGTGATGATGCCGTCCCTTTCCTCCGCGAGTTCAGCGTGTTCGCGGCGGATCTCCATCTCTTCGAGCCGGGCCAGCTGGCGCAGGCGGGTGTTGAGGATGGCGTCGGCCTGGATCTCCGAAAGGTCGAAGGCGGCGATCAGCCTGGCCTTCGGCTCGTCCTCGTAGCGCACGATCCGGATCACCTCGTCGAGGTTGAGGTAGGCGATCAGCAGGCCGTCGAGGACGTGCAGCCGGGCCTCGATCTTCTCCAGCCGGAAGCGGGCCCGGCGGACCAGCACCTCGCGCCGGTGGTCGAGGAAGGCCTTGAGGATGGCCTTGAGGCCCAGGACGCCCGGCGTGCCGCGGGCGTCGAGGACGTTCATGTTGACCGGGAAGCGGGTCTCCAGGTCCGAGAGCTTGAACAGGCTCTCCATCAGGACTTCCGCCTCCACGTTGCGGCTCTTGGGCTCGAGGACCAGCCGCACGTCCTCGGCGCTCTCGTCCCGCACGTCGCCGAGCAGGGGCGCCTTCTTGGCCTCGATCAGCTCGGCCAGCTGTTCGACCAGCTCGGCCTTCTTCACCTGGTAGGGGATCTCGGTGACCACGATCACATAGCCGCCGCGGCCGGTCTCTTCCTTGGTCCAACGGGCGCGCAGGCGCACGCCGCCGCGGCCGGTCTCGAAGGTTTCCAGCAGGCTGGCCTGGGGCTCGACGATGATGCCGCCGGTCGGGAAGTCGGGGCCCTTCACGCGTTCCATGAGGTCGGCGGTGGTGGCTTCCGGACGCTGGAGGAGCAGCAGGCAGGCGTCGATCAGCTCGCCGGCGTTGTGCGGCGGGATGGAGGTGGCCATGCCGACGGCGATGCCGCTGGAGCCGTTGGCCAGCAAGTTGGGGAAGCCGGCGGGGAGAACGACAGGCTCCTCGTCCTGGCCGTCGTAGGTGGGCTTGAAGTCGACCGCGTTCTCGTCGAGGCCGTCGAGCAACAGGCTGGCGGCCTGCGTCATCCGGCATTCGGTGTACCGCATCGCCGCGGCGTTATCGCCGTCGATGTTGCCGAAATTGCCCTGGCCGTCGACCAGCGGATAGCGCTGGCTGAACGACTGGGCGAGGCGGACCAGGGCGTCGTAGATCGCCTGGTCGCCGTGCGGGTGGAAATTGCCCATCACCTCCCCGACCACCTTGGCGCACTTGCGGGCGGCCGCGGTCGGGTTCAGCCGCATCTCGTGCAGGGCGTAGAGCAGACGGCGATGGACGGGCTTGAGCCCGTCACGGACGTCCGGCAGCGCGCGGCCAGTGATGGTCGAGAGGGCGTAGGCCAGGTAGCGCCGCGACAGGGCCTCGGTCAGCGGCTCGTCGAGGATGCGGTCGCCGTCGCCCGGCGGGGGGGTGTGGAGGGTCATGTCAGTCCAGAATCAACTGGGATGGTTATAGGCGGTGGGGATCGCGAAGGGGAGCGCGCCCCTCAGAGCCGCCCGGCGTCCGATAGCCGCTCCAGCAGCCAGACCCTAGCCGGCGGCAGCGGCTTGTTGAGCGGGCCGAAGACGAACTGTTCTAGAAAGTGGCCGGTGAGGTCGAAGCCGGCGCGAATGTCGCCCTCGGCGAGCCTGCCGCGCGGGGATACCAGGAAGGCGGGCAAGGGCAGCAGGCGGCCGGCGTAGGGTTCGCCGGCCTGGCGGGACACGGCGCGGCCGGTGCGGGGGCTGACCCAGATCAGCTCCTCGGTGACGCCGGTGGCGGCGCATTTGGTGAAGTCGAGGCCGAAGCCCAGCTCCTGCAGCAGGCCCATCTCGAAACGCACGAAGATGGCCGGCCAGACGTCGGGATGGCTTAAGGCCCCAATCAGGGCGTCGAAGGCATGGAAGGCCCCCGGATGGGGCTCGCGTTCCGGCAGGGCCCCGCCGGCCACGGCGGCGGCGGCGGCCAGGCCGCTGAGAGCCATGGGATCGTCGAACAGCTCCGAAGGCCCCTCCCCGATCGGCTCCAGGGTCGCTCCGCCGAGCTGGCCCTCGACGCGGGCGCGATAGCTGGCGATCACCTTGGCCCCGGGCTGCAGGAGCGACTTCAGGCGGCGGGAGGCGCCGCCTGAGACGTGGGCGGCCTGGCGGCCATGGGCCTGCGTCAGCAGTTCGACGATGGCCCCGGTCTCGCCATGCGGTCGGGCGGCGAGGATGTAGGCTTCGTCTTCCCATTCCATGCGGTCGAGGTACCTTATGGCGATACAGGAGGCGAGGCTTTGAAGCGGACGGGGATGGTTCTGGCAGCGGCGCTGCTCGGCGGGGCGGCGCCGGCGGACGACCACGCCATCCTGCAGAGGGCCTTCGCTCCCGGCCGGGCCGCCGAGCTGGAGAGCGATCTCTACAACGGCAAGGCGGCGGTCTATCGGCCGGTGCGGGTCCCGATCTGGATCGAGGCGATGGCCGGCGAAGGCTGCGAAAGCCGGCTACGCAGCGGCGAGGTCGCGCGGCTGATCGACTGGCGGTCGGTGCGGCGGATCGAGCTTGGCCGCATTGGCGACGGCGCCAGGGTCTGGATCGTTCGCGCCCCGACCGAGGCCAAGCTGGTCGTGACCTTCGACGATGCCGATGTGGCGACCCGGGCGGTGCTGGCCATGGAGCGTCTACAGACCGCCTGCCGGCCGAA
>DASPLD010000298.1:0-15163 GCA_035627755.1 Caulobacter sp. | reverse complement strand
TTGTGCCCGAAGGCCGTGACCTCGATGGGGAGTGCGAACTTCCCCAGCGTTTCCACGCGCTTGGCGGCGTCGGCTATGACGACGCAGGACTTCGACGCCTCCCAGACCAGCTTCTCGCGCAGCAGCGCCGCCCCGCCGCCCTTGATCAGCGACAGCCCCGGCCCAATCTCGTCGGCCCCGTCGACCGTGAGGTCCACCCGCTTGACGTCGTCGAGGCCCACGATGGCGATCCCCAGGTCCCGCGCCAGGTCGGCGGTGGCGTCGGAGGTCGGGACGCCCCTGATGTCGAGCCCCCGGGCCGCCAGCGCCTTGACGAACCAGGCGGCGGTCGAGCCGGTCCCGAGGCCCACCACCATCCCCGCCTCGACCAGCCCGGCGGCGGCTTCCCCGGCCGCTTGCTTCTGGGCGTCAGCGGTCATCTAGGTCCCCTCAGACCCGATAGGGGCGGGACGAGAAGAATACGCCTCATGCCTTGCCCTTCGCCTTCAGCTTGGCGGCTCGGAACCGCGCCGACCAACCGTCCTTGTTGACCTGTTCCGGCCGGGTCAGGCCCAGCGCATCGTCCGGCACGTCCCGGGTGATCACCGACCCCGATCCCGTCATCGCCCCCGCCCCGACGGTCACCGGCGCGACCAGCGAGGAATTGGAGCCGATGAAGGCCCCCTCCCCCACATGCGTATCGTATTTGTCGAAGCCGTCGTAGTTGCAGAAGATGGTCCCGGCCCCGATGTTGGCCTTCGCCCCGACCGTGCCGTCGCCGAGATAGGCCAGGTGATTGGCCTTGGCGCCGGCCCCGACCTTCACCTTCTTGACCTCGACGAAGTTGCCGATGTGGGCGCCCTCGCCGATGTCGGCGCCCGGACGCAGGCGGGCATAGGGCCCGACGATGGCGCCGGCGCGGACCACCGCGCCCTCCAGGTGGCTGAAGGCCCGGATCACCGCCCCGGACTCCACCGTCACCTTGGGTCCGAACACCACGTTCGGTTCGATCACCGCGCCCCCCGCAATCTGGGTGTCCCAGGACAGCCAGACCGTCTCCGGGGCCATCATCGACACGCCCTCGGCCAGGAGTTCGCCGCGCCGGCGCTGCTGCCAGAAGGCCTCGGCCCGGGCCACGCCGGCCTGGTCGTCGGCCCCCATGACCGCCAGCTCGGAGGCCAGCGCCACCTCGACCCGCACGCCGTCGGCATTGGCCAGGCCGACGATGCTGGTGATGTAGTACTCGGACTTGACGTTGTCGTTGTCGACCCGGGCCAGCCAGCCGAACAGCGGCCCGGCCTGGCCCACCAGCATGCCGCTGTAGCAGCGGCCCACGGCCCGCTCTTCCGGCGTCGCGTCGCGGGCCTCGACGATGCGCAGCAGCCGCCCATCGGCGTCCTGGATCATCCGGCCGTAGAGGGCCGGGTCGGCCGGCTCGAAGGCCAGCATGGTCAGCTGCCCCTGGCCGAACAGCGGCTCCAGGTCGGCGGCGGTCAGCAGCGGGCAGTCGGCGTTGGCGACCAGCACCTCGCCCTCGAACCCCGCAAGAGCCTCGCGCGCGCAGAGCACCGCGTGCGCCGTGCCCATCGGCGGGTCCTGGATGGCCACCGCCGCCTCGCCCAACCGCGCCTTCACATGCTCGATCACCGAGGGGCTGTGGGTCCCGCAGACCACCACCACCCGCTCGGCGCCCGCGCCCTGCGCCGCATCGATGGCGCGGTCGAGCATGGTCCGACCGCCGACCTTGTGCAGCACCTTGGGCAGCGGCGACTTCATCCGCGTCCCCTGGCCGGCAGCCATGATCACGGCGGCTCGCTTGGTCATCGACTCGTCCCGACACTTATTGCTTTCCCCAGCCGTTTAGCCGAAAGCCCGGGCCGATGCCTAACGTCAAAGATCTTGCCGGCTGGACCCTGGTCTTCGACCTCGACGGGGCCCTGGTCGACAGCGCCCCGGACCTGGTCGGCGCCCTCAACACCCTGCTGGACGAGGAGGGGCTGCCGCTGGTCCCCTACAGCGAGGTGCGGCTCTACGTCGGCCGTGGCGCGCGCTGGCTGATCGAGCGCGGCTTCGAGCGCGCCGGCGCCCGGCTGGACCCCGACCAGCTCGACAACCTGCTCCAGCGGTTCATCGCCATCTATCTGGGCCGGATCGCCCACGAGACCCGGCCCTTCGACGGCTGCCTCGCCGCCCTCGAGACCCTGGCCGCGCGCGGGGCGACCCTGGCGGTCTGCACCAACAAGCTGACCCACCTCTCCGTCGCCCTCCTCGACGCCCTCGACATGACGCGTCGGTTCGCCGCGGTCGTTGGCCCCGACCAGGCCCCGGCCCCCAAGCCCGACCCGCGCCACCTGCTCACCACCATCGCCCGCGCCGGCGGCGACCCGGCCCGCGCCATCCACCTGGGCGACACCGCCTATGACACCCTGGCCGCCCAGGCGGCCGGCGTACCGGTCATTGCCGTCGACTTCGGCTACGCCCCGGACGGGGTGGCCGATCTCGGCGCCGACGCGGTGATCAGCCACTTCGACCAGCTGGAGGCGGCCATCGACCGCCTCGCCTCTTGCCCCGCCGAAGCGGCGTCGCTATAGACCCGTCCCTTCCTGAGATGGATGCGTAGCTCAGCGGGAGAGCACCTCGTTCACACCGAGGGGGTCACAGGTTCAATCCCTGTCGCATCCACCATTTCTTCCTCGCATCGCAGCAACCCGGAGATCGGCGCCTTCTGGACCTGCATCTGAGCGTCGGTGTGTTCGAGGCCGCTTCGCCCCGCGGACCGGTGGGATTTTCCGGTCGACGGGCCGCCTGGTTGAGCCGGCACAGAGGCGGGAACCTTCCGGAATCGCAAAGGTTCTCCTCCCGCGTCGCAAAGCCGGGATCGCCATGCCCTTTCTTACCCTCCTCCGCATTCCCTTCACCCTGCTGTCCCTCGCCATCCTCGGGACCGGCGGCTGGCTGCTGTGGAGCTGGTTCCAGGGAGAGTGGGTATGGGGCGCGGACGGCGCCCTGGTAAGGGCTCGGGACGACTGGCGGCTCTGGCTTGGCGGGGGGCTTCTGGCCTGGTCCTTCCTCGGCCGGTTCGTCGTGGTTCCGCTGCTGGCGCGGCCCGGCGGACCGCCCAGCCGGGCCCATCGGCTGGACGGCCAGGAAGTAACGGGCGCCAGCGGATCGACCCTCTATGTCGAGACCTCCGGCCCCGAGACCGGCCCGGTGCTGATCCTTACCCACGGCTGGGGCCTCGACAGCACCATCTGGAACTGTCTTCGCGGGCCCTTGGCCGAGCGGTTCCGGATCGTCGCCTGGGACCTGCCGGGTCTTGGCCGGTCGCGTCCCGCGAAGTCGATCAGCCTCTCGGCCTTCGCGGCCGACCTGCGGGGCCTGGTCGAGGGCATGGGGCGGCCGGTCGTCTTGGTCGGCCACAGCATCGGCGGCATGACCATCCAGACGCTGGCGCGCGAACACCCCGACTTGTTCGGGCGCGAGGTGGCGGGCGTCGTCCTGCTAAACACCACCCATACCAATCCGCTGCAGACCATGGTGCTGAGCGATCTCGCCCGCGCCCTGCGCTGGCCCCTGCTGGAGCCGATGCTCCGGATGACGGTCTGGTTGCAGCCCTTGGCCTGGCTGTCGGCCTGGCAGAGCTATCTCTCCGGCTGGGCCCATGTGGCCAACCGCTTCGGCTTCGGCCGCTACGTCACCCGCAGCCAGCTGGAGCACACCACCCTGCTGGCCACCCGCAACCCGCCCGGCGCCCAGGCGCTCGGCAACCTGGCCATGTTCCGCTGGGACGCCGGGGAGGGACTCGCGCGGCTGTCGGTTCCCACCCTGGTCCTCGGCGGCGACCTCGACCTGATCACCAGGCTGGAGGCCAGCCGCACGATCGCCACGGTCGCACCGGCCGCCCGGCTGGAGATCATCGAAGGCGTCAACCACATGGGCTTCCTCGAGCGCGCCGACGTCTACGGCCGGCAGATCGCCGCCTTCGCCGACACCCTGACCGCTGCCGGGAAACATGTGGACCGGGCGCCCCGAGCGCCCTACAGCCCGCCCGCCGCGGCCGCCCAGGACGAAGCCGGTCCGGATCTGCACGTCCCTATCCGGCCCGGGTCCTGAAGGTGATCGAGTAGCGCAGGGTCGTCATGGGCGCGATGCTGTGCTCCCAGTCCCGCCGCGCCTCGCCGGTCAGCAGGTAGGCGGACCGCGGCGCCAGCTCCGCCGCGGCGCGTCGCCACCCCTCACTGATCCTGCGCCGAAAACGGAGGCGGCATCCGCTTAGCAGCGAGACTCCCGCCACCTGGTCGTACTGCGGCTTGTCCCGGTGCCAGCCGATACCCGCGCCAGCCCGGTACTCGGTGACCAGCACATGGTCGAACGCCGCGGCGGGCAGCCCGGCAAACTTTGCGACCGCCTCCCGCAGCGGCGCCAGGAAGTCCGGCATCGGCTCCGCCGCCTCGAGGCGTTCTCGACCAAAGTCATAGCGCGAGCCGAAGGCGACGGTCCTCCGATTTCCGAAGTAGCCGTGAAAGGCGAAGGGCGCGAAGGGCAGCGCCTGCAGGCGGTCGACCAGGACCGCTTCCTCGCCGGCGCTGATCAGGTCCGCGCAATAGCGAAAGCCCAGTGGCCCGGCCGCGGCCGCATCGTCGAACAGTGAGGGTTGGATCGGCGTCAGGCCATTATCTCCAGATCGCCCGGACGCAAGGCCCGGGCGGCCGATTCCGTTCCCCGAGGCCTGGCGCGGCGCAGCGGCTGCCGCCTGAACCTGACGGCCGTCAACCGCCCGCCAGCCAGCCGCCCTCGAACCCTGCCCGAAGCAGGCCGCGACGGATGACCGGCTCCTGGCGCATCAGCCGCCAGATCAGCCCGCTGCGGTGGTTCTCGATCATCGCCACGATCGGCCCCTGGTCGATGCCCAGCATGTCGCGGCCGACCCAGCCGGTCATCGGCCGGATGTCGCCATGGTCGGGGGGCGCCCGCGCGACCGAAGGGTTGAAGGCGTCCTGGAAGCCGTGGGGGCCATAGATGGCGGCGCCGTGATCCTCGATCATCCGCCGCAAGGCCGCCGTCGCCGCCTCCGGCGCGAAGGGTAATGAAGCGGCCACGGCGGTCGGCGCGAGGGTTCCGTCGTCGAAGTCGTGGGCGCCGCGCGCCGCATAGGCCCGGAACCGCCGGATGCTCAGCCCCATGATCCGTCGGAACTCGCCCGGTCCGTCGCAGGCCGTCAGCCCCCAGACATCCTCGCCGTAGCCGTTCCAGCGGCCAGGGTTGTCGCGGGCGTAGGCCTGCTGGGCCGCCACCGCCCGGCGGCTGTTCTCGAAGTAGTCGAGGCCCCGACCGCGCATGAAGGCGTCCTGGATTCCCCGGAAGTCGATCCACAGATGGCTGTACTGGTGGCCGAACATCGGACCGAAGCCCAGGTGCGGGGCCGGGGTCTCCCGCCAGCTGCGGTCGTAGCCCTCGCACCAGGCCGCCCAGGCCGCCTCCGGAACGGGCGATCCCTCCACCCCCAGGCCCAGGATGTAGAGGATCATCGCCTCGTTGTAGCCGACCCACTCATAGGGGATGAACCCGGCCTCCGGCGTCCAGCCGAGCGCGAACCGCCCGGAAGGCCGCAGGGCGAAGGCCCAGTCGACCCGGGCCAGCATGGTCGCCGCCAGCTGCCGGATGTCGGCCTCGTCGGCCGCCTCGGCGTCGAAGAAGCGGGCTGATGTCAGGGCGCCGGCCAGCAACAGCGCCGTGTCGATGGTCGAGAGTTCGCAGGTCCCGGCCCGCAGGCCGGTGTCCATGTTGAGGAAGTGGTAGAACCAGCCCCGCGTCCCCGACACGCCTTCGGCGGCGTCGCCCTGCGGCGCCTCGACCAGGGTGCGCAGGGCCCGGGCCGTCAGGGCCACGCCGTGCGCGCGGCTCATCCAGCCGCGCGACACCCCGACGGTCCAGCAGCTCAGGGCAAAGCCCACCGCCGCGATCGAGCAGGCCGACGGGGTCGGCCAGCGGTCGGCGGTCAGCCCTGAGCCGCGGCTGGTGGCCGCCGCCAGTCCGGCGAAGGTGCGCGCCTGGATCTGGGCGACCAGCTCTTCGTCGGTCATGCCGCGGCGCCCGCCGCCATGGCGTCCAGCAATTGTCCACGGACCCGCTCGGCCTGGTCGTTCATCCCCAGCGCCGGAACGCCGGCGCTTGGCAGGCCCCGTCCGCTAGGCCAGTCGAGGATGCGATAGAGGTGTTCCGGCCGCTCGGGATCGTCGACCGCCACCCGCACCGCAAGCCGCTTCAGCCAGCCGTTCTCCGGATCGCCGCGGGGGTCGGGCGTCTCCTCGCGCATCACCTCGACGTCGCGGATGGCAGAGAACGGGTACTCCCGTTCCATGCTTCCATCGCCGAGCACCAGGGTGCGGTCGCTGAAACGGAAGCCGATGAAGCTGCGGTCCAGCTTGGAGACGTACATCGCCTCAAGCCTGCGCCGCTGGCGGAGCTCCTCGGCGAAGGCCCGGACGGCCCTGGCCTTGCGCTCGCGGCGCACCGCGGCGATCGACAGCCCGGCCAGGATCCCGAGCACCAGGACGACAAGAAAGGCGATCAAGCGCTCAGACCCCCCAGCCCCGGGCCTGCCCGCCGTCATAGCTGTCCACCGCCGCGAACAGCCCCTGCACCATCGCCCGCTCGGCCTCACTGAGTTCGGGCCGCCAAATGTCGAAGATAAGGATGATCCGCTCCTGGCCGCTGTCGTTCCAGGCCTCGTGCTGGATGCTGTCGTCGAACAGCCAGGCCTCGCCCTCGCGCCACTGGCGGACGTCGTTGCCGACCCGGAAGCCGCAACCCGGCGGCACGATCAGCGGCAAGTGGCCGATCAGGCGGGTGTTGATGAAGCCGTTGTGCGGCGGGATCCTCGCCCCGGGCGCCAGCCGCGAGAACAGGATGGACGGCGTCCGCCCCTCGATGCGGCACAGCGGCAGGTCCGCCAGGGCCGCCATGGTCCGGGGACAGCGCTCGACGGCCCCCTCCACCGGCGCCCCGTCCCGCCACAGGTAGAGGGCGCTCCAGTCCGGGTTGTCGCGCATCCCATGCCCGTCGTCGAAGGGGCGGTCCGACTTGGTCTGAACATAGGGGGCGAAGGCCCCGCCCGCGGCCAGCAGGCCGCTGAGCTCCTCGCGGATGTCGCCGGTCGCCGCCTCCAGCCCGGCCAGCCAGGGGAAGGGCTCCCGCCCGTAGAACTGGATCTGCGGCAGGCCAGGGAAATAGTAGTGCCGGGGCTCCTGCAGGAAAATCTGCTTACGGCCCAGCATCAGGTCGATCGACTCGGCGAACCGGTCCGACCCGGGCCCGTCCGGGATCGCCCGTCGCAGCTGGGCCTCGTAGTCGGCGGCGTAGCGCTCTTCCGCCGCCCTCGCTCGCCCGACCTCGGCCGCCAGTTCCGGAGGCAGCCGCGCCGGCTCCGGCGCGCTGCGCACCGCTGCCCGGTAGAAGGCCGCGGCGGCCCGGCCGTCGCCGGCCTCGGCGAAGTGGTCGGCCTTCATGATCAGCCCACGCAGATGCCGCGGCTCCAGCGCCAGCAGCTGCTCCAAAGCCGCCAGCTTGCCCTCCGCGTCGCCAAGTCCCCGCCGCGCCACCGCCAGCCCGAACCAGACCGGCCCGTCGGCCCGCCCCGCCGCGGCGATCTTCTCGAACAGTTCCGCGGCGGCCGGGAAATCGCCCCGGCCCAGCGCCTGGGCGCCAGCCTGGGTGAGGGCGCGCGTATCGGGGGAAGACTGCATCGGCCGATCAAAGGCGGCGCCGCCGGGCGGGTCAATCCTTGCATTTGACATCCTGGGCCTCCGGCGAGACACCGCGCCCATGAGCTCGGACCCCGCCTCGCCCCGCCACATCCACTTCATCGGCATCGCCGGCGCCGGGATGAGCGCCACGGCCCTGATGATGCGCGACGCCGGCCACGTGATCGGGGGGTCCGACGAAGAGGCCTTCCCGCCGATCAGCACCTATCTGGAAACCCTCGGCATCCCCTTCCGCCGCACCCTGGCGGCCGAGAACATCGGGCCCGAGATCGACCTGGTGGTGCTGGGCGGCAGCGCCAAGCTGCACGGCGAGGCCAATCCCGAATACGCCGAGGCCCGCCGCCGCGAGCTGCCGATGACCGGCTTTCCCCAGCTGATCGCGGAGCAAACGAAGGACCGCGACGTCACCCTCGTCGCCGGCAGCTTCGGCAAGTCCAGCTGCACCGCCCTGCTCGCGCACGTCCTGCGCGAGGCCGGCAAGGACCCCGGCTACATGATCGGCGCCATCCCCGCCGGCGGCGGCCCGACCGGCGCCTGGGGCACAGGCCCGATGATCCTCGAGGGCGACGAGTACATCGTCAGCCAGACCGATCGGCGCTCGAAGTTCATGCTCTACGAC
Source organism: Caulobacter sp. (assembly GCA_035627755.1). Classification (GTDB taxonomy): domain Bacteria; phylum Pseudomonadota; class Alphaproteobacteria; order Caulobacterales; family Caulobacteraceae; genus Caulobacter. Next base: position 6,802 of record DASPLD010000298.1, on the reverse strand, counting down.
GTGGACCACCTGCTTCTGACCTCGCTGGTCCACGACCATCTCAATGTGTTCCCGACCTATCCGGAATATGAGGCGCCGTTCCGCGCCCTGCTGGCCCGGATCGAGCCCCGCGCCACGGTGGTGCTCCGCGACTCCCCCGCCCTGCGCGCCATCGCCGAGGGCTGCGCCGCCGACCCGGTCTGGTACGGCACCGCGCCCGGAGAGGGGTGGTACTGCCAGGACGTCACCTTCGGCGAGACCTCGACCTTCACCCTGGTCGCCCCGGACGGCGCTACGCTGGACCTGCAGACCCAACTGCTCGGGGCGCACAACATCGAGAACATCGTCGGGGTCGCCGCCTTCCTGCTGACCCGCCGGCTGGTCACCGAGGAGGAACTCCGCTCCGCCGTCGCCTCCTTCCAGGGCATCCGACGCCGGCTGGACCGGCTGACCACCACCTCCCGCGTGCCGGTGATCGAGGGCTTCGGCTCCTCCTATGAGAAGGCTCGCTCGGCTATCGAGGCGATGCCCCTGCACTACCCCGGCCGGCCCCTGGTGGTCATCTTCGAGCCCCACACCTTCAGCTGGCGCAACCGCGAGGGCCTGGCCTGGTACGACACGGTGTTCGACAAGGTCTCCCGGGTGATCGTCATCCCCCCGCCGGTCCACGGCGCCGCCAGTCACAGCCAACTCACCCACGACGATATCCTGGCTCGCATCAACGCCGCCGGCGTCCGCGCGGTCGGGGCCGCCACCCCCAGCGAGGTGGAGGCCCAACTCAACGACCTCACCGGCGACGAGGTCGTCCTGCTGCTGTCGTCCGGGCCGTTGTTGGGCCTTCCCGCCAGCCTGCCGGCCCTGATGGACGGCCGGTTCGGGGCCTAGTTGAAGCCGTCGAACCCGGGCCGGTCGCCCTTGCACGGCGGATTCCGCGTCGCCGGCGAGAGCCGCCGCCCGTCGATCTCCAGCTCGCGCCAGCGGCCGGGCTTTACGGCGAAGCGCCCGGTCCGAAGCCCCTCGCGGATGCTGTCCTCCCCATCGCACCACCGATCGATCTCGAGCTTGGCCACCCCCAGCCACGCCCCCTTCGCATCGGGCGCGAACACCAGCAGGCTGTTCCGACGCGGGGACACGATCGCCTCCTCCGTTCCGTCCTGGTCCAGGTCGACAAGATAGACCTCGCACCCGGGCGCTGCGTCGTCGCAGGCCTTTCCGGCGCCGTCAGCCCAGCTCGCCAGCAGGCCCGCCGGCAGGGTCCGGCCGGCCGGGAACACCCGCACCAGCCGCAGCTGATCGTCCACCGTCGCCACCGTGTCCTGATAGCGATGGTCCATCTGCAGCGCCTTCTCGGCCTCCTTGCCGGTCGGTCCGCCGGCCGCCTTGAGCCGCTCCAGGGCCTTGCGGCCCACCTGCCCGGTCTCGAAGCGGAGGTAACGGAAGTCGAAGTCCTTGAGGGCCACGACACCCGCCCTCAGCCGTCCCAGCTGGCTGTCCACCGACAGCCGCACCGGGTCGGCCACCGGGGTCAGCAGGACCAGCAGCACCGCCAGCGCCACGAAGGCCGTGACGATATTGGTCGGCTCCAGCTTGCGCATGGCCGGTCCCGGCCAGAACGCAGCGATCCCGTAGCCCAGAGCATAGCAGCCGGCGACCACCAGGCAGGCCGCGGCCAGGATCCGGTCGATGGTCAGGCCGTGCTGCCCGATCCGCAGCATCAGGGCGTAGGTCGCCAGCAGGAAGAGCGGGGTCAGCAGCAAGGCCGCGAGCCGCATTGCCCAGGACAACACGGCGGGGATGGCCTTGTCGCGTCCGCCGTCCTGGTAGGCGGCGTTGATCAGCAGCACCAGGGCCGTCATGGCGCTGATCAGGATGGCGCTGGCGCTGCGGGTCTCCCACAGCAGCTTCAAGCCCGTGAAAGGCAGCGCCAGCAGGAAGGCCAGCGCCAGGCCGGCGATCAGCGGAACCAGCCAGCCCAGCAGGGTCAGGGCGACGCCCCGCACGCCACGGATCAGCCCCAGCCTCACATCGGTCAGGTGGACGGCCGCGGCGAAGGCCAGCGCCGTCGCCGGGATCGCGAACCAGCGCTCGGCGATCACCTCGCCGAAGCCCCGGATGCCGATGACATTGAACAGCGCCGCACCCAGGCCCAGCACCGCCCAGAAGGCCCCGGTGAAGGCGCCGGCCAGGGCCAGCTGGACCCCGTGCTTCCAGGCGATGTCGAAATAGGTCGGGTACTGGGCGATCCGCGCCCGGTCGCGCACGGCCGCCACGATCAGCGCGTGGGCCACGAACAGCCCGCCGCCGACACCCAGGCAGACCAGCGGCGAGGGAAATGAATGGAACTCCTCGATCCCGCGCCAGCCCTCGACCCAGCCGAACAGGGCGCTCAACGCCGCCGCGGCCAGGCCCCAGACGATCGCGGTCCGCCGGCCAAGCGCCCCGACGGCGCTGAGCAGAACCGGCCCGGTCGCCAGCAGCATCACCACCCCGGCCATGAACCAGGGCCGCTCGGCGCCGCTCAGCGTCCGTTCGGCGGCGTACTCAGCAAGCAGCCACAGCCCCAGGCCCTGCAGGGCCCCGATCAACAGCCGGACTATTCCGATGTGGCGGACCTCAGCCCAGTCCTTTTCGTCATCAACGGCCATCGCGCATCCCCCTGGGTTGCGGAGCCTCGCCCCGGCTCGAACCCGGGGCAAGTGGTGTTCCCGTGCAGAACCCGAGTGGCGAAAGCCTTTGCGCTGCCGCATAGGCGTGGCACTTTCCGCGCGCGACTAGGGAATCCGACACGGTCCATGCCTCAACCTGCCGACTTCACCCTGGAGCAGGGCGAGCATGGGCCCACTGCCCGGCTGACCGGCGACTGGACCGCCGAGTCGCTGGACGACGCCGGCGCGCGGCTGGCCGAGAACCTGCTGCATTCGAAGGCGGTCAGCCTCGACCTGCGCGAGCTGGGCCGCTGCGACACGGCCGGCGCCTACGCCATCATCCGCGCCGCCGACGGGCGCGAGTCTCCCGGCCTGCTGCTGGCGCGCCCCGAGACCGAGCGCCTTCTCCACCTGGTCGGCGAAGCCGTGCAGGTGGAGCCGGCGCCCGACCGCCAGCACCGGGGCTTCTACGACCTGCTGGTCCGCATCGGGCGGGGCATGGTCAACCTGGGCGTCGACCTCTACGAGACCCTGGTCTTCCTCGGACATCTGCTGACCTCGGTCGGCCGGGCGATCACCAATCCCCGCAAGTTCCGCCTGGCGCCCTTCGTCTCCCTCTGCGAGCGAGCCGGCCTCGACGCCGTGCCGATCGTCGCCACCACCACCTTCTTCATCGGGGCCGTGGTCGCCCTGCTCGGCATCAACACCCTGAGGGCCTTCGCCGCGGAGGTGCTGGTGGTCGAGGCGACCGGCATCTCCGTGCTGCGCGAGTTCGGCATCGTGATCACCGCCGTGCTGCTGGCCGGCCGCTCGGCCTCCTCGTTCGCGGCCGAGATCGGCTCGATGAAGATGAACCAGGAGATCGACGCCATGCGGGTCATGGGCGTCGATCCCTTTGACGCCCTGGTCCTGCCGCGCTTCCTGGCCCTGCTCGTGACCATGCCCCTGCTGACCTTCGTCGCCGACCTGGCGGGGCTGATCGGGGGCCTGGTGGTCACCTGGAATATCCTCGACCTGTCGCCAACCTTCTTCTGGCAGCGGATCGCCGACAACGTCGGGGCCGGCCATTTCTGGGTCGGGGTCTCCAAGGCGCCGGTCATGGCCGTGGTCATCGCCGGCATCGGCTGCCGCCAGGGGATGGAGGTCGAGGGCGACGTCGAGAGCCTCGGCCGACGGGTGACCTCCGCCGTGGTGCAGGCGATCTTCGCCATCATCCTGCTCGATGCCCTGTTCGCGCTCCTCTACATGGAGCTGAACATATGACCGACGAGACTCTCGATCCGCACGAGCGCTCCCTTGAGGAGGACGGCCTCGACGCCGACGCCCCGCCGATCGAGGTGCGCGGCCTCTATTCGGCGTTCGGCGATACGGTGATCCACGAGAATCTCGATCTTGTCGTCAAGCGGGGCGAGGTGCTGGGCGTCGTCGGAGGCTCGGGCACCGGCAAGTCGGTGCTGCTCAACACGATCATCGGCCTGAAGGAGCCCGAGGCCGGCACGGTGCGCATCTACGGCCAGGACATGCAGCGGGCCAGCCGTCGCAAATGGTCGGCCATCGAGCGCCGCTGGGGGGTGCTGTTCCAGCAGGGGGCGCTGTTCTCCTCGCTGACCGTCAAGGAGAACGTCGCCGCGCCGCTGCACGAGCACACCGATCTCACCCGCCGGGAGATCGACGAGCTGGCCGAGCTGAAGATCGCCCTGGTCGGGCTGCCGCCCCGGGCCGGCGCCCTCAAGCCCTCCGAGCTCTCCGGCGGCATGCGAAAGCGGGCCGGCCTGGCCCGCGCCCTGGCCTTCGACCCCGAGCTTCTGTTCCTCGACGAGCCCACCGCCGGCCTCGACCCGATCGGCGCCGCCGCCTTCGACGAGCTGATCCTCGACCTCAGCCGCAGCCTCAGCCTGACCGTCTTCATGATCACCCACGATCTGGACAGCCTCTACACGATCACCGACCGCGTCGCCGTGCTGGCCGACAAGAAGGTGGTGTCCGTGGCGCCGGTCGGCCAACTTGAGCATTCCGATCATCCCTGGATTCAGGAATACTTCCTGGGTCCGCGAGGCCGCGCGGCGCGCGCCAGCCCAGGGGGGGGCGAGAGACAGATGGGCCCGAAAGTCTGATGGAAAGAAACGCCAACTACGCGCTGGTGGGGGCCGCATCGCTGCTGCTGTTCATCGCCGCGATCGTCTTCGTCTTCTGGCTGGCCCGGCTCGGGTTCAACAAGAACTACGACGAGTACGATGTCCTGTTCGTCGGTCCGGTGCGCGGCCTCTCCGAGGGCGGGGAGGTGCATTTCAACGGCATCAAGGTCGGCGACGTCGCCTCCATCAAGCTCGACAGCCGCGACCCCAACCGGGTTATCGCCCGCATCAAGGTGACCAGCGACGTGCCGATCCGCGAGGACAGCTACGCCACCCTGGAGCCCCAGGGCATCACCGGCATCAACTACATCCAGATCACGGCCGGCGACCCCGCCAAGCGCCTCCTGAAGGACACCGTCGGTCCAACCGAGGTGCCGATCATCCGCACCCAGCGCTCGGCCCTGTCCGACCTGCTGGCCGGAGGCGGCACGGTGCTGACCCGCACTATCGAGGCCCTCGACCGGATCAACCGGGTGCTGGGCGACGAGAACATCAAGACCTTCGGCGCGGCGCTCGACGACCTGCAGGCGATCACCGCCGAGGCCCGTGAGCAGAAGGAGATCATCGCCGACGCCCGCCGCGCCCTGCTGACCTTCGAAACCGCCGCCAAGGAGTACACCGAGCTGGCCAGGTCGGGCCGGGCCTTCATCGAGAAGGATGCGCCTCAGACGCTGGCCAACATCGACGAGGCCGCCCGCAAGGTCGACAAGGCCGCCGCCGACGTCTCGGCCATCCTCGAGAAGCTCGACGGGCCGGTGAACGACTTCGCGACCGAGGGTCTGCCGCAGCTGACCAACGCCATCACCACCCTGCAGGGGGCGGCGGAGTCGCTCGAACGGCTGGTCAACGAAGCCGAGAAGAGCCCGCAGAACCTGGTCGGCAAGCCGCCCGCCGAGAAGAAGAAGGTGAAGCCGTGAGGACCTCCCTGATCCGCAGCCCGCTCCTTCGCGCGGCGACTCTGGCGGCCGCCGCCCTGGCGCTCGGCGCCTGCGTCACCCTCTTCCCGGAGGCCGAGCCGGCCAAGCTCTACCGGTTCGAGATCTCCGCGCCGTCGACGGTGGCGGCCAAGACCTTTGAGGTCACCCGCGGCCCGATCGCCTTCGACCGCGCCGCGGCCAGCGACGGCATCCTGACGGTGACCAACGGGGAACTGGCCTACATCGACAGCGCCCGCTGGGCCGCCCCGGCCCAGCAGATCTTCGAGGAGGAACTGGTCCGAGCCTTCCAGGCCGGCTCGGCCCGGCTGATCGGTCCCGGCGAGATGGGCCGCTCGGACTACATCCTGCGCATCGACGTCCAGCGTTTCGAGGCCGACTACCGCGCGGGCCCCGAGGGCCCGCCGACCGTGGTCGTCGAAATCAAGGCCTCGATGCGCCGCAACGAACGCGGCGGGGCCACCGTCGAACGGGTGTTCAAGGCCGAGATCCCGACCACCGAGAACCGCGTCGGCGTCATCGTGCCGGCCTTCAGCAGCGCCCTGACCCAGACCCTGACCGACCTCAACAGCTGGGTCGTGGCGACCGGCGCCGCGCGGTAGAGCCCCTTCCGCCTATTTGCGGCGCTTCCCCCAGAAGCTGCCCGTCCGGTAGGGCTCCTCCTCGCAGTAGCCGAACAGGCCGCTGAAGCCGTCCTCGGTGAAGGTTAGCCTGAACCGGCCGTAGTAGGTCCCGTTGGCGCATTTGCCGGCGGACAGGGACTGGGTCCAGATGCCCTCGACGGTCACGCCGTCGATGCGGGTCACCCGCATGGTTCCCTGGCGATATTCGTAGGTCCCGCCCGCCGGGGTGAACTGCAGGACCCCGCCGCTGGAATCGAAGGTGCCGGTCATCCAGGCGCGGTAGTCGCCGCCCTGCCCGCCGGCTCCGCCGCCGCCGCCCGTAGCGGCGCCCGTCGGGCAGGCCGTCATCTTCACGACGCCGTCGGGCTGGTTCTGGTGGAACAGGCTGAACGCGTGGATGTCGAGATCCGCGTCCCGCTGACTCTCCCGCGTGCGCACCAGGACGTACATTGAGGGATTCCCGGCATAGCGGACATTGCCGATCG
>DASPLD010000297.1:0-3388 GCA_035627755.1 Caulobacter sp. | reverse complement strand
CCGCCGCCGCCACCGCCGCCACCGCCGCCACCGCCTCCGCCGCCTCCAGGCGAGGAGCCGACGCCTCCTGCCGGCTACACCGCGATCACCGGCACCTCGGGCGCCGACACCAAGGTGGGCGCCGCTGGATCCGACGCCCTCCAGGGCCTTGAGGGCAACGACGTCCTCTACGGCCGGGGCGGCGACGACTGGGTCGGGGGCGGGACCGGCGCCGACCGGCTGTTCGGGGAAGCGGGTCTCGATGTCCTCTACGGCGGCGCCGGGGCAGACTCCCTCTACGGCGGCGCTGACGGAGACGTCTTCGTCTACTTCGCCGTCACCGACAGCACGGCAACGGAGACCGACCTTATTCGGGACTTCGACGCCGCCGACCTTCTGGACGTCTCCCTGGTCGACGCCAACACGGGCGTGGCGGGCGACCAGGGCTTCACCCAGGTGGGCAGCTTCACCGGCGCGGCCGGCGAGATGACCGTCACCTTCGGCGGCGGCATCTCCACCCTGTCCTTCGATACAAACGGGGATGCGGCGGCCGACATGGTGATCAGGGTCGTGGGCAGCTCGATCAACATCCTTGGCTGATCCGGCTGATTGACGCTCGCCTCGAGCGGGAGGAATGATTGGGCATGACCCAGTCTCCTCCGCATGAGCTGCTGCTGTCCCACCCGATGCTGGCGCCGATGGAGCCGGTGCTGGCAAGCGCCGGCTACCGGGCGCACCGGCTGTGGGAACACAAGGACAGGCTGGCCTTCCTCGCCGGCGAGGGCCAGCTGATCCGGGCCATCGTCCATGCTGGCGAGTTCAAGCTGGACCACGACTTCCTGGCCGAGATGCCGCGCCTTGGGCTGATCGCCTGCGTCAGCGTCGGCTACGACGGGGTCGACGTCCCCTGGTGCCGTGCGCGCGGGATCGCGGTGACCAACTCGGCCGGGCTCAACGCGGACGATGTGGCTGACCACGCCGTGGGCCTGCTGATCGCCGCCTGGCGTGGCTTGGTCGAGGGCGACAACCGGGTCCGGGCCGGCCAGTGGACCTTGAACGACCGGATGCGGCCCCGCCATTCCCTGCGCGGCAAGACCGCCGGCATCGTCGGCCTTGGCCACATCGGCGAGGCGGTGGCCCGGCGGCTGGAGGCCTTCAGCATGCCGATCGCCTGGTGGGGTCCCAATCCCAAGGAGAGCCGTTGGCGTCGCGCCGACAGCCTGCTGGCCCTGGCCCGGGAAAGCGACGCCCTGATGGTCTGCACCCGCGGCGACGCCAAGGGGCTGATCACCGCCCAGGTGATTGAGGCGGTGGGCCCGCGCGGCTGCATCGTCAACATCTCCCGTGGCGGGGTGATCGACGAGGACGCCCTGATCGCCGCGCTGAAGGACGGGCGGCTCGGCATGGCGGGGCTCGACGTCTTCGCCGAGGAACCGACCCCGCCGAGCCGATGGACCGGCGTGCCGCACACCGTGCTGACGCCCCACACGGCTGGGGGAACGGTCGAGAGCATCCCCCAGATGGTCGGGATGACCCTGGAGAACCTCCGCCGCTTCTTCCACGGCGAGCCGCTGGCTACGCCCGTTGCGGCTTGAGGACGGCGCCTAGCGGAAGAAGAGCAGCAGCCCGCCCCCGATGAGAAGGGCGCCGAACAGCACGGCCGCGACGGCCCGGTGGCGCGGATTGCGAATGAAATGACCCAGCATGACGTGTCCCCGGCGTTGATCCTCGGACACTATCAAAGTGATATCACTTCCGCGCAAGTAAAATCGAAAAAGGGCCCTCCTCCCCGCGGGGAAGAGGGCCAGTACCCCTGGACAGGGAGGCTTGCGGTCAGGCGGCCTGGGCGTAGAGGGCCTGCTCCTCAATGACCGCCTTGAGCACCGCGGGGCGGGCGAGCACGCGCTGGTGATAGGCGGCCAGCACCGGATAGTCGGCCAGGTCCGGGCCGGCGACCCGGGTCCAGTTGAGCACGGTCGCCAGGTAGGCGTCGGCGACGCTGAACTGGTCCAGCAGGAAGTCGCGGTCCTTCAGGTGGTCGCTGAGGTAGCCGAAGCGGGCCTTGGCCAGGTGCTTTGCATAGGCCTTGGCGTCCGCCGGCGCCTCGGGGGACAGCAGGACGCCGAAGACGCCGCGGTGCAACTCGGCGCCGACGAAGCTCAGCCATTCCCGCAGGCGGTGCGGATCGACCGCCGCGCCGGGGAAGCGCTCTGCGACATACTGCAGGATCGCCGCGTTCTCGGTCAGGACCTGGCCATCCTCGGTGCGGATGGTCGGCACCTGGCCCTTCGGGTTGATGGCCAGGAAGTCCTGGCCGTCGACCTGCTTGGCCTTCAGGTCGACGCGATTGAACCGTGCGTCGGCGCCGGTCTCGTAAAGCCACATGCGGGTAGCCAGCGAGCAGGCGAGGGGCGAAAAGTAGAGTTCCATGGCAAGGCTCCGGTTTAGGGTCGTTTTTGTACCGTCTTGCACATAAATAGATCGGTCAAGAGTTTTTTGCGAAATGGTACATAAATCAGAACGGCCGCGTGGGCGGCCCCGGGCCTACGATCCCGACCAGGCGTTGGCCCGGGCGCGGGACGCCTTCTGGCAGGGCGGCTTCTCGGGGACGTCCCTGGACGAGCTGGCCGCCGCCACCGGGATGAACCGCCCCAGCCTCTATGCGGCGTTCGGGGACAAGCGCGCGCTTTACCTGGAGGCCCTGCGGCGGACGAAGGACGGGCTGCTGGCCGGGACGTCGGCGGCGATGGCCGCGCCGGGCGGGCTGAAGGCCAATCTGGAACTGTTCTTCGGCAAGGCCATCGACGCCTATCTCGCGGGGGACGGCGAGGCGCGCGGCTGCTTCGTCATCGGCACGGCCCTGACCGAGGCGGTCGGCGACCCGGACATCAAGGCCATCCTGCACGAGACCTTCACCGGCCTCGACTCCCGGCTGGCCGAGCGGCTGGAACGGGCGCGGGCGGAAGGCGAATTGCCGGCCGACGCCGACGTCGAAGCCTTGGGCTACCTGCTGTCGGCGGCCGTGCATGGCCTGGCCATGCGATCGCGGGCCGGGGAGCCGCGCGAGGCGCTCGAGGGCTGGGCCAGGGGGGCGATCAACCACGTCACAAGCCTTCGTCGGGCTTGACTTAAACACATAAAGATATCTTTATATCTCCCATGGCACAGGGTTCGGTCCAGACCGTGGAGATGCTGCGCGCGGCCGGGGAGCCGACCCGCCTGCGCATCCTCGCGCTGTTGGCGCTGGAGGAGCTCTCGGTCATGGAGCTCTGCCGCATCCTCGAGCAGAGCCAGCCGCGCGTCTCGCGCCACCTCAAGCTGATGAGCGAGGCCGGCCTGATCGAGCGCTTCCCCGACGGGGCCTGGGTCTTCTACCGGCTGCCGGCCGAAGGGCCGCGCCGCAAGCTGG
>DASPLD010000296.1:0-5804 GCA_035627755.1 Caulobacter sp. | reverse complement strand
AAGCTGGCAATCCCCAGGCCCACGAAGTACAGGGCCACGATGGCATAGCTGATGAGGTTGTCGATGAACGGCAGAAGCCAGCCTTCTTGCCAAGCAAGATAGCCGCCAGCGGCAAAGGCGAGGTTCAGCAGCAGGAACCGGGCGAGGAGGGCGTATTTCACCTTGGGCCTCCCGGCTGTTCCCGGCTCATCAGAAAGCGCACGGAATCCTCCAGGGCGTCCACCCGCTCCTGCGATGCCTTGCCGTCCATCTCTCGGGACATCTGCGCCATGGTCGCATCCACCACGGCCTGGCGGGTCACGACCTGGGTGAGGGTGGCCTGGATGGCTGCGACATCGGCTCCAACGTCGTCGATCTTGCCGACGATGGAGTTCCAGGCGAAGGGCAGGAGCAGCGCCAGCAAGGCCATGGCGGCCCGGCTGATAAGGCGCGCCGCGGCCGAGTCGACGATCCGCTCGAAGGTCTCGCTCACGCGCCCGTTCCCGGCGGCAGCGGCTTGTGCAGCTCCATGTACAGCCCCGCCCCGGCAACGCAGGAGATCATGTCCGGGGTGGTGACGAGGATCGTCCAGGAGCGCGCCACGGGGGACCAGACCACCTCGACCATGTTGCTGTTGCCGTCGATCCCGCGGGCGATCACCGTCTCGCCGTACTGCCGTTCGAGGCCCGCAAGAACCTCGTCGTGCGGCCCGCATTGCGGCTGCGCCTGTGCCGAGACACTGGACAGCAGGAACAGAAATCCGGCTAAGATGGTTCTGACCATGGCCGCCTCTCGCGGTTGTGGTTGGGGTGCATCCTGGGGCCGGCTGGCGGCAGCACGCCGGCCGGTCCCGAATTGAGGTCTGAGATGCGCTGGTTGCTCCTGGTCTTCGCCCTGACGGCATGCACGGCCCACGGCCCCGTCAACATGCGGCCCTGGGACCCGAACTATTCGCCGACACCGAGCTATGCCGAAACGATCGCCAATTGGTCCCGGCTCGACCCGCCCCAGGCTTACCTGCATGCCTTTCGGGGTGAGCTGGTCGAGCATCCCCTGCCCACCCTGGAGCAGGTCGCGGATGCCTGCGCCGACTTGTCCGCCCGGCATGGCTGGGATCTTCGGATCACCAACCCCGGCGGCTGCGCCTTCCCGATCTCCCCCACCTATTGCCAGATCGTCTATTGGCAGGCAGACAGGGGACTACAGACGCGAATCCGAAATCACGAGATCGCCCATTGCAACGGGTGGGCATGGGATCACCCGGCCTAGGTCCAGGTGATACGGACTTCGCCCCTTCCTCCATCGCCCCCGGTCGCCGAGCCCGAACCGCCCGAACCCCCGGTGCCGACCGTGACCGTGATCGAGGAATTGATCGTCAGCGTCCCCGCGGCGTAGGTCTTGCTGACATAGGCCCCCGAGCCGCCACCACCCGCGCCCGCGCCGCTGTTGTGCGCGCCTGAACCGCCCCCGCCCGGCGCACTGCCGTCATTCCCGTCCCCGGCGCCGTTGGTCGTCGACCCGCCGGAACCCCCGCTGCCAGGAGCCGAGCCCCCCGCGCCGCCATTGTTCGAGTCCGCCGTCCCGGCGTTGCCGTTGGTGTTCGTGTCGCCCCCCGAGGCAGTTCCACCAGCACCCCCGGCACCCCCAGCGCCCGCACCTCCACCACCTGAACCGCCGCCGGCAGACAGCCCCGAAAAGGTCGTCGTGCCGCCAGACGAGCCGGTCTGACCGCTGCCGCCTTCACCCCCGCCACCACCACCGCCGCCCCAGGCTTCCACGGTCAGGGAGTTGTACTCCGGGACGGTGAAAGAGCCTGACGAGGTGAAGGTCTGAGAGCCCGGCGTGACGCGGTCGAGCCCGCCGAAGCCGATCAGGTTGGAGAGGATCAGCATCAGGTATCCGTCGCGGCGTCGATGGTGATGAACAGCTTGACGCCCAAGAGCTTGGCATCCACGGCCAGGGTGTCGCTCGCAGACGCGGCCTTGCGGTAAACCTGGAAGATGACGAGGTCTTCGGCCGCGGGGGTCCCGGCAATCGTGATTGCGGACGTGGCGCTGGTGCGGTGATTGTCGTTCGCCGTCAGCAGCGTATCCGTGACCTCCTGAGCGGTCCCGAAGGCCGCGTCCATGGCGTCGTCATCGGACGTGGCGAGGCCCTGCAGGCCCCAGATCACGTTCCCCGAGCCCGACGCCGCGGTCCAGTGGAAGACCGCGGTCACGGTGCTTTCGTTCCAGGACTTCGGCATTGCCACCTGGAATTGGACGTGCTCCTGGGTCGAGGCGTCGAAGTCGAAGGTCTTCAGCATGACCTTGTTCGACGACAGCTCGGTCGTTCCCGCCGCGGCGCCGTTGGTCGAGCGCGTGACCATCGCCCCGGCAGGAACCCAGATCGTGTGAAGTCCTTGAGCAATCGCAGCATCGGCCGCAACCGGCGTCACCATCACGAGGTAGGTGCCGTCGTATTCGCAGGTGACCGGCTGGCCGTTCTGGATGTCTCCCGAAGCAAGGTCGGCCAGGCCAGACGAGCCCATCTTCTTGATGGTCTTGGCGCCGAGCGAGTTGATGTTCAGCGTTGCCGAGCCGGTGATCGTGTGGTTGGCCCGGAAGCTGTAGCGTTCCCCGGTGACATAGGCCGACAGGGACTCGGTCAGCGTGAAGGCGTTGCTGGAACCGCCGGCAGCGGTGGCGCCCTGAATGCGGGACCAGAAGCGCTTGATTGCCCCCATGACCGCCCGCGCGGAGTCGTTGACCCCGCTGGGCGCCATGGATTCGGGAAACCCGTTCGGGGATGCACTATTGTTGGATGCATCCGTGGTGCTGAACGACGCCGACGAGATCTCAGGCATTGTCGATGCTCACCCGTACTCCGGTGTCCGTGGGCTCGATCCCGGTGATGATTTCGCCTTCGGCCATCTCCTGACGGTCCCGGAGATGACGGGAGATCTCCCGCAAGGTTTGCGTCCCCCGAGATCGCCTGCATGCCGCGTACTCATCCGCGGTGATTTCCACCGTCCTCATGTGCTATGACTTTCCGGCTTGAACCCGAGACACGTCATCGCCGCCCTGCCGTATGTCGCGGCCGGCTTGGCTTTGCTCTACGTCGTCGACCTGATCTGCGGGTGCGTCTATTGAGGTGGAACTACACCAAGACCGTGCTGATCCTGGCTGCCGGCATCATCGCGGCGCGGCTGGCGATCGGAGCGGTCACTGGTGACCCGAAGCAGTTCCCGATCGGCCTGAACGTGCTGGTCTTCGCCCTGGTGGTCGGGTTTATTGCTGATCTTGTCTCAGGCCCGCGGGAGGCGCGTCCGCCTCGAAGGGAAGGGCCGCAGCCGCCGCCATCGTCTGAGTGAGGATCTGGGCGGTCAGTGTCCGCGCGGCCTGGCTCTCTGCCGGCATCGTCCGTAAGCGCTTCAGATCCTCGATGACCTGGGCGCTGTTCATGAGGCGATCGGCCCAGGCCTGCCTGGCTTCAGGTCCGCGCAACCACATCGTGAAGCGCAGGACGGTATCGCCAAGGTTGAGATAGGTCTGAGTATTCAGAGGCGTGGTGACGGTTCTGGCAACAGTTCCGGCACCCCCAAGCACGCGCTCCGCGTTCAGGGCCTCGGAGAAGGTTGCCGCCCCCTCCGGCAGGGCACGCCGCGCCGCCCGGACCACCTCCATCAGGCGCTCCATGCCCTGCACCCGAGCGAGGCCGTCACCGGGGCCGCCGAGAGCCGCCACGACAATGGCCCGCTGGTCCTCGTTCCGCCAGATGCCGCGATACAGCCGGGCCGCGATGTTGGCCCCTTCCTCGGCGTCGAGGGCCTTGACGAGCTGGCCTTCAAGCCACGTCCGGGCGGCGGCGTTGAAGCGCGCCCCCTCTCCGTTGTGGTACATCAGCCGGCGAAGCTGGGTCATCCGCTCCGGGGTCGTGTGCCCTGCCGCGAAGATTCGGTCGAGCATGTGCCGCTGGGCCAACCCGTCCATGTCCGCGATGGCCTTGACGCCCGCATAGGTCAGCATCTCGACGGGCGCGGACTCGGCAATGTAAGCGTCATAGCCGGCCCGGTACTGCGGATTGGTCCGCAGGATATCGACCAGCATGTCCTGCGCTTCGTTCAAGCTGTGGCTCGCCGAGCCGATGTCCGCTCGGTCATAGCCTTCGCGCGACATGCGGCTCAGGATGCTATCCCAAGTCAGTTTTGCGTTGTGGATCAGCTTGAAGTTGTCGCGAGACACCCAACCGCCGATAGCATTTGAGGGCCACGGCTGGCCGGCGGGCACCTGCTCGGCGATGCTCCGCAGAGCCTCCTGAAGGGCGCCATGTTTGGCGCCCCCAGGCGAGGCGTCGATCAGTTCGCGCTGCAGGTACGCGATTACCGGCGAGATGTCCGGCGGCGGGGATTTGAACGCTTCATCGTAGAAGGGAGAGGCGACTGCCGAGCGCGCCGCCCGCGTGTCCTCCACGATCTTGCCGGCGGCGCCGCGAATGCCGGTCCCGAGCCTGTATGGCGTGTTCTCCAGGCCCACCGCCTCGTCAATAGTCGAACTCGGCGCCAACTCCCCTAGATCCTCCCGGAAGGCGCGGGGAATATCGCTCTCGCCCCGCTGCTCGATGGCCGTGACCATCTGCTGGCCTTCAGGAACCCGGCGGATCAGGCGCTCGTCCTGGAGCATGGAGCGCAAACCAGTGGCTTCGCCGGGGCTGATGTAGATCCCGCGGCCCTTGGCGTAGTCGATCAGCTTGCGCGCGGTGTCCAGCCAAAGCGGGTTGGAGGCGATCAGCCGCTGTTCCGCCGCCGTGACCGGCAGGCCGTTTCTTTGAAACGCCCCCATGGCCCGGCCGGCGGTCAACCCCAGGCCCTGGTCGACAGCACCCAACAGACCGTGCCCAGCCATGTTCCAGTAATCGAGCCCGCGCAAGTCCTCGCCTGCAATGGCCCGGTCGAGCATCTGCCGCAGCGCATCGCCCCCGGCGCCGCCCGCGCCCGCAGCCAGCACAGACGCGCCCGGCCCGGCAGGCAAAGCGAGAAGCCCCCCGGTGATCGACGCGGCATCGCCCATGCTCGGGCCGACTGCCGCCGCAGCGCTTCCGAGCGTGTTGCTGCCGATCGCCTCGGCCTCATCGAAATAGCGCCAAGGCTCAGCGAGGCCCAGCGCGGCCTGGCCCAACATGCCGTCCCCGAAGAAGTCGGATACGCCCTGCCCGAGAGGCGTCATCGGCGGGACGTTGTTGTTGGACGGATCAGCCCCGGTCGTGGTCAGCGCCCGCGGCTCGATATAGGCGTATTGCCCGATCTCGGGCACGAACCGAACAATGCGGCCGTTGACCCGACCGATCTGCTCGACCGGCTGTCCGGTGTACTCAGCCACTCGCCGGAACTGGTCCGTGTCGCTGACCGCCAAGCCGATCCGCATATTCTGCAGATCCGGCAGGTAGAATGTTGGATCGTCGACCAGACCGGCAGGCGGGGGCGGCTCCTCCGGGAAGGGAGCCTGACCCGACAGCCAGCCGAGGGCCATGCCGCCGAGCCCCGGAGGGGGTGGCGCGTTGGATGCAGGAACCGGCGGGACTTGCGCCGGGTCGACCTCTCGGAAGCCTTGGGGCAGGGGCAGCGGTTCAGCCATTGTACCGCGTCCCGTCCGCGTATTCCCAATAACCGTTGCCGCGGTCGTAGATCGTGACGCCCTGCGGGTTGATGGCCGTCCTCACGCCAAGCTCGCGAGAGCGGTCCACGATCACATCCCGCGGGTCGACGCCGTGCCGGCCGGCGATCTCAGTGTACTGCCGTTCGAGCACGTCATAATCAGCCTGTTGCTCAGCCATGAACCGCCCGGCCG
>DASPLD010000295.1:0-3268 GCA_035627755.1 Caulobacter sp. | reverse complement strand
GTCGCAGGACGTGACCAAGCCGGTGGGCGACTACAACCAGGGCCGTATCGTCATCCGCCGCGGCCGCGTGGAGCATTGGCTGAACGGGGTGAAGGTGGTCGAGTACGAGCTGGGCTCGGCCGAGTTCAAGGCCAAGGTCGCCGCCAGCAAGTTCAAGGCCTGGCCGATGTTCGGCACGGCCGCCCGCGGTCACATCGCCCTGCAGAACCACGGCGACGTGGTGGCCTACCGCAGCATCAAGATCCGGCCGCTGGACTGAGCTGACGGCGAGGCGGCGGAAGCGTCTACGCCGCCAGCGCCCGCTTGAGCAGTTCCAGCGCCGCCGCCGCGAAGGCGGTCATGTTGGCGCTGCGGTCGTCGCTGCCGGTCTCGATGGTGGTGACCGCCTCGACGGGGCCCGAGATCGCCACGCAGGTGTGGCCGGGGGCGTCGCCGTAGGGATTGCCGGTGGGGCCCGCAGCGCCCGTCTCGGAAATCCCCCAGGTGGCGCCGAACCGCTCCCGGGCGTTGCGGGCGAGCAGCAGGGCGTAGGGTTCGCTGGAGGACCGCATGCCCTCGAGGGCTTGCTTGGGGATCTCGGTGAGCAGCACGCGGGCCTTGGCCGTGTAGACCACCGCCCCGCCGAGGTAGTAGGCGCTGGCGCCCGGCACGCTCAGCAGGGCCGCCGAGATCAGGCCGCCCGACGAGCTCTCGTTGACCGCGATCTTCTCGCCGCGCGCCTTCAGCGCCTCGCCGATCTCCGCCGCCAGCGCCTCCAAATCCTGCATTGCCGCCCTCCCCGTTCGGCGCCCATGATGCCGACCATTCGAAAGAACACCATAGGCGGGGAGAATTCGATGGACGCCCAGTCGCAGTGGACCGGCCTCGACGCGGGCCGGCTGGAGCGCATCACCGAGCACCTGGAGCGCAACTACATCGGCGCGGGCAAGATCACAGGCTGCCAGGTGAGCGTCGCGCGCCACGGGCACCTGGCCTACTTCAAGTCGTTCGGCGAGATGGACCGCGAGCGCGGCAAGCCGACCCGCGACGACACCATCTACCGCATCTATTCGATGACCAAGCCGATCACCTCGGTCGCGCTGATGACCCTCTACGAGCAGGGCCACTTCCAGCTGAACGACCCGGTGCACCGCTACGCCCCGTCCTGGCGCAACCACCGGGTCTGGGTGTCCGGCGAGGGCGAGGCGATGGTGACGGAGAAGCCGGCCCGCCCGGTCACCTTCCGCGACGTGCTCAGCCACACCGCGGGCTTCACCTATGGCGGCGGCCTGCCCGGCGTCGGGCTGCAGCACCCGATCGACAAGATCTACCGCGCGCTCAAGATCCGTTCGATCGGCGGCGCCGACTCCATGGCCGAGTTCATGGACAAGATGGGCCAGGTGCCGCTGCGCTATCATCCGGGCGCCGCCTGGATGTACTCGCTCGCCACCGACGTCTGCGGGGCGCTGGTGGAGATCATCTCGGGCAAGCCGCTGGCCCAGTACCTGAAGGAGACGATCTTCGATCCCCTCGGGATGAAGGACACCAGCTTCTTCGTGGCGCCGGAGAAGAAGGACCGCTTCGCGGCGAACTACGAGCGCACGGCCGACAAGCAGCTGCGCCTGATCGACGACCCGGAGACCAGCGACTTCACCCGGGACCCGGGGTTCAAGTCAGGCGGCGGCGGGCTGACCGGGACGAGCGCCGACTACCTGCGCTTCTGCGAGATGCTGCGCCGCGGCGGCGAGCTGGACGGCCACCGGGTGCTGGGGCCGCGCACGATCGAGCTGATGCACATGAACCACCTGCCGGGCGGCAAGACCCTGACCGACCTGGCGATCGGCGCCTTCTCCGAGACCGCCTACGACGGCGTGGGCTTCGGCCTGGGCTTCGCCTCGACCCTGGGGCAGGTGGAATCCGGCGGCCTGGGCGTGGGCGACTACTACTGGGGCGGGGCGGCCTCGACCATCTTCTGGGTGGACCCCAAGGAGGACCTCAGCGTGGTGTTCATGACCCAGCTGATGCCCTCGGCGACCTTCAACTTCAGGGGCCAGCTGAAGAACATCATCTATTCGTCGATCATCGACTGAGCCCGACGGCGTCCTGCGGCTCCAGGCTGCGCTGGCGCGCTGCCGCGATCACAAGCCTCGCACACGCTGCTGACACGTAGCTGTCAGCAGGGCCCGGCTATGCCCTGCCGCAGACGCGGAGGGACGGACATGGCCTATGACGCCAATCACGACGACGGGCGGCGGGATTTCCACTTCCTCTACGGCCGCTGGTCGGTGCGCCACCGGCGGCTGAAGGAGCGAGGCGCGGGCTGTCGCGAATGGGACGAGTTCGAGGGCTCGAGCTTCTGCCAGGGGCTGATGGGCGGCATCGTCAACATCGACGAGAACGACATGCCCGACCGCGGCTTCCAGGGCGTCACCTTCCGCTGCTTCGACGTGGCCCGGCGGCAGTGGGCGATCTACTGGGTCGACAACCGGTCGGGCGAGCTGCAGCCGCCGGTGTTCGGCGGCTTCGAGGCGGGGACCGGCCGCTTCTACGGGGACGACCTGGACGGCGGCCGCCCGGTGAAGGTCCGCTTCATCTGGGAGGCGGCGACGCCCGGCGTGGCCCGCTGGACCCAGGCCTTCTCGTACGATGGCGGGGAGAGCTGGGAGGACAACTGGATCATGGAGTTCCGCCGGGCCGACGCGCCGCCGGTCTGAGCCTCTGGACCTGGCGCGACGCCGCGCCTAAGTGCTGCGCATGCCCATGGCCCTCGAAGACCTGGAAGCCGCCCTGAGGGAAGGCTTCCCCGACGCCGACATCCAGATCCAGGACCTGGCCGGCGACGGCGACCACTATCGCGCCAAGATCGTCTCGGAGCGGTTCAAGGGGTTGCCGCGGGTTCGCCAGCACCAGCTCGTCTATGCGGCGCTGAAGGGAAAGATGGGCGGGGAGCTGCACGCGCTCGCCCTGGAGACGTCTGCGCCCGGGTGACGCGGGGCCGCGCCTTGACCCCGACCCCGCCCATCCCTAGCTCTTGGGCGACCAATTTCGCGCCGAAAGGGCGACCGATGAGCGAATCCGCGACCGCCAACCCCGTCCACGACTGGATCGCCAAGTCCGTGGCCGACAATCCGGTGATCCTGTTCATGAAGGGGGAACCGGAACAGCCCAAGTGCGGCTTCTCCGCCGTTGTGGTGCAGATCCTCGACCACCTGGGCGTGGACTTCGTGGGCGTCGACGTCCTGCAGAGCGAGGCGCTGCGCGACGGCATCAAGGCCTTCTCCGACTGGCC
>DASPLD010000294.1:0-2343 GCA_035627755.1 Caulobacter sp. | reverse complement strand
ACCTGGTGGAAGCGGTCGAGCACCTGATCGAGCCGGGCCTGGGGCAGTCGCAAGGGTTTCTCCGGGAGGGGCCGATCTCCTATCCGGCAAGCGGCGCCCTGTCCAATCCCGGCGGCGCGGCCTCTGACGGAAAAGTTACAGCGTAGCTGTTACGGCCCGGCGTCTGGCGCATTAGGTGCGTGAGGGCGGAGGCCGCCCGCCATGCAAGGGGCTCCATGGAAACCTTTCTGCTGTTCCTCGTCGTCGGCATTCTGGCTCAGTCCGTCGATGGGGCCCTCGGCATGGCCTATGGCGTGATCTCCTCCTCGGTGCTGCTGGCGTTCGGGGTGCCGCCGGCCATGGCCTCGGCGAGCGTGCATGGAGCCGAGGTCTTCACCACCGCGGCCTCGGCCGGCAGCCATGTGCTGCACAAGAATGTCGAGTGGCGGCTGTTCATCCCTCTGGCTGTCGCCGGCATCATCGGCGGTTGCCTCGGCGCCTATGTGCTGGCCGGGCTGGACAGCGACGTCGTCAAGCCGTTCGTCATCGCCTACCTGGCCATCATGGGATGCTGGATCCTGTGGCGCGCGGGGCACGACATCCGGCCGAAGCGAATCCGCGCCTGGGTCGTGGCGCCGGTGGGTCTCGTCGGCGGCTTCCTTGACGCCATCGGGGGCGGGGGCTGGGGCCCGACGGTGTCCTCGACCCTGGTCGGCGCGGGGCAGGAGCCGAGGCGGGCCATCGGGACGGTGAACACGGCCGAATTCTTCCTGACGGTCGCCATCAGCGCCACCTTCGTCTGGTCGCTGGTCAGCGGCCACTGGAAGGAGGCGGGGGCGCTGGAGCACCACGCCGCGGCGGTGGGCGGGCTGGTCGTCGGCGGGCTGATCGCGGCGCCGTTCGCGGGCCTGATCGTCAAGCGGGTGCCGCAGCGGGCGATGACCTACGCCGTCGGCGCGGTGCTGGTGCTGCTGGCGGCGTTTCAGGGCGCCCAGCTGGCCGGTCTGGTCGCCTAGGCCGGGCGGGTCTCGACGAAGCTGGGGCGGGCTTCAAGCGCGGTCTGGAGCGCGCCCAGCCTCGGCCATTTGCCCAGATCAAAGTCCGGATGGCGGAAGCCGATCCACGTCAGGGCGACGGCGGCGGTGATCGTGCCCATGTGCAGGTCGTCGGAGCGGAGGTCCTGCGCCTCCAGCCCGTCGAGGGCCCGGCCCATATTGGTGGTCCAGCGCTCGATCCATGACGGCGAACGCTCGTGCTCGGGGCGGCGCTTCTCCAGCACCAGCTTGACGCCCATTTCCAGCGCGCCGTTGGCGAGGGTTTCAATCCGGCGCACGCGCAGCCGCTCGGCGCCGCCCTCGGGCAGCAGGCGCGGCCCGCTGCCGATCCCGTCGAGGTATTCGCAGATGACCGGGCTGTCGTTGAGGGGCTGGCCGTCCTGCGCGATCAGGGTCGGGACCTGAACCAGCGGGTTGGCGGCCAGCAGCTCGGGGGCGTTGGCGTAGGGGTCGGCGGCGATCTCCTCGATCCGCAGCCCCTTTTCGCGGGCCACGATCCGGCATTTGCGGGCGTAGGGCGACGGCCCGGTGATGTAGAGCTTCATGGTCACTCGGCGGCTTGCAGGGCGGCTGTGCGGGCGGCGTCCAGTTCGGCGGCCTTGGCCTCGACCAGCTGGACCAGGTGGTCGATCATGCCTTCATTGGCCAGTTTGTGGGCGGTCTTGCCGACCAGATAGACCATGCCCGAGCCCTTGCCGCCGCCGGTGAAGCCGACGTCGGTGTAGAGCGCCTCGCCGGGGCCGTTGACGACGCAGCCGATGATCGACAGCGACATCGGCGTGGTCGCATGGGCCAGCTTCTCCTCGAGGATGTCGACGGTCTCGATGACGTTGAAGCCCTGACGGGCGCATGACGGGCAGGCGATGATGTTGACCCCCCGGTGGCGCAGGCCCAGCGATTTGAGGATGTCGAAGCCGACCTTGATCTCCTCGACCGGGTCGGCGGCGAGGCTGACGCGGATGGTGTCGCCGATGCCGGCCCAGAGCATGGAGCCCATGCCGATGGCGGACTTGATGGTGCCGGCGCGCAGCGGCCCGGCCTCCGTCACGCCGAGGTGCAGCGGGCAGTCGATCGCCTCGGCCAGCTGCTGATAGGCGGCGACGGTCAGGAAGGGGTCAGAGGCCTTCACCGAGATCTTGAACTCGTGGAAGTCGTGGTCCTGCAGGATGCGGGCGTGGTTCAGCGCGCTCTCGACCATGGCGTCGGGGCAGGGCTCGCCGTATTTCTCGAGCAGGTCGCGCTCCAGCGAGCCGGCGTTGACGCCGATGCGCATCGAACAGCCGTGGTCCTTCGCGGCCTGGATGACCTC
>DASPLD010000293.1:0-3289 GCA_035627755.1 Caulobacter sp. | reverse complement strand
CCGGTTTCCTTCATCAACCGGGCGGCGTTGGCGTAGGCCACCTCGGGCGAGCCTTCGTACGAGCCGAACGGCATGTCGACGACCACCATGGCCTTTCTGGACGCCCGCATCACCGCCTGGCCGTGGAGGATCATCATCTCCATGGTCACCCCGACGGTGTTGGGCAGGCCGTGGACCACCATCCCGACGCTGTCGCCGACCAGCAGCAGGTCGCAGTGATCGTCGAGCACCGTGGCGACCGGGGCCGTGTAGGCGGTGAGGCAGACAATCGGCTCGCCGCCCTTGCGGGCGGCGATGTCCGGCGCGGCGAGGCGCCGGACGGCATCCTGACGATGCGATGACAAGCTAGAACTCCTGGGTGGCCCGGGTGATCGCGAAGCCCACGGCCATAACACCCAGGGCCGCCGTCATCCACAGCACTTCCGGGCTGACCGGCAGGCCGCCGAGCGTGGAGCCGGCGTCCATCACCTGGCTGAAGGCCTTGCCCATCGCCTCGGTCTGTTCGGTCACCTCGCTGCCGGCGGCGCGCAGGAACAGGCCCGCGCCCATCATCTGGCCGACCCCGACCAGGCCGGCCACCAGGCCCGCCCCGCCGATCAGGATGCGGCGCAACGACCAGCCGCGTTCCAGCCGGGCCTCCACCTGGCGGGCGAAGAGCTCGGCGTCCTTGAAATGCGGCGGTTCGGCGAACAGCCGGTCCAGCCGCGTTTCGAACTCGAGATCAGACATGACCCTGCCTTTCCGCTTCGCGCCCTGCGCCTTCAGAAGGCGCAAGTCGGAGCCGGAGCTTATCCAAACCACGTTTGACATGGGATTTCACCGTCCCCAAGGGGGCTCCGATGGTTTCCGCTGCTTCAGCATGAGAAAGTCCCGCGCCGTAGCAAAGCGACACACACAAACGTTCCTGGTCGGACAGGCTCTTCATGGCCTCGTCCAGATCGATGCGGCTGACGGTCGACACCTCGCCGCCGTGTCCTTGGTCGTCCTGCTCGACTTCCTCGGTCATCCGGCTGTCCTTGCGCCAGCGGCGTACGTAGAGCCGGGCGGCGATCCGCTTCACCCAGGCGGCGAAGGTGCCCTCGCCGCGGAACTCCGCGATCCGCTCGAAGGCGGTCATGAAGGCGTCCTGGGCGATGTCGTCGGCCGTGGAGGGCTGGGCGCCCATTCGGCGGAGCAGGCCGCGGACGGCAGAGCCGTGCCGCCGAACCAGCTCGCCGAAGGCCGACCGGTCGCCCGCCGTCGCCAGGGCGGCGAGCTCCACATCGTGCAGTCCGGTGACAGCCCTTGACTGGGCCATGGTGGAAACTCCCCCGCTCAGCGCCCTAAGGCTGCTGGCCCTTGTTGGGGTTGAAGAAGCTGAGGACGACGAAGGCCAGGCCGATGATGGCCGGGATGGCGCCGATGCCCAGCATCGGGTGGAAGGCCTCGTCCGCCTCGTAGCTGACCAGGTAGCCGAAGACGCAGATGCCCAGGCCGATGGCGATCCAGATGACGCCGGTCCGCAGGTCGCTGAGGGCGGTCGGGCCGACCTTCACATTCTTGGTCATCGCGTCGATGACCTCCTGGGGCACGTCCTGGCCGCGGTCGATGGCGGCCCGCAGGGTGGCCTGCATCTCGCTGCGCTCGCGGCTCTTCAGCCAGCTCGGAACAATGACGATGGCGCCGATCATCGCGAACAGCGCCAGGGGAATCAGGACTTCCATGGGGTGGGTCTCTTTCCTTGAACCTGTGGACGCCGCGCGATTGCGTGCGCCTTATGACCATGAGAGGCGGCGGGGGCCTCGAACGGATGCGGAGCGCCGGATGAAATCTCCGTAACCCCTCAGGCGGTTTGGAAAACCCGCTCGCCCAGGGCCAGGGCGCTGAAAGTGATGACCAGCACGGCGACCCCGGTTCCCAGGCTTTGCGCCGCCGGCTCCAGGGCCGTGGCCAGCACCGGGGCGGCGGCCCACAGGGCCAGCCCTCCAACCAGGGTGAAGCCCACGAGGGACAGCAGGGAACGGTGGAAGGCCTGCCGCGCGACGCGCTGCATCACGCCGGCGTCGAAGACCGGATCCGCGGCCGGGCGGGCGGCGGTCAGGAAGGCGGCGATCCTGTCGTCGGGGCTCATGCGCTCTCTCCCAGGCGGGCCAGCAGTCTATCGCGTCCGCGCGTGACATGCGACTTCACCGTGCCGAGCGGGAGTCTTAGCGCCTGCGCCGCCTCGGCATGGGTCCAGCCCTCGCCGAGACAGAGGGTGACCGCCGCCCGCTGGTCCGGCGGCAGCTCGGCCAGGGCCGCCTCCAGCGCCATGCGGTCCTCCGCGCCCATCGCTTCGGCCGCCGGCTCCGCCACCCAGTCCCCATCCCGGCGCGCCGCGCGAACAGCCGAACGGCCGGCGGTCTGGGCCTTCCGCCAGGCGATCCCGAACAGCCAGGGCCGAAAGCCCGCATCGTCCCGCAGCCGGTCCAGCCCCGACCAGGCCGCGACGAAGGTCTCCTGGGCGATGTCGTCCGCCTCGGTCCAACCGTGCGCCCGGCGCAGGAACCCGCGCAGGGCGGGGCCGTGCAGGGCGACCAATCTCGCGAAGGCGGCC
Organism: Caulobacter sp.; assembly: GCA_035627755.1. Classification (GTDB taxonomy): domain Bacteria; phylum Pseudomonadota; class Alphaproteobacteria; order Caulobacterales; family Caulobacteraceae; genus Caulobacter. Next base: position 714 of record DASPLD010000293.1, on the reverse strand, counting down.
TGGGATCCCTCCCGGGCCGCCCTCACCAGGGCGGCGTCCATCAGTCACGCCGGCTCGTCAGCACGCCGACGAGGGACGCCAGGCACAGGGCGGCCATCACGAAGGTGACAATGACGAAGGCCTCGCCCGCCCCGTACATGTCGGTCGCCGCGGCATAGCCGAAGCCGGCCGCCATCACCCCGAACAGCACCACCTGGTACCAGGTCCGCTCACGGCGATAGCGGGCGCGATAGCGGCGGCGCACGGCCCGGCGGTCGCCGCCCTCCTCGATCTCGTCTTCGTCGACCTCGTCGCCGTCCAGCGAACGGGTCCTCAGGCGGGCCAGCACCTCCGGCGGCGGGTCCCGGCCCTGGTCGGCATAACTCTTGATCAGGTCCAGAGTGTCGCGATGGCGCCGGTAGCGCATGTATTGTTCGAAGGCCGCATAGGCGAAATAGCCCAGCGGAAACAGCAGCCACCAGTAGGATCGGAACAGGTCTTCCATGATCTAGCCCTCCAACGCGCGATCATCGCGCGGTTTCGAAGGGTAGTCGCCGCCGAAGATGGCCCTGGATGCAGGCGCGCGACCTTTTTTCTAGAGCATGGCCCGATTTGACGGAATCGGGATTCCCAAATCGGTGGTGATCTGATTCAGAGTCTGGGCTGGAGGTGGAGGCCAGCCTGGATGACGGCTCCCTATTCCATGGACCTTCGCGAGCGGGCGATGGCGCGCAA
>DASPLD010000292.1:0-3187 GCA_035627755.1 Caulobacter sp. | reverse complement strand
TCGAACCAGGCCAGCTGGGAGATGTTGACCGACCGTGGGCGCGAGCGGTTGCGGGCCGACACGGCGGTGACCACCGCCCGGTCGCCGGCCGGCGCGAAATCGGGGCGTTCGTTCAGGAACTGGAGGAGGCCCCCGCCGACGGTGCCGAGGCCGGCCACGCCGATGCGCCAGGTTTTCTTGGTCATGTCGTAAATCTCGAAGCTTCCAGGCAACCGAGGCCGCCGTGAGTGTTTCCTTCTCCCCTCGCGGGAGAAGGTGGGCCCGAAGGGCTCGGATGAGGAGGCGCACAGGCCTCTGCGGCGCCGGCAGCAACCACCTCATCACGGTGGAACGAGCTGCGGGCCCCCTCGTCCGGCGGTTCGCGCCACCCTCTCCCGCGGGCGGAGAAGGGCGTCCCGAGGCGACCTCGCGAACGACCGCTCACTGCGCCGCCAGGGCGTTGTGGGCCCGGCCCAGGATCTCGCCGGAGTTGGCCAGGAACTTCTTCACGTTGCGGGCCGCCTGGCGGATGCGTTGCTCGTTCTCGACCAGGCCAATGCGGACATAGCCCTCGCCGTATTCGCCGAAGCCTGCGCCCGGGGCGACCGCCACCCCGGCGTTCTCGACCAGCAGCTTGGCGAAGAGCATGGAGCCGGCCTCGCGGAACTGTTCAGGGATCGGAGCCCAGGCGAACATCGAGGCGGGGGGCGAGGGAATGTCCCAGCCGGCCTGGGCCATGGACTTCACCAGGGTGTCGCGGCGGGAGCGGTAGGTGGCGCGGATCTCGTCGACGCAGTCCTGCGGCCCGTTTAGGGCGGCGGCGGCGGCGACCTGGATGGGCGTGAAGGCGCCGTAGTCGAGGTAGGACTTCACCCGGGCCAGCGCCGAGCACATCCGCTCGTTGCCGACCACCATCCCGACGCGCCAGCCGGCCATGGCGTAGGTCTTCGACAGACTGTTGACCTCCACCGCGCAGTCCTTGGCGCCGTCGACCTGCAGCACGGACGGCGGCGGGTTGTCATCGAAGTAGATCTCCGAATAGGCGACGTCGGAGATGACCAGCAGGTCGTGCTTCCTCGCCAGCTGGATGGCGTCCTTGTAGAAGTCGAGGTCAACCCACTGGGCCGTGGGGTTGGACGGGTAGCTGAGGATCAGCACGCTGGGCGGCGGTACGCTGTGGCGGACCGCGCGGCCCACGCCCGACAGGTATTCCTCGGGCGACAGGGCTGGCACATGGCGGATCACCCCGCCGGCCATGATGAATCCGAAGGCGTGGATCGGGTAGGCGGGGTTGGGGCAGATGATCACGTCGCCAGGGGCGGTCAGGGCGTTGGCCAGGTTGGCGAAGCCCTCCTTGGAGCCGAGGGTGGCGATCACCTCCCGGTCTGGGTCCAGCTTCACGCCATAGCGGCGGCCGTAGTAGCCAGCCATGGCGCGGCGCAGGCCGATGATGCCCTTGGAGGCGCTGTAACGGCCGGACTTGGGATCGCGGGCCGTCTCGACCAGCTTGTCGACGATGTGCCTGGGGGTCGGCATGTCGGGGTTGCCCATGCCGAAGTCGATGATGTCCACGCCCTGGCCGCGCAGGCGGGCCTTGATCTTGTTGACCTCCTCGAAAACGTAGGGCGGCAGGCGTCGGATGCGGTGAAAATCGGTGGTCATTTCGGGCTCGTGCGCCGCTGTCGGCGCTGCGGGAGCGGATATCGCGCATGGATAGCCCACGGAAGGGGCCTTACCAAGCAGGCTCTTGGAAGATTATGCCCCCGCCGCCCGTAAAGGCTTACTTCGGCCGCGGGGGCGGCTTAGCTCGCGCCCGGGCGGCGGCGGCGAAAGCCTCGGACTCGGCGATCTCGGCGTCGGTCGGCGCGCGGATGTCGCCGGTGTCGGCGCGGGCCCGCTCGGCGAAGGCGTCGCTGGCGTCCAGCTGCCAGGTCTCGGGCGCCGTGTCGTTGCGGACGACGAGGCCGGCCGCCTGGCTCCCCTCGACGTCGGCCCGGACGCTTTCGACGGTCGGCAGGTCGGTGGGCGCGGGCGGGATGTCGGCGAAGGTCGGGAAATCCCCGGGCTTGGCCAGCACCGCCTCGATCTGGGCGGCGGCCGGCGAGGCCTTGTTGACGGGAACCTCCTCGAACAGCGCGCGGCCCGAGGCGCTGGCGCAGCCGCCGAGCGCCAGTGCGCCGGCAAGCAGCAGCGCCGAGGTCGAAAACAAATCGCGGGGTTGGCCGTTCATCTCGAGTTCGGTCATATGCGATGATTGCGGCGAGCGAAAGGGCGGCCCAACGCCCGCCAGGTGAGGAAACCGTGCATGGCCCGGCCAACGAAGACCGCCTCGACGAGCAAGACGGCCAAGCCGGCGGCAGCGAAACCGAGGGCCGCCGCCAAGGCTGCCCCCAAGACCGCCAAGACGCGACCGGCAGACCGCAAGGAGGCCGCCGCCGAGGCCACGGCGCCGCGGAGGGCCGAAGCCCCGCCCCTGCCGGATCCCGCCGCCTTCATTCCCCGGGAGCAGCGCGAGCAGTTCGAGAAGCTGTCGGCCAACCTGGCGCGCGCCGCCATCACCGCCCAGGGGGCCATCGCCGAGGCCGCCCTGCGCCAGGCCGACGCCCCGGCGGCGCTGAACACCGATCCCTTCCACGTCGGCCCGGCGCTGACCCAGGTCATGGGCAAGCTGGCCTCCGAGCCGGACCGGATGCTGCGGGCCCAGGCCGACCTCTTCTCCCGCTACCTCGACCTCTGGCAGAACACCGCCAAGCGAATGGCCGGCGAGGAGGTCGAGCCCACCGTCGTCCCGGCCAAGGGCGACAAGCGGTTCAACGATCCCGACTGGGGCGCCAATCCGCTGTTCGACGTCATGAAGCAGTCCTACCTCCTGACCTCCAACTGGTTGAACGGCCTGGTTTCGGAGGTCGAGGGGGTCGATCCGCTTGAGAAGCGGCGGGTCGAGTTCTTCATGAAGATGCTGACCGACGCGGTCAGCCCCTCCAACTTCCTGCTCAGCAACCCGGCGGCCCTGCGCGAGGCGGTGGCGACCGGCGGCGAGAGCCTGGTGCGGGGAATGGAGAACTTCGCCCAGGATCTGGCCAAGGGCGGCGGCCAGCTGGCCATCAGCCAGACCGACATGGACGAGTTCGTCGTGGGGGTGAACGTGGCGACCACCCCGGGCAAGGTGGTCTACCAGAACGACATCCTGCAGCTGCTGCAGTAGATC
>DASPLD010000291.1:0-5626 GCA_035627755.1 Caulobacter sp. | reverse complement strand
GTCCGGGTCGATGCCGCAGTTGCGCAGGACGTTGGGGTGGACCATCCCGCAGCCCAGGATCTCCAGCCAATCGTCACCCTGGCCGATCTTCAGCTCGCCGCCCGAGCGGTCGCAGCCGATGTCCATCTCGGCCGACGGCTCGGTGAAAGGGAAGTGGTGCGGACGGAAGCGCGCGGCGACGCCCTCGACCTCGAAGAAGCGGTCGATGAAGGTTTGAAGCGTCCACTTCAGGTGCCCCATGTGAATCGCCTTGTCGATGACCAGGCCCTCCATCTGGTGGAACATCGGGGTGTGGGTGGCGTCGCTGTCCATCCGGTAGGTGCGGCCGGGCACGATGATCCGGATCGGCGGGTCCTGGCCTGCGGCGATCCAGGGCGCCGGCGGGGCGGCGTTGCCCTTGCGCATGGCGCGCACCTGCACCGGGCTCGTATGGGTGCGCAGGAGTTTCCGCTCACCGTCCGGGCCCGGATTGAAGAAGAAGGTGTCGTGCATTTCCCGCGCCGGGTGCTTGGGCGGGAAGTTGAGGGCCGTGAAGTTGTGGAAGTCGTCCTCGATGTCGGGGCCCTCGGCCACCGCGAAGCCCATCTCGGCGAAGATGGCGACCATCTCGTCCATGGTCTGCATGGTGGGGTGCACGCTGCCCTTGCGCCGCGGCGGGGCGGGCAGGGTGAGGTCGAGGCTCTCACGGGCCAGCCGGGCGTCGAGTTCGGCGGTCTCCAGGGCGGCCTTGCGCCCGGCAATGGCGGCCGCGACGGCGTCGCGCAGCTGGTTGATCGCCGGTCCCTTTTCCTTGCGTTCGTCGGGGCTCATCGAGCCCAGGGTCTTGAGCAGGGCGGAGACTGAGCCGGACTTTCCGAGGGCGGCCACGCGGATGGCCTCCAGCGCGGCGGCGTCGGGCGCGGCGGCGATCTGGTCGGTCAGATCGGCTTGCAGTTGGGACAGGTCGGTCATGGCGCGGTCCGTCTAGCGGGGTTGGTCCGGTTCGTCATCATTCCTCCCTGATCGGGGAGGGCGGTCTTGGGCGGGATCACTTCGGCCGTTCCTTCTGGCGGTCCTTCAGGAGTTCGACCACGGCGGCGATCCGTTCGGCCCGCTTGGCGGGGCTGCGCTTGGTCGCCTCGATCCAGGCCAGGTAGGCCTTCCGGTAGAACTGGGCGATCTCGTCGAAGAAGGCGCCGGCCGCCGGCTCGGCCTCGAGCGCCGCGGCGATGTCGGGCGCCAGGCCCTCACGCTGTGGGCCCTCGGGGGTGAGGACCACGTCGACCACGTCCCCGGCGGCCAGACCGCAGTCGCGCCGCCAGGCCGCGCCCAGCCGCAAGACCCAGGTCCCGTCGTGTTGTTCGAGAACCCCGCGACAGCCCATGCCGTCGATGGTTCCCGCCAGGTGGTAGGCCCCGCGGGGTCCCCAAACGGCCGCCGGATCGAACGGCGCCGGCAGGAAGACGTGCCCTGTCGCGCCGGCGATCAGGGTGGTCTGGAAGCGCTGGACCGGAAGTGTCACGACATCATCCTGCGGGGTTGCGGAAGGGCGGGGCGGTCGGAGGGCGCAAACAAAAGAGCCCTCCGGCTCACACCGGAGGGCTCTTCGATCTGTCGAGAGCGGAGCTCTCAAACCATCAAGCCAGCGCGGCGCGAACCTTGTCGGCGATGGCCTTGAACGCGGTCGGGTCCTGGCCGGCGATGTCGGCGAGAACCTTGCGGTCGATCTCGACCCCGGCCTCGTCAAGGCCGTGGATAAACTGCGAGTAGGTGAAGCCTTCCAGGCGCGCGGCGGCGTTGATCCGCTGGATCCAGAGGCTCCGGAAGTTGCGCTTGCGGACCTTGCGGTCGCGGTAGGCGTACTGTCCGGCCTTGTCCACCGCGGCCTTGGCGGCGCGGATGGTGTTCTTGCGGCGCCCGTAGAAGCCCTTGGCCTGCTCGAGAACCTTCTTGTGCTTGGCGTGGGCGACGACGCCCCGTTTAACGCGAGCCATTGTTCAGCGCTCCCTCTTACAGGCCGTAGGGCAGGTAGGTCATGATGGTCTTCTTGTCGGAAGCGCTCATGACCTTCGTGCCGCGCTGCTGGCGGATGTACTTGGAATTGTGGCTGATCAGGCGGTGGCGCTTGCCGGCCACGCCGGCTTTGATCTTGCCGGTCGCCGTCAGTTTGAAGCGCTTCTTGGCGCCCGACTTGGTCTTCAGTTTCGGCATTTTGCTCAGGGCGTGAGCCCCGTCCTCTATCAGGTGCAGATCGGCCGCCAAGGCATGCCATTTGGCCCGGCGGTCGCGGAAAGGCGAGGCTGATAGGGGAAAAGGGACCCCGAGGCAAGGCCTGGTTCCCAATGTCGGCTCGCTGCCGACAAGGTCCCAAACGCGTGAACCCCGGAAACAGGCGCGTTCCCACACGCTTTGGCCTTGTCCGGCGCCTCCCCCCATGCCGCCGAACACAGCTTTGAACCCGGTCACGAATGCCGCCAAGGAGAGTGAAGGACCCGCCCCGATGACCTTGCTTACCCGCCGCCTCACCCTGGTCGGGGCGGCCGGCGCCCTTGCCGGCGCCTGTACCCCCGCCCGTTTCGTCAGCAGCATCACCCCGCGCGACCCGGCCCTCGAACTGGCCATCGACCAGGCGTACGGACCCCTGGAGCGGCACAAGGTCGACGTGTTCGGCCCCCCGGGCACGCCGGGCAAGGCGCCGATCGCCATCTTCGTCTACGGCGGCGGCTGGAAGAGCGGCTATCGGAAGGAGTACATCTGGGCTGGCAAGACCCTGGCCCACGAGGGCTTCGTGACCTTGGTGCCCGACTACCGGCTGGCCCCCGAGGTGACCTTCCCGGCCTTCGTGCAGGACATCGCGCTCGCCGTCCGCTGGGCGGTGGACAACGCCGGGCGGTTCGGCGGCGACCCCAACCGGATCGTGCTGGTCGGCCATTCGGCGGGCGCCTACAACGCCGCCATGGTGGCGCTGGACCCACGCTACCTGAAGGCGGTCGGTGTCGATCGTCGCCGCATTCGCGCCTTCGCGGGCCTGGCGGGCCCCTACTACTTCCCGAAGATCCACGGGCCCATCCTCACCGCCGCCTTCACCCCGTCGGCCGGCCAGGCCTACCAGGTCATCAACTTCGCCAGCCCGCAGGCGCCCGCCGCCTTCCTCGCCGCCGGCAGCGAGGACAGCGTGGTTGTGCCGATCAACACCCGCAAGCTGGGCCAGGCCCTGCAGTCCAAGGGCGTCGAGACCGAGTGGCGCATCTATCCGGGGCTTTCCCACGCGGGCGTCCTGCTCAGCCTCAGCCGCCCGCGCCGCGCTCAGGCGCCGGTCTACGATGACATGATCGGCTTCCTGAAGCGGCAGGTCGGGATGACGCCAAGCCGTCACGCCGCTGCAACAACGGCTCACTGACCGGCCTGGCGGCGGCCAGAACGCCTTGCCGGCCGGCCGGCGCAGCCTAACTGCTGTCGGAGTTGATCAGGCTGTCGTGAGACCCCCGTGAACCCCATGACCCGTCGCACCGGTCTCCTCGGCCTGGCGGGCGGCTTCCTCGCCGCCTGCACGCCCGCCCGCTTCCTGGACACCGTGATCCCCGACGATCCGGCCCGGGTGCTGACCCGGGACGTGGCCTTCGGCGAGGGGCTGAAGCTGGACCTCTATGGCCCCCAGAGCGCCGCGGCCGGCGCGCCGGTGGCGCTGTTCGTCTATGGCGGCGGCTGGTCAAGCGGTTCGCGCACCGAATACCGGTGGGCCGGCAAGATGCTGGCCGCCCAGGGGTTCATCACCGTGGTCGCCGACTACCGCCTGGCGCCGCAGGCGCGGTTCCCGGCCTTCATCGAGGACCTCGCCCAGGCCGTGCGCTGGGCGGTGGACCATACGCCCGAGCACGGGGGCGATCCCTCGCGGATCGTGCTGGTCGGCCATTCGGCCGGCGCCTACAACGCCGCCATGGTCGCCCTCGACCCGCGCTACCTGAAGGCGGTCGGCGTGGAGCGCACCCGGATCAAGGCCTTTGCCGGCCTGGCTGGTCCCTACTACTTCCCCAACCTCGACGGGCCGGTGCTCAGTCGCGCCTTCGCCGGCGCCGAGGACGACCGCATCTACCAGACCCTGGACTACGCGGGCCCCGGCTCGCCGGCGGCCTTCCTGGTCGCGGGCTCGGCCGACGCCACCGTCCGTCCGCGCAACACCGAGCGGCTGGCCGAAGCCCTGACCAGGGAGGGGGTCGAGGTGGAGAAGCATATCTACCCCGGCCAGACCCATCTGGACGTCCTGCTCAACCTGTCACGGCCGTTCCGCGGACGATCGCCCGAGCATGGCCAGCTTGTCGCCTTCCTGAGGCGGCAGGCCGGGCTCGCCTGACGGCTACTCCTCCTCTCGCGCGTACTTGAGGATCAGCGACAGGGTCCAGTCCGAGCCGCCCTCGCCCTCGACGACATCGATGGACTCGACGTCGTCGATCAGCCAGCGGCCGCCGATCTTCTGGAAGTAGAAGGCGAGCAGGTTCTCCTCTCCGAAGTTCTGGAAGGCGACCGTCACCACCCGCCGGTCAGGCCGGCGCCACACCGTGCGCTCTTCGATCTCGATGCCGGTGAGCTCCCAGTCCTGGCCGTTGACCCAGTAGAAGAAGTCGAGCCGGCCAATCTCGTCGCCCCGGTCGGCGTCCTCGTCCTTGAAGGCCTTGGCCAGGGCAGGGGCGTAGATGTCGTCGGGGGGATTGTAGCCGGGGCCCATGTCGTCGGTCGGCCGCCCCTGTTCCTTGACCAGGGCGGCATAGACCTCCGCCACGATGACCTTCGGCTCGGCGTCGCGCGGGGCGGCGGCGGCCGACGCCAAGCCTAAGAGGCTGAAAAGCAAGGCTGCGATGATGCGGCGCATGATGCGGGGCTCCCCCAGGGTGAGCCCCAATCCTGGCTTGGGATTTCGACGTTCGCCAGCCCAGAAACGGGGGGTCGGCGTCCGCTATCTGATCAGCGTTCATATTGCAGTGCATTGAAGGCAGACGCTCGAGCCGCTATATGCAACTCCCTCGGCGACCTTTGTGTGTGGCGCCGCCCATCTCGTTCCCCAGCTTTGAGGCACAAGACCCCCATGCTGCTGACCATGATGAAGGCCAAGCTGCACCGCGCCACCGTCACCCAGGCCGACCTGGAGTACGAGGGCTCGATCGCCATCGACCGCGACCTGCTGGACGCCTCCGGCATCCTGCCGCACGAGCAGGTCGATGTGCTGAACATCAACAACGGCGCGCGTTTCACCACCTACGCCATTGAGGCCGAGCGCGGCTCGAAGACCATCGGCGTCAACGGCGCCGCCGCCCGCCTGGTGCAGAAGGGCGACAAGGTCATCATCGTCGCCTACGGCCAGATGCCGGCCGAGGAAGCCCGCAACTACGCCCCCACCGTCGTCCTCCTCGACGAGGCCAACGAGCCGAAGAAGGCTGAGTAGGCCCGCAGTCTCCTCTCGGTCTTCCTTGGGAGGGGACGAGGTGGCGAAGCGAACGCGGCTGAGGCATTGGCCGCCCGGGACCGCGTCGTGGGCCGGACATGCCTCACCCGCTCCCGCTGCTACGCAGCGCCGCTCGCGTCCTCTCCCAAGGGAGAGAGGGAGCCTACCGCTCGAGCTCGTACACCGCCTGCACGTCCACCCGCAGGGTCA
>DASPLD010000290.1:0-30093 GCA_035627755.1 Caulobacter sp. | reverse complement strand
CGTCATCCAGGCTGGCCTCCACCTCCAGCCCAGACTCTGAATCAGATCACCACCGATTTGGGAATCCCGATTCCGTCAAATCGGGCCATGCTCTAGATGCGCTTGGCCTCGAAGAAGGCGTCGGCGACCTTGTCGAGGAGGCTGGATTTCAGCGGCGGGCCCCCATCGGCTGGTCGGAACAGGCGGCCCCGATCAGGGATCCAGCAATGTGTTGCCGCAGGGGCCGACGGAGTCGTCGCCGCAGCCGCCCCCGCCGCCCCCGTCGTCATCCTCGACCTCGATGCCGCCGGCGGCGCGCAGCAGGTCGCCGCCGAACAGATCGGTGAAGGCGGGCGCCGACTGGCCCTCGAGGTAGCGGTCGCGCAGCGTGCCGCCGCCGAAGTTCCAGCGCACGCCGATGCGGAAGGTGTCGGCGGCGAGGTCGAGATCGTCGGCCTCGCTGTGCTCGAACCGGGCGAACAGCGAGATCGGCGCGCCGGCGAACTGGTGCTCGCCGCCCACGCCGAAGCTCCAGCCCTGGAAGTCGCCAAGGTCGGTGCCGAAACCGCTCAGCGCCGCGAAGCCGTCCAGCCGGGTGTTGTCGCCGGCGAAGATGCGCAGCTCGCTCCGCACGCCCCAGCCTTCCGCATCGCCCGACGCATAGCCGGCGGCCCCATCGAGCCGCCAGTTCTCGGCCAGCCGGAATCGCCCCTCGATCCCCGCGCCGGCCAGGTCGAAGGCCTCGCCCGTCGTCCCCCCGACAAAGCCGCCCAGCTGCGAGCCGCCGACATCGAACAGCAGCCGGGCGGTCGGCGACCAGACCGTGTCGCCGCCCTCGAACTGGCTGGCCTCGAGCGTGAACTCGCCGGAGACGGTCGGGCCGAGCGGCAGGGCAGCGTGCCCCTGCAGGACCCAGAAGTCGGCGTCGGCCTCGCCGATCCCAGGCGCTTCGACGGTCGCCCCTCCGTAGGCCCCGCCCAGGTAACCCCGGGGGCCTTCCGCCGCCTCGGCGGCCCCGCCGATCAGGACCATCAGCCCGGCGGTGGTGATCAGGACGGTTTTCATGACGCGCTTCTCCAATGAACGATCACCGTTTTGTAGGGACGCCATGCGCGCGGTAATTGTAGGATCGCGACATGCTGCCGCAGCCCCAAACTGGGGTGAAACCGGGAGGCGCCATGCCGGCCGCCAGTGTCCGCTTCTATCTCCCCGCCCCGGGGCTGCGGGAGGCGGTTTCGGCCTACTACGTCCTACGCGTGCACGGCCCGGACCCCGTCGAAGACATCATCCACCCCGAATGGGCCAACGTGCGGCTGGTCCTGTCGGGCTACTGGCGGGTGCGTTTCCCTGGCCAGCCCGAGACGGAGGTCGCCGGGGCGGCGATCAGCGGCGTGCTGGAGCGAGGGGTGGTGGCGCGGGGCTGGCCGGGGGTGCTGGTTGGCTTTGGCGTCCTGCCGGAGGGCTGGGACCGGCTGACGGGCCAGCCGGCGACCGCCTTCGCCGACCGGCTGCGGCCCCTGTCCGACGCCTTTGGCCCGGCCGCCGACGCCCTGCTGCCGGCCCTGCGCCAGGCGGAGTCGGACGGCGAGGCGGTGGCGGTCCTCGACGCTCAGCTGTCGGCGCTGATCGCCGGCCGGCCGCCCGCCTCGCCGATCGTCGCCCGGGCCCAGGCGGTGTTGGTCTCCTCCCAGCCGCGCTCCGTCGAGGCCTGGGCGGCGGAGGTCGGCCTCTCCCCGCGCCAGCTCGAGCGCTCCTGCCTGCGCTACCTGGGCCTCAGCCCCAAGCGGCTGCTGCGTCGCCAGCGATTCCTGCGCACCCTGGCGGCCATGCGCGACACCCCGCCCGGCGGCTGGAGCGGGCTGATCGACGCCCACTACGTCGACCAGCCGCATTTCATCCGCGAGTTCCACTACTACCTGGGCATGTCGCCCCGCGCCTACTTCGCCCGGCCCCAGCCCTTCATGCGCGAGGCCGGCGACCAACGCGCCGCCCTGCTAGGCGCCCCCGTCCAGGGCCTGCACGCGCCGGCCGCCGTGCGGCCGGACGCCGCCCAGCCAACGGACCGTTAAGCCGCGGCCCTTAGGGTCCGTCGCCATGACGACAGACGCCATCACCCCCGAGCAGCTGGCCACTCTCAGTCACGAATTCCGTACGCCGCTCAACGGGGTCCTGGGCATGGCCAGGCTGCTGGACGGCACCAGCCTGAGCCCCGAGCAGCGCGCCTACGTCACCGCCCTCAAGGAGAGCGGCGACCACCTGCTGGGCCTGATCAACGACGTTCTGGACCTCGCCCGCCTCGGGGCCGGCAAGGTCGAGCTGCACCCGGCCCCGATGGAGGTCGAGAACCTGCTGCGCCAGGTGGCCGAGCTGATGAGCCCCAAGGCCCATGAGAAGGGCATCGAGGTCGCCTGGGCCGCCGGGCCGGGTATGGGCCAGGTCCAGGCCGACGAGGGCCGCCTGCGCCAGGTGCTGCTCAACTTCGCGGGCAACGCCGTCAAGTTCACCGACAAGGGCGGCGTGGTCATCGCCGCCGAGGCCGAGGACGGCCGCATCCGGTTCACCGTCACCGACAGCGGCCCGGGCGTAGCCGACGAGGCCAAGCAGCGCATCTTCGAGCCCTTCACCCATGCCGATCCCAGCCATGGCGGCTCGGCGCTCGGCGGGGCGGGCCTGGGCCTGGCCATCGTCCGGCGCCTGGCCGACGCCCACGGCGCCGACATCGGGGTCGAGGATGCGGCTGGTGGCGGCGCCCGCTTCTGGTTCACCGCCGACCTGCCGGCCGTCGGCCCCTGCGCCCTCGATACCAGCCTGGCTGGAAAGACCGTGGGCATCGCCAGCCCCAACCTCGCCGTGCGCGCGGCGGCCGCCCGCCAGGTCGAGGCCTGCGGTGGGACGCCCATCGCCGCCGCCGGGGTCGCGGGCCTGCTGGCCAAGGCGCCGCCCGAGGCCGTGCTGCTGATCGACCAGGCCCTGCTCACCTCCCGCCGCGGGGGCCGTGCGCCGGCCGGCCGCAATGCGATCGTCCTGCTGCGCCCCGACGAACGCGATCGCATCGAGCCCTCCCGCGCCGCCGGCTTCGCCGGCTACCTGATCAAGCCGCTGCGCCGGGCCTCCCTGGCCGCCCGGGTGCTGGCGGCCCTCGGGGGCGCGGCCCCGGCCCCCGCCCACCTTTCCGAGGACGAACGGATCGCCCCCGCCGCCGCCCCCGGGGCCCGGGTGCTGCTGGCCGAGGACAACCCGATCAACGCCCTCCTGGCCCGCACCCTGCTCGAACGCGAGGGCTGCCTCGTCGACCGCGCGGCCAGCGGGGAAGAGACCCTGGCCGCCCTCGAGGCCGGCGCCTACGACCTGATCCTCATGGACGTGCGGATGCCGGGCCTCTCTGGCCTCGACGCCGCCCGGGCCCTGCGCGCCCGCGGCGTCTCCACCCCCATCGTCGCCCTGACCGCCGACGCCTTCGAGGACGACCGCCGCGCCTGCCTGGCGGCGGGCATGGATGACTTCCTCGTCAAGCCGCTGACGCCGGCGTCGCTGCGCACCGCCCTCGCCCGCTGGGCCCGCTGGACGGAAACCCCGGCGCAAGGCAGGTTGGCGGGCTAGAGCGGGCGTCTACCGAGTCCCGCCTTCGGGAGGGGACCTCATATGGCCGCAACCGCCGCCGGGACCGACGCCAACAAGGGCCAGAGCGCCAGCCAGCTGCTGTTCGGTTTCCGGGGCCGGGCGACGCGGCTGCAGTTCTGGCTGGTGCTGGTCGGGGCCAGCTTCATCTTCGGGCTGTTCTGGGCGCTGGTGAATCTCAAGTCGCCGCCAGAACCCGGCGCGCCCCCGCCGCCCCGCCCGCCCGGCGCCGAGCTGCTGGACGCCATGCCCTGGATCATCGGGGTTGGCCTGATCTGGCCGCTGGTGGCGATCGGGGTGAAACGGCTGCACGACCGGGGACGCAGCGGCTGGTGGATCCTGGCGGGTCTGGCGCCGGTGGTCGGCTGGGCGTGGCTGATCTGGGACCTCGGGCTGCGCGGCGGCGTGGGCGAGGCCAACCGGTTCGGCGCCCCGGCCCGCGGCGAGGGGGAGGGAACCCGCGACATCCGCAGCGTCTCGACGATGTTCGTCCTCGGCTTCGCGGCCGGCCTGCCCGCCCTGCTGATCTACGACACCCTGTCGCTCTGGCTGCGCGAGTCCGACATCACCCTAACTGTCATCGGGTTCTTCAGCCTGGCGACCCTGTTCACCGCGCTGAAATTTCTCTGGGCCCCGATCATCGACCGCACGCGGGTGCCCTTCCTGACCCGCTGGCTCGGCCACCGGCGGTCCTGGATGCTGGTCGCCCAGGCGATCATCATCCTGGCGCTGTGGATGATCGCCGGCCAGGACCCGAGGACCAGCCTGGTCACCATGGCGGCGCTGGCGGTCATGGTCGGCTTCTTCTCGGCCACCCAAGACATTGTCATCGACGCCTGGCGGATCGAGGTGGTTGGCAGCGAAAAGCAGGGGGCCATGGCCGCCGCCTACCAGTGGGGCTACCGGGTGGCGATGATCATCGCCGGCGTGGTCCCGCTGATTCTCGCCGAGGTGTTCAACTGGCGCATCTCCTATGCGGTGATGGCCGCCATCATGGGAATCGGCATCGCCGCCACCCTGGCTGCGCCGCGGGAAGCCGAGCACCGCATCCGGCCGATCTCGGTCGAAGGCGTACCGGCCCGGCCAGCCTTCGAGATCGTCGAGTACATCGTTCGCTTCGGCCTGCTGCTGCTGGGCGCCCTGTTCCTGGGGGTCGGGCTTACGGGAGATCCCAGCCTGCCGGCCTGGCTGCTGGGCGGCGAAAAGGAAGGCGGGGCGGGCATCGTCGCGGCCCTCAAGGGGGACTGGAAGGCGCTCTGGCAATTGGGCGGCGTGATCGGCGGCTTCGGCCTGATCGCCCTGGCCGCCTTGCCGATCGCGAACTTCCCCACCCGGCCGGGGACCTATCTGTTCACTGCCCTGTTCCAGCCCGTGATCGACTTCGTCGACCGCTACAAGGGCCTGGCCCTGTTCATCCTGGCGCTGATCTGCCTCTACCGGGTCAGCGACTTCGTGATCAACATCAACAACGCCTTCTACCTCGACGCCGGCTTCTCCAAGCCCGAGATCGCCGAGGTGCGGAAGGTGTTCGGGGCCGTGATGTCGATCGTCGGTATTTCCCTGGGCGGCTGGTCGGTGCTCAAGCTCGGCCTGATGCGGACCCTGATCATCGGCGCCTTCCTGGGCTCGCTAAGCAACCTGTCGTTCGCCTGGCTGGCCCTGGAAGGGCACAACATCTACGCCTTGATGGGCGCAATCGCGGCCGACAACATCGGCGGCGGCTACGCCGGCACCGCCCTGATCGCCTACATGTCCAGCCTGACCAGCATGGGCTTTACGGCGACCCAGTACGCCCTGTTCAGCTCCCTCTACGCCCTGCTCGGCAAGCTCCTGGCCAGCCAGTCCGGCCGCATCGTCGAAGAGTCCGCCAAGGCGGCTGAGGGCAATGGGGCGCTGGCCGGCCTGCGCGGACTGTTAAGCCGGGTGCCGCCCGAGAGCTATGCGGCGGCCATGGAGAAGAGCCAGGTGACCCCGGCCGCCCTCGGGGTCGGCTACTTCGTCTTCTACGTCTATACGACTCTGGTCGGCGTAGCCGGCATGCTGCTGGTCTTCTACGTCGCCGCCCGCCAACCGAAGCCGGAAACCGTCGCCGACGAGGCCGGTCAGGCCAGGCAGACCACCTGAGCCACCCGCAGGTCCCGGCGCAGGGCGTCGGCCACCCGGCCGTAGTTCTCGGTGTTGACCGCCTCGCCGGTCGCCGACAGCGAGGGCGGCTGCTGGGCCGCCTCCATGGCGGCCAGCAGGGTCTCCGGCGTGGTGGTGTAGATGCGCCCCCGGCGCGGGGCCTCGGCGACGGTGACTCCGATCACCCGGCCCGCGGCATCGAGCGCGGGGGCGCCGGAGAGGCCCGACAGGGTGCCCTTCAAGGTGTTGGTTCGCCCGACCTCGGCCCAGACCAGCACCGGCTCGGTGCGGGCGCCCCGGCCGCGCACCACCAGGTTTTCGCGGCCCAGCAGGCGGGAGGTCACCTCGCCGGCCCGCCCCTGCGGATAGCCGGGATGGAAGGCCCGGGCCCCCCGTCGCAGGCTGGCGGCCTCCGCCGCCGGCAGAACGGGCAGGGCGGGCGCCCCGCCCTCGGAGGTCAGCACGGCGGCGTCGCCCGACATGTCGATGCTGACCCGGGTCGCCACCCCCCGGCCTTCCGCCACGACGATGGCCACCGCCGGGCAGCCCTCCACCACGTGGCGGGCGGTGATCCACACCCCGCGGTCGGCGATCGAGAAGGCGGTGCCGCTGCTCGGTTGCGGCTTGTCCTGCATCTCCACCACCACGGCCGGGTCGAAGGGGGAGGCGGGGCCCAGCGGCACGCCCTCCTCGCCGGGCACCGGCGGCGGCGGGGCGGGCGCGTCGGCCCGCTCGCGGCGGCCGATCGAGGCGATCACCAGGGCCAGCACCACCGCGCCGTAGATCGTCCAGTCGGGCAGGCGCGGGAACTGCATAAGTCAGGCGGTGATCGCCGCCGACAGGATCAGGGCGGTGGCCACCTTGGCCCCGACCAGCAGCAGGGCCGCCGACAGCTCGCCCTCCTGGATGCGTTGGGGCAGGCCGTGCAGCACGAAGTCGGTGATCCGGAACACCAGGAGCTGCACGAAGATGCCTCCCGCGCCCCAGATGACGATCTCCAGCAGGGAGGAGGAGGTGCTGAGCGCCGTACACAGCGGAATGGTCAATCCGATCAGCACCCCGGCGAAGGACAGGGCGGCCGCCGAATTGCCCTCGCGGATCAGGGTGATCTCCTTGTGCGGGGTCAGCAGCGCGTAGAGCGCCGCTCCGCCGACCAGCATCACCAGGGTGATCCCGGCCTGCAGCAGGGCGATCGGAAAGCCGTTGGCGAAGGCGGCGATTTCCGGGGACTGGAGTTCGGGCGGCATCGCGGGTCTCTATCTGGGGCGTGCGATGGTTAGCACGTACGGGCGCGGGTCTGACAAGCTTCTAGCGCCACGCGAGGTCAGACGGCGCTTCCGCCGCCCCATTCGGCGCTGGGGAAATGGGCTGTCCAGGAATCAGGGGGCCGCGGGCGGCGGAACCGGAGCCCCTTCCGCCTCCGATGTTCTGCGCCGCGCGCTGGCCCGCACCTTCTCGCTCTCGCTCTTCAGCTGGCCGCAGGCGGCGAGGATGTCGCGGCCGCGCGGGGTACGGATCGGCGAGGCGTAGCCGGCCTTGTTGAGGATGGCCGCGAAGGTCTCGATGGCCGACCAGCTGGAGCATTCGTACGGGGAGCCCGGCCAGGGATTGAACGGGATCAGGTTGACCTTGGCCGGGATGCCTTTGAGCAGCTGGACCAGGGCGCGGGCCTCGGCCGGGCTGTCGTTGACGCCCTTCAGCATGACGTATTCGAACGTCACCCGCCGGGCGTTGCTGAGGCCCGGATAGGCGCGGATGCCGGCCATCAGCTCGGCGATGGGGTACTTCCTGTTCAGCGGGACCAGCTCGTCGCGAAGCGCGTCGTTGGTGGCGTGCAGGCTGATGGCCAGCATGGCCTGGGTGCGCTCGCCGAGCGCCTGGAGCTGGGGCACGACGCCCGAGGTCGAGACGGTGATCCGCCGGCGGCTGATGCCGATCCCCTCGTTGTCGCTGAGGATATCCAGCGCGTCGGCCACGGCGTCGAGGTTATAGAGCGGTTCGCCCATGCCCATGAACACGATGTTGCTGAGCAGCCGGCCTTCCTTGTCCGACGGCCATTCGCCCAGGTCGTCCTTGGCCACCTGAACCTGGGCGACGATCTCGGCGGCGGTCAGATTGCGCACCAGGGCCTGGGTGCCCGTGTGGCAGAAGGTGCAGTTCAGGGTGCAGCCGACCTGGCTGGAGACGCACAGCGCCCCCGAGCGGCCGACGTCCGGGATGTAGACGGTCTCGATCTCGATGCCGGGCGCGGTGCGGATCAGCCACTTGCGCGTGCCGTCCTTGGAGACCTGCCGCTCGACCACCTCGGGGCGGGCGATGGTGAAGGTCTCGGCCAGCTTCGCCCGGGTCTCCTTGGCGACATCGGTCATCGCCGAGAAGTCGGTGGCGCCGAACTGGTGCATCCAGCGCCAGATCTGGCTGGCCCGCATCTTCGCCTTCTCGGCCGGCACGGCGCCGCCCTCGACCAGCGCTTGGCGCAGGCCCTCGCGGGTCAGCCCCGAGAGGTTGACGCCCAAGGTCCTTGGGGAAACGGGCTTGGCGGCCCGGGAGAGATCGAGGGTCGTGGTCAAGGCGGGGCTTTGTGCAGGTTGGGCCGGGGACATACCACATAGGCGCCTGGAATCGAAGCGGGAGGTCCTGCGGCGATCAGCGCCCAGCCGGCGCCACGAGCGCCCTAGTCGCGCTCCCGGCTCGTCCGGCGCTCACGATCCCGGTCGCGGTCATCCCGGCGCTTTTCCTTGTGGCGATCCTCACGCTCCTCCGCCTTGTCCTTGGCCTCCTCGCGCGCGGCCTTGGCATCGGCGGCCGGTGAGGTCGTCGGCGTCACCGCCGGCGCGCCTTTCCGGCGGCCCTCGCGGATCAGGCCGGCGCAGTTGGCGTCCTCGGCCAGGCCCGGGTCGACGAAGGGCAGGATGGCGGCGAACGGGGTGAGGACGCTGCCCAGCGCGACGGCCAGGCCGCCCTGGGCCACCGCCCCGCCGGCCTCGACGCCGAGCTTGGGAGACATCAGCGGTCCCGAGACGGTGATCGGCGCGAACACGCGCAGCAGACGGGGCTTCTTGGAGTCGCCCTCGATCCGCAGGTTGATGGTTTCCCGCCTGAAGTTGATCGTGCCGCTGCCCTCGACCACCACCACTCCGGTGTCGGCCAGGATGCGGTTGGCGTGGGCGACGCCGTTGCGCACCTGGAAATCGGCGACGGCGCAGCGCAGTGGCGTCTTCTGCGGATCCTCCGACAGCAGCATGATCAGGCCCTTGCTGACGTTGACCCCCAGCAGCTCGGCGAAGGCCTGCCGCACCTCCCCGCCGTTGGAGACGAAGGTCAGGGAGCCGTTGGCCGTGGAGGCGGTCTTGTGGACGCTGTTGCCGGTCCCGCTGACCTTCAGCCGCGCCACCAGCCCGCCCTGGATCACCGGCAGGCCCTGGACCTTGGTGCTGATCCAGTTCTCCAGCCGCGCGCCGGTCATGCGCAGGTCCACGTCGGTCCTCGGCACATTTCGGCTGGCGTCCAGCTTGAAGGCTCCGCGGATGTCCCCCCGGTCGAGGCTGAAGGCCACCGGATCGCCGCGCAGCACCCCGTCCTTGAGGTCGAGGTTCAACGACACCCGGCGCAGCGGCAGGCCGGGGGCGTTGACCGCCCCGGCCCGGTAGCGGACCTCGGCGTCCATGGCCCGGATGCGGTCGACCTGCAGGGTGGCGTCCGACAGGATGCGCTGGGTGGCGCGGCTCTTGGCGGCCAGGGCGCGTTGCTCGGCCGAGGCGGTCTCCCCCGGGCCGGTGGCCGGCGGCATGCCGAACACAGACGCCAGGTCGTCGAAGTCGAGCCGGCGCGATCGCAGGTCGGCGATCAGCAGGGGCTTGTCGCGGGCGGTCTCCACGGTGACCTGGCCGCGGATGTCGCTGTCGCCGATCCGGCCGTTCAGGCCGTTCAGGTGCCAGCGGCCATGGTCGCGCACCAGCCCGGCGCTGACCCGGTAGGGCCCGGTATTGGGCAGGACCAGGCCGGTCAGCACATAGAGGTCGTTGAGATCCGAGCCCGACAGCGAGAACTTCGCCCCGAAGCGGTTCAGGTCGAACGGCCGGTCGATATGGCCGTCGGCGAAGATCCGTGTCGCCCCGGCGCTGACCCGGGCGGTGAACCGGTAGGGGCGGGTCGGCGAGATGTTGAGCAGCGGCTGGCCCTCGATCCGGGCCGTGAACTTGGCGCGGTTGAGTCGCCCGTCGCCGGTCAGCAGGAACCGGCCGCCGCCGGCCTCGCCGGTGGTGCTCTCCTGGGTCGAGACCACCCCCTCGAAAACCGCCTCGCGCTGGGCGTCGTCGAGCCGCAGCTGGGCCCGGTCGATGACCAGCCGGCGGATGGCCGGCAGCTTGGCGGAGCTGCCCTTCCTGGTTCCGAACTCCCAGTTAGCCTTGCCGTCCCTGGCGCGGATCAGGTGGACGTCGCCGCGTTCGACCTGGATGAGCCCCAGCACCGTGCGGCCGCGCAGCAGTTCGGGCAGCTGCAGCCGGATGGCCAGCTTGCCCACAGTGGCCATCTGGCCGCCATCCGTCCGATCCGGCGACCTGGCCCATTTCGGCTGGCCGATGCGCAGGTCATAGGCCTCCACCGTCGGGGCCCAGGACCAGGGATGGACGTCCAGGTCGCCGGCGATCACCACCGTGCGGCCGAGCCGCGCCGAGGCGATCTGGCCGATCGGCCCGCGCACCCAGTTCCAGTCGAACACCACGAGGAAGGCGACCAGGGCGACGAGCGCGGCCGCCACCCCGATCATCACCCGCCGGCCGATCCTATGGTCGTGGCGACCGCGGCGCGCGGCGGCCTGCTCGGGGGTTTCAGGCGCGAATGCGCCGGCCCACCAGGTCCTCACCCGGTCGGTCAAACGCTGTCCGCGGTCCGGCTGTGCTGCATCCTCGCTCAAGGGAACCTCTGACGACGGCCTCCCCGTCATCGAGGCCTAACGCTTGAGTCCGCCCAGGAGGTTCCCCTCCGCCCGCGGAGGATGCGCGTCAATAGACCAGCCGGAAGCCCGTCACCATGGCGGCGGCGGCCAGGAAACAGATGATGACCGCAATCTCGTAACGCTTGAACATCGGCCCGTTCGGCGAACGCATAGGATAATCCCCCTGTCCCATTTCGATCCGTTGAGGGAAGGGCCGCGCAAGGGCGGCGCCAGCCGCCGGTTGCCGCATCCGCCGCCCTCTGGCAGGAGGTCTGCATGATCGCGCGCCGCTCTCTGCTGGCCGGCCTGGCCGTGGCGCCGGCCCTTCCGGCGGAGGCCCGGGCGCGCCCGGTCACCATCTTCGCAGCCGCGTCCCTGGAGACGGCCCTCACCGTTGTCGCCGCCCGCTACGGCCGGCGGCCCGGCGGGCCGCTGCGCCTCAGCTTCGGGGCTTCCTCGGCGATGGCCCGCCAGGTCGCCCAGGGCGCTCCGGCCGACCTGTTCGTCAGCGCCGACCAGGAGTGGATGGACTGGCTGGCCCAGCGGCGGCTGGTGGTCGCCGGGACGCGCAGCGACCTTCTCGCCGGCCAGCTGGTGCTGATCGCCCCCAAGGTCTCCAGGGTGTCCCTGCGGATCGGCCCCGGCATGCCGCTGGCTCGTGCGCTGGGCGGTGGTCGCCTGGCGATCGCCGACCCGACGGCCGTCCCCGCCGGCCGCTACGCGAAGGCGGCCCTGAGCCACCTGAAGGTCTGGCCCAGCGTCGAACGGCGGCTGGCCCCCGCCGAGAATGTCCGCATCGCCCTGGCCTACGTCGCCCGGGGGGAGGCCCCGCTGGGCATCGTCTACGCCACCGACGCCCGGGCCGAGCCGCGCGTGCGGGTGGTCGGCGCCTTCCCGGCCTCCAGCCATCCGCCGATCCGCTATCCGGCCGCCCTGGTCCGCGACACCCCTGGGGCCCGCGCGGTGCTGGGGCATCTGTCGGGCCCGGAGGCGATGGCGGTCTTCGCCGCCCAGGGCTTCCGTCGCCCCTAGAGCCGGGCGCGATTTGATGGAATCAAACCGCGCCCGGCTCTAGGTCTTTGTTGGTCGCGCGTTTGATCCGATTACCGGGTCCCACTAATCGGAACGCGCTCTAGAAGGCGTTCGGATTGGCGGGAACCGCCGGACAGGCGCTCCCAAGCTCAGCGGCGCACTCGTTCGCCCGCGCAGCCATCGCCCCGCGGTTTAGGCGCCCAGGGCGCCTAGAACTTGCGCCCGACCTTGATGCCGATGGTGCGCGGCTGGTTGGGCGTGATGTAGACCGCGCCAATCCCCGGCGCGCCGCATACCGCCTCCGCGCACTGGGTGCTGCGGAACAGGCTGGCCCGCTCGTCGAACAGGTTGGTGGCGTAGACCTGCAGGTTCCAGTCGCCCGGCTTGAGGCCGATGGCGAAATCGAAGGTCTGCCAGCCCTCCTGCTTGCCCAGCAAGGCCCGTTCGGCCAGCCGCAGGTCCGCATAGCTGCTCGACTGGCCGACCCACGAGCCCTGAACGAAGCCGTCCGTACCGGCCAGGACGAAGTCGTAGCGGAGCGTCAGGTTTCCCTTCAGGCGCGGCGTCACGGGCAGCTGGGTTCCGGACGGCGCCTGCGGTGAGGCGCAGTTGGTGATCGGGTTCCCCTGCGGATCGGTCGTGCCGCAATAGTTGTCGGACAGCTGGGCGTCGGTGTAGGCGCCGCCGCCCGACAGGGTCCAGTCGTCGGTCAGGCGCCAGACGATGTCGGTCTCCAGCCCGTAGATCTCGGCCTGGGCCGCGTTCTTGATCTCCGTCAGGCCGTTGGCCCCGAGGATGGAGAACTGGAAGTCCTCCCACTGCTCGAAGAAGACGGCGCCGTTCCAGCGCAGGGACCCGTCCAGCCAGGTCGTCTTCCACCCCAGCTCGTAGTTGGTCAGGAAGTCGGACTGATAGGGCGGCAGGGTGGAGCGGCGGTTGATGCCGCCCGGCCGGTAGCCGGTGGACCAGGTGCCGTAGACCATCCGGTCGTCGTCGATCTTCCAGGTCAGGTTGAGGCGATGCGTATAGCCCTCGTCCTCCGTCGACTTGATGACGTTGGTGCAGGGCGCCTGCGGCGTGATGGGGCCGCGGAAACAGGCCGCCTCGCCGTTGCTCGAATAGCCGGCCGAGAAGCCGAAGAACCCGCGCAGGCTGTTCTCGGCCTTGAAGGCGCGCAGCCCGCCCGTGACGGTCAGCGCAGGGGTGATGTCCCAGCTGAGTTCGCCGAACGCGGCGCTGTCGGTGTCCTCGCGGATCTGGCTGGTCAGCCAGATGGTGCCCGGCAGTCCGGTGATCGACAGGGAGTCGGCCAGGCCGTCGATCTGGTAGTTCTGGAAGATGTCGTGGGTCTGGGTCTGGTAGAACAGGCCGGCGACGAAGCGCACCGGCTGGTCCGACGGCGAGGCGAGCCGGACCTCGTGGGTCTGGCGCTTATAGTGGTCGGTGGCGTTGATGTACTGGGTCGGATCGACGGTGTCGCCCAGGTTGTCGGTCCAGTAGTCGCCATAGCCGAACAGGGTGTCGTAGAAATAGCTGTAGTCGCTGTAGTCGCTGGCCGTCTCGACGTCGCGCCTCAGGTAGCTGCCCGCGTAGACGACATCGAACATGCCGATTTTGCCCTCGACGGTCAGCGCCGCCTGGTACCATTCGTCCTTGGAGTATTCCGGCCGGAAACGGGTCTGCCGCAGGTCCCCGACCTTGGGATTGTAGGAGAAGTTGCCGTTGGCTTCCTGGCTCTGCCCCATCAGCTGCGGGGTGACGGTCCAGTTCTCGCCGAGATTGATCTTCAGCGAGGCTCGGGCGCCGATCGTGTCGACGTCGTTGTAGTTCTCCTCGGCGAAGCCGGAATTGTCGATCGATCCGTTGCCGTCGCGCACGCCCCAGGTCGGGTAGAGGCGCGTGGCCGGAATGTTGTCGATGTAGCCGGCGTCATGGACATACCAGCCGACCACGCGGGCGGCCATGTTGTCGGTCATCGGGATGTTGACGTAGCCCTCGGCCGCATAGCCCTGGTCGCCGCCGGTGACGGTGTTGACCTCGGCGTCGAAGGCGCCCTCGAAAACGCCGATCTCCGGCTTGTTGGTGATGATGCGGATGGTGCCGGCCTGGGAGCTGGCGCCGTAGAGGGTGCCCTGCGGTCCCGCCAGGGCCTCGACCCGGGCGATGTCGTAGATGTGGACGTCGAGGGCGCCCTGGATCGTGGTGATCGGCTGTTCGTCGAGATAGATGCCGACGCTGGGCAGGGAGCCGGAGTGGTTGCCATCGCCGCCGCTGGCGACGCCGCGCATGTAGACGCTGCCGAAGCCCGGGCCGATGGGCTGGGTCGAGACGCTGGGCAGGAACTTCACGAAGTCGCCGAAGTCGCCGACCTGCAGCTCCTCCAGCTTCTGGCCGCCGAGCGCCTGGATGGAGACCGGCACGTCCTGCAGGTTCTCGTCGCGCTTCTGGGCGGTGATGATGACCTCTTCGACGGCGTTGACGGCCGGCGCTTCCTGGGCGTGAGCCACGCCGGTCAGCATGGTGGTCCCGAGCAGGACCGAGGTCCAGATGGCCGTCCGAGTGTTCCGCATGATGATGGTCCCCGAGCCGACATAACGTCGTCATCGGAGGGTCATAATGGCTCGCCGGTCCTGTCAAGCCGGGTCCGTCCGAAACGGGGCGTCCGCCCGCCGGTTGCCGCCGACTGTGGCGGCGGGAACGCAGGGCTCAGTCGGCGTCCCAGGTTTGCAGCACCGGCCCGAGCGCGGCCTTCAGCGGGCCCAGCCACGGCTCGTAGGCCCGCCATTGGTCCAGTCCCTCGGTGAAGATCGGCCGCCGCACCTGCTCGGAACTGGCGGTGCGCACCGCGCGGTCGTTCTCGTGGAACTTCATGACCGACGGCTCGAAGTCCAGGCCGCAGTAGGCCAGCAGGCGACGCACCTCGCCCTCGGGATCGGCGATCATCCGCTCGTAGATGGTCCGGTGGATCGCGCCCGGCAGCACGGCGTCGAAGTGGGCCATCAAGGCGACGTAGTCGGCATAGTAGCGGCCGAGCTCGGTGAGGTCGTAGCTGAAGCCCTGGCCGCGGGCGAAATGCTGCTTGAAGGCCGAGAAGCAGCAGCCGAGCGGGTGGCGGCGGGCGTCGACGATCTTCGCGTTCGGCAGGATCAGCCTGATCAGCCCGATGTGGGCGAAGTTGTTGGGCATCTTGTCGATGAAGAAGGGCCGGTCGGTCTTGCGCTGCACCCGGGTGCGCTCAAGGTACTCCTCCCCAAGCGCGCGGGCCTCGCCGGCGTCGAGCCCGGCCAGCATCTCCGGATAGGAGCTCTCGCTCTCGCGGCGGTGGCGGCCGCCCAGCCGCCGCGCCATGGCGATGATGTCGGGCAGCTCCATGGTGCCTTCCACCAGCGGGTGGCTGGCGAGAATCTGCTCGATCAGCGTCGAGCCGGCGCGCGGCAGGCCGACGACGAAGATCGGGTCCGGCGCGGGGCATCCCCAGCCCTCCCGCTCGGCGAAGAACCCGCGCGTGAACACCGCCATCGAGCGGCGCGCGTGCGCCGAGGTGTGCTCGGCCTCGTAGTCGATGCCGGCCCGGCGCAGCGCCGCCCCGGCGGCATAGTGCTCGAACGAGGCGGCTGCGTCCCCGGCGTCCTCCAGCGCCTTGCCGAGGGCGTAGTGCAGATGGAAGCGGTCCTCGTCGGAAATGTCCTGGCGCGCCAGCTGGGCCCGCATGGCCGCCACGTCGTGGTCGCTGAACTCCACAGTCTTGAGGTTGGCCAGGCTCCACCAGGCCTCGCCGAACTGCGGCGCCAGGTCCAGCGTCCTGCGGTAGGCGGCGACGCTGTCGGCCTGGCGGCCGACGGTCTTGTAGCTGTGGCCCAGGCTCATCCAGCCCTTCGGCTGGTTGGGATGCTCGGCCAGCACCCCTTCGTAGAGGGCGATGGCGCCCTCGTAGTCGCCCAGGCGTCCGAGCACGGCGGCCTTGAGGTTGCGATAGCCGGCGTGGCGCGGATTGGCGGTCAGCAGCGGTTCGAGCTCGGCCAGGGCTTCCTGCGCCCGGGTCAGGCGGTAGAGGACGGTGGCGTGGTTGTAGCGCGCCTCGGCGAAGCCCGGCGCCAGTTCCAGGCAGCGCTCGAGCAGCGCCTGGGCGTCTTCGTTCCGGCCAAGGCGGGCCGCCACCTCGGCCAGCATGCGGATGGCGGCGACATGGGTCGGGTGGCGGGACAGGTAGGGCTTCAGGATCCGCTCGGCGACCGGCAGGTCGTTGGCCACCAGGGCGGTGGCGGCCTGCATCAGCTCGGGATCGGAAACCGAGGCGCGGATCTGCTCGGCCCGGGCCCGCTCTGCGCCCTTTTCGTCACCGGCCAGCGTCAGCTGTTCGCAGAGCGCGTCCCAGCCGGCGGCCAGCCGGGCGTCCAGCGCCACCGCCCGGCTCAGCGCCGCGATGGCGGCCCGGCCGACGCCAAGTTCCGCGAGGGCCAGCCCCGCCTCGAGATGCACCGGCGGCCAGGCCGGATGGGCCCGGATCACGGGCTCGAGCGCCTCCAGGGCCGGCTCCGGCCGGCCCTGCCTGCGCAGGGCGGCGGCCAGCAGCAGGACCGCCTCCGGACGTCCCGGCATGGCGCCCAGGATCTCCCGCGCCTGCGCCTCGGCCAGGGCGGGGTCCTGCCCCAGCAGGCGGCGGCCGTGCGTCAGGGCCGTGGCCAGGGTTCCGGTGGTGACGGCGCTGTCGTCGGTCATGCGGCGACAAGCGGAACACGACGGCGCCCCGCTTGTCGAGGATGACGGACGCGAGCCCTACTTCTTGGCGCCGGCCTCGTCGTCGGCCTTGGTCCCGCGGTCGAGACCGGTGACCAGGTCGGCGTGGACCTTCAGCTTGGGCGCGACCTCGGCGGCGAAGGCCTTCAGGTCGGCGTTGTCGCCGGTCTGGGCATAGCCGTTGAAGGCGGTCATCGCCTCGTGGTGGGCCATGGTCTGCTGGTCGAGGTAGCGGTCGTCGAAATCGGCGTCGGAGGCGCCGCGCAGGTTGTCGAGCATGCCCTTGCGGCGCTCGTCCATTTCGGTCGGCAGCGGGCCGGGGGCCTTGCCGCTGGAGACCAGGGCCTTGAGCTTGCCGTCGGCGGCCGTGTGGTCGGCGATGATGGTCTGGGCGGCCTTCTTGATGTCGGCGTTCTTGGACCGCTGAAGGGCCAGCTTGGAGGACTCGATCTCGTACATGCCGCCGATGGCCGCGTCGCGGACGAAGGCCTCGGCGTTGACCGCCCCGACCGCGCCGGTGGCGAGGCCGGTGGCCGCGCCCGCGGCATCCTGAACAATATTGGTCGGTTCGTTCTTCTGGCCCTCGGCCCGCTCGTCGCCCGGCTTGCCGCAGGCGGACAGGGTGGCGGCCGCGAGCAGGGCGGCGGCGAGGGCGGTGGTGTTGATGGCGCGCGTCATGGTGGCTCCCCTTGAGTGCGGGAGGGAAACCGCGTCGTCCGAGGATTGTTCCGTCTATCCCGTCGAAGCTTCGACCAGCGTCGATTCATCGAGGTCCCGCGGGACCAGCACCGCCTCCAGGGCCGCGAACAGGCGGCCGACCTCGATGGGCTTGGCGACGAACCCGTCCATGCCGGCCTCGCTGTACTCGGCGACTTGGTGGGACATGGCGTTGGCGGTCAGGGCGATGATCGGGGTGCGGGCCCGGCCGGTGGCGGCCTCGCGCTCGCGGATGGCGCGGGCGGCGGTGGGGCCGTCTACCTCCGGCATCTGGACGTCCATCAGGATCACGTCACAGGTCCCGGCCTCCCAGGCGGCGATGGCCTGGGCGCCGTCGGCGACCACCACCGGCTCGATGCCGACCTGGTGCAGCAGGGTCTTGAGGACCAGCTGGTTGACCTCGTTGTCCTCGGCGGCCAGCACCCGCAGGGTCTGGCCGGTCAGTTCAGCGTCCGGCGGCGCGGGCGGCACGGCCGGAAGAATCTCGGCCCGGCTGTCAGCCACCCGGGCCAGCGGCAGGGTGAAGGTGAACACCGTGCCCTCGCCGAGCTTGCTGTCGACGGTGATCTCGCCGCCCATCAGCTCCGTCAGCTGGCGGCAGATGGCCAGGCCCAGGCCCGTGCCGCCGTATCGCCGCGAGGTGGAGGCGTCCGCCTGCTCGAAGCGCTGGAACAGCCTGGCCAGGGGCTCGGGCGCGATTCCGATGCCGGTGTCGGAGACACTGAAGCGGAGGGCGTCTCCGGTTCGGGCGACGAGGACGCGGATTTCGCCGGCCTCGGTGAACTTCAGGGCGTTGGAGATCAGGTTGTAGAGGATCTGCCGCACCCGGGTCGGATCGCCGCGGTAGACCCCCTCCGCCGAGGCCTCGACCTTCAGGTCGAAGCTCAGCCCCTGCTTGTTGGCGATGGCGGTGAAGGCCGCATGGGCGCCGCGGGCCAGATCCTTTAGGTCGAAGTCGGCCTCGTCGAGCTCCAGCTTGCCGGACTCGATCTTGGAGAGGTCGAGCACGTCGTTGAGCACCGCGAGCAGGCTTTCGCCGGACTGGCGGATGACCTCCAGACGCTCGCGCTGGACCCCGGTCAGGTCGTCGGCCGCCATCGCCTGGGCCATCCCCAACACGCCGTTGAGCGGCGTCCGGATTTCGTGGCTCATGGTCGCCAGAAAGGTCGATTTGGCGGTGTTGGCGGCCTCGGCGTCGTTCTTGGCCGAGATCAGCTCGGCCTCGGCCGCCTTGCGGTCGGTCATGTTCTGCAGGGCGCCGACCAGCCGAAGCGGCCGGCCGCGCTCGTCGGTGAACAGCTTGGCGGCGCCCTGGACCCAGATCTCGCGATTGTCGTTGCGCAGCACCCGATAGATCGGCCCGTAGCGCTCGCCGGTCTCGACGTGGCGGCGCCAGGCCTCCTCGACGCCCGCACGGTCGCGCGGATCGACGCTCGCGTAGATGTCGCTCCACAGCTCGTCGTAGGTCTTCGGTCTCTCGAAGAAGGTGTCCTCGGCGCCGACCTTGGTCAGCACGCGGTTGACGTAGTCCATCTCCCAGACGTGCAGTTCGCTGAGTTCGAGAGCCACCTGCATCCGCTGTTCGGACCGCTCCGAGCGCTCCAGGGCCTCGACCAGTTCGGAGACGTCGCTGGCGGTCAGGACGACGCCGCCGATCTCGCCGTCCGGACGCGCCCACGGCTTGAGGTCGGTCTGCAACCAGACGGTCCTGCCGATCGGCAGGGTGACGCGGGAGCGGGCGATGGCGCCCGCCTCGCCGGCCAGGGCGCGGTCGAAGGCCTCGCGGCTCTGTTCGTAGACCTCGGGCGCGATCTCGTAGAGCGTCCGGCCCATGGCCTCGGCCCGACGCACGCCCAGGCTGCCGGCCCAGAGGCTGCTGGCGGCGATGACCTTGAGATCCCGATCGGTCATCACCAGAGAGGTCGGCATGGTGGCGACGAGGGCGTCCAGGGTCGAGCGGGTGGCCCGCAGCGCCTGGGCGGCGTTGGCCCGCACCCATTCGTCGGCGACGAACTCGGCCAGCGCGGCCAGACGGTCGGCCTGTGCGGCGTCGAAGGGCTGGGGCCGGGTGCTGACCACGCAGAGGACGCCGGGCGTCGAGCCATCGGCGAGCTTGATCGGCGTGGAGATGCAGGCCCTCAGGTAGGGCGGGCCGGTGACCAGCGGGCCGTCGGAGACCCGGGGATCCGTCCGGGCGTCCTCGATCCAGAGCAGTTCGCCGGTGGCGATCACCTGTTCGGCGAGCGGGTCGCGGTCGGGCAGGTCGCCGAAGCGGCTGCGCCAGACGACGCCGTCCTTGACCAGGACGATGGTGCTGTCGCCACCCTCGAACAGGCCGCGCGCGAAGCGGGTGGCGCGGTCGAACACGGCCAGGCTGAGGTCGAGGCCGAACGGCGCGGTCATCCGCTCGCGGTCATCGCGGCCGGTCACTGTGTCGATTCCCCCCCCAGGTCTTGTCGTTATGTCAAAACTGGGGCTTCAGGGTTAACCTTGGGTTAGGGGCGGGGCCTCGATGGCCTCCCGCGGCCTAAGGCCGCCCTCCAGGAGCGCCGACCACACTCCCTCGGCATCCTCGGCGAAGGCGAACAGGTCGAGGTCGGCCGGCCCGATCAGGCCGTATTCCCTGAGGGCCTCGAAGCCGACCACGCCACGCCAGAAGGCCTCGTCAAACAACACCACCGGGATCGGCGGGGCCTTGCCGGTCTGGCGCAGGGTGAGGATTTCGAACAGCTCGTCGAAGGTGCCGAACCCGCCGGGAAACACCACCAGGGCGTTGGCCCGCATGGCCAGGTGCATCTTGCGCATGGCGAAGTAATGGAAGCGGAAGGTCAGCTCCGGCGTGGTCCAGGGATTGGGCCCCTGCTCGTGCGGAAGGGTGATGTTGAAGCCGATCGAGGGGGCCCCGGCCTCGATGGCCCCGCGATTGGCGGCCTCCATGACGCCGGGGCCGCCGCCCGTGGCGATGACGTTGTCGCGGAAGGCCTGGCCCTCCAGCAGGGCGCCGCCCCGCTCCGAGGCCAGGCGGCCGAAGGCGCGGGCCTCGCGGTACCAGCGCCGGTGCTCCTGGCTGCCGTCCTCGCCGACCCGGGCGCTGCCGAACACCACGATGGTCGAGCGCACGCCCCAGGCGCGCAGGGCCTCCTCGGCCTTGGCGTACTCCAGCTGGAAGCGCAGGCCGCGCGTGGAATCGCCGAGCAGGAAGTCCTGGTCGTAGGCCGCCAGCCGATAGGACGGAGAGGCCAGCTGGGCGGAGTTGTCGGGGCGGTCCATCACTTCAGGTGAGCATCGAGAAACTGCAGGAAGGCCTTCCAGTCGGCAGTGGTGATCCCGTGGCCGCCGCCGCGCGTCCACCAGGCCAGGCCGTCACCGGGGCGAAAGTCCTTCTTGAGCCTTGTGGCCGTCAGGCCGTTGGACCCCAGCAGGCGATAGGCCGGCGTCGCCCCCTCGGCGGCGCGGAAGGCGCCGGCCGGGTCGGACCAGGCGTCGGTCAGGCCGCTGCCCAGCAGAACGGGCCGGGGCGCGATCAGGGCGATCAGCTGGTGCTGGTCGAAGTCGAGGCTGTAGCCGCCGGCCGAGCGGGCATAGGCGGGCGAGAACCAGAAGCCGTAGTCGTCGGTGATCTGCCGGATGGTCTCGCCGGTCGGACTGCGGTTGAGGCTGGCGCCCCCGCGGCCCGACTGGTGGCTGATCACCGCCGCGAACCGCGGGTCGAGGGCGGCGGCCAGCAGGGCGGCCTTGCCATGACGCGAATGGCCCCAGATGGCGACGCGGGCGGGGTCGAAGCGCGGGTCGGGGACGAGGGCGTCGTAGGCGCTGGAATAGAGGCCGGCCCAGACCGCCAGGGCGCCGGCGCGCCGGTCGGCCGGGACGCCCGGCTGCAGCGCGGCCAGGGCGGGCGGGCCGAGGTCGAGATCGTCGGGGACGATTTCGCCGGCGTAGTACATGGCCACCGCATAGCCGGCGCCGGTGACCTCGGCGATCGAGGGACCGCTGATCCGCTTGCCGAGGATCAGGGTGATCACCGGGTCGAGGGTGTGGCTGCGGCAGGGGGCGGGCAGCACGGACTTGTCTTCGAACACCGTCTCGGGCCGGCCGGGCACGGCCGAGCGGATGCCGCAGAACAGCTCCATGATGATCAGCGGCGCCCGGGCCGCGCCCCTGGGCGAGGCGACGATCATGTGGAAACGCCGGTTCGCGGCCGCGTCGCCGAGCCGCACGGTCCATTGCTCGACCACGGCCTCGCCGACGTCCTCGAGGGTCAGCCGCTCGCGGGCCTCGACGGTGGGCGCCCCCAGGGCCGGTGGATGGCCGTAGATCCCGTCCAGGAAGGCGGCCCTCAGCAGCGGCGCGCGCCGCTCGGTCCAGTCGGCCGCCGTAGCGACCGGCGGATCGCCGCGGAAGGCGGCCAGCACCGGGGGGGTCGCGGCCGGCGTCGTCGCCAGGTCGGGCGGCGAGGCGCAGGCGGCCAACAGGGCGAGGCCGAAGGGCAGGCTGGCGAAGGCTAGGCGCATGGGAATCCCCCGTCCGACCGGACGACCATAGCGCCGTTCGGGCGCGCCGCCAGCGCCCCCTTCCCCAAGGTCCCCCAAGGGCGTAGAGGGCGCCCCATGACGAGCCCCACTCAACCGCAAGGCCCGATCGACTGGGACGGCCTGGACGCCTTCAAGTACCGCGACGAGACCGAGACCGTGCGCGAGCTTCTCGCCGCCGCCCCGCTCAGCCCCGAGGACCGCGCCGCCGTCCGCGCCGAGGCCGAGGCCCTGGTGCGGGGCGCCCGGCGCAGCGTCCGCCGCCAGGGGGTGGTCGAGAACTTCCTGCAGGAGTTCTCCCTCTCCACGAAGGAGGGCCTGGCGCTGATGTGCCTGGCCGAAGCGCTGCTGCGCACCCCCGACGAGGAGACCAAGGACCGGCTGATCGCCGAGAAGATCGGCAGCGCCGACTGGGCCAGCCACCTGGGCAAGAGCGGCAGCCTGTTCGTCAACGCCTCGACCTGGGGCCTGATGCTGACCGGCAAGCTGGTCGAGGTCGACGAGGAGGCGAAGACCGACCTGCCGGGCTTCCTCAAGCGGGTGGCCAGCCGGGTGGGCGAGCCGGTGATCCGCGCCGCGGTCGGCCAGGCCATCCGGATCATGGGGGAGCAGTTCGTCCTCGGCCGCACCATCGAGGCGGCCATCGCCCGGGCCAAGGGCGAAGGCGACATCTGCAGCTTCGACATGCTGGGCGAGGGCGCGCGCACGGCGGCGGACGCCGAGCGGTACGAGAGGTCCTATGCCGACGCCATCGAGACGGTCGGGCGCCTCTCCGGCGGCCAGGGGCCCGAAGCCGGCCACGGCGTTTCGGTCAAGCTGTCGGCCCTCTCGCCGCGCTATGAAGCCATCCAGGAAGAACGGGTGTGGGCCGAGCTCTATCCGCGGGTCAAACGCCTGGCGCTGATCGCCGCCCGGCACGACCTCAACTTCACCCTGGACGCGGAAGAGGCGGACCGGCTGGTGATCTCGCTGAAACTGCTGGAACGCCTGGCCGGCGAGGCGGAGCTGGGCGGCTGGACGGGCCTGGGACTGGCCGTGCAGGCCTATCAGAAGCGCTGCCCGCAGGTGATCGAGGCGCTCGCCCGGCTCTCGGAGCGAACCGGCCGGCGGCTGATGGTGCGGCTGGTCAAGGGCGCCTATTGGGATAGCGAGATCAAGCGGGCGCAGGTGAACGGCCGGCCGGGCTATCCGGTCTACACCACCAAGAGCGCCACCGACCTCTCCTACCTGGTCTGCGCCAAGGCGCTGATCGCGGCGGCTCCCTACCTCTACGCCCAGTTCGCCACCCACAACGCCCACAGCCTGGCGGCCGTGCGGCGAATGGCCAAGGCGGCGGGGGTGAAGATCGAGTTCCAGCGGCTGCACGGCATGGGGGAGGCCCTCTATACCGCCGCCGACGACCTCTACGACGGGGTGCTGGTGCGGGCCTATGCCCCGGTGGGCGGGCATGAGGACCTGCTGCCCTACCTCGTCCGCCGCCTGCTGGAGAACGGCGCCAACACCAGCTTCGTCCACGCCCTGCTCGACGAGCGGGTGCCGCCAGAGACGGTGGTGGTCGACCCCGTCGCCGCGGTCGAGGCGGTGGGCCCGGGGCCACACCGCAAGATCCCGTTGCCGGTCAACATATACGGCGACCGGCAGAACTCCCTCGGCGTCGACATCTCGGTGACCGCCGAGCGCGAGCGGCTGGTGAAGGCTATCGCCGGGCTGCCGCCGATCGAGGCCGGGACCGGCGAGGCGGTGCGGAACCCCTCGACCGGGGCGCAGATCGGCACGGTCGGCGAGGCCACGCCCGAACAGATCGACGCCGCCTTCGCCGCCGCCCGCAAGGCGCAGGGACGCTGGGACGCGGCCGGCGGGATCGCGCGGGCCAGGGTGCTTCGGGCCATGGCCGACGCCCTGGAGGCCAACCGGGACCGGCTGATCGCCCTCTGCACGAAGGAGGCCGGCAAGACACTGAACGACGGCATCGCCGAGGTCCGGGAGGCGGCCGACTTCTGCCGCTACTACGCCCGGCTGGCGGAGACGAAGTTCGGCCAGCCGGAGGTGCTGAAAGGTCCGGTCGGGGAGGTCAACACCCTCGAGCTGCGCGGCCGGGGCGTCTTCGTCTGCATCAGCCCGTGGAACTTCCCCCTGGCCATCTTCACCGGCCAAGTCGCCGCCGCCCTGGCGGCCGGCAACGCGGTGATCGCCAAGCCGGCCGAGCAGACGCCGCTGATCGCCGCCGAGGCGGTGCGCCTCTACCACCAGGCAGGGCTGGACCCGGCCTTGCTGGCCCTGACGCCGGGGCGCGGCGAGACGGTCGGAGCGGCGCTGGTCGCCCACCCGGGCTGCGACGGGGTGGCCTTCACCGGCGGCACCGACACCGCCTGGAGGATCAACCAGACCCTGGCCGCCCGGCGCGGACCCATCGTGCCGTTCATCGCCGAGACCGGCGGCCTGAACGGCATGTTCGTCGACACCACCGCCCAGCGGGAACAGGTGATCGACGATGTCATCCTCTCGGCGTTCGGCTCGGCGGGGCAGCGCTGCTCGGCCCTGCGGCTGCTGTTCCTTCCCAAGGACACCGCCGACCACCTGATCGAGGGCCTGATCGGGGCGATGGACGCCCTGGTCGTCGCCGATCCGGCCGACCCGAAGACCGACATCGGCCCGGTGATCGACGAGGACGCCCGAAAGACCCTGGCCGACCACCTCGAGCGGCTGAAGCGCGAGGCCAAGGTGCTCAAGGTGCTGGAAGGCCCGACGACCGGGACCTTCTTCCCGCCGGTGCTGGCCGAGATCCCCGGCGCCGACTTCCTGGAGCGGGAGGTGTTCGGCCCGATCCTGCACGTCGTCCGCTACGACCCGGAGAAGCTCGATGCCGTGGCGACCGGACTGGCCAGGCGCGGCTACGGCCTGACTCTCGGCGTGCACTCGCGCATCGAGGCCTTCGCCGAGGAGGTCAAGCGCCTGGTCCCGGCCGGCAATGTCTACGTCAACCGCTCGATCATCGGGGCGGTGGTCGGGGTGCAGCCGTTCGGCGGCCAGGGCCTGTCCGGGACGGGGCCGAAGGCCGGCGGTCCGGAGGCGCTGTCGCGGTACGGCGTCGAACGGGCGGTCTCGGTCAACATCACGGCCCAGGGCGGCGACCCGGCTCTGTTGAACCTCTAGGGCGGCGCGCGTTTGTTCCGACGGCCGTCCCTGCCTGTCGGAACACACTCTAACCGTTGAAGCCCTTCACCGCCTCGATGATCCGCTGCTGCACGGCCTCGTCCATGTAGGGGTGCATCGGCAGGGCCAGGACGGTCTCGGCGGCGGCCTCGGTGACCGGCAGGCCGCCCGGGCCCCGGGGGAAGTGGGCATAGGGGGCCTGAACGTGCATCGGCACGGGGTAGTAGACCGCCGTCGGCACCCCCTGCGTCTTCAGGTGGGCGGCGAGGCCGTCGCGATTGGCATGCTCGATGACATACTGGGCCCAGACCGAGACGCCGCCGTCGATGACCTTCGGCGTGCTCGTCACCGACCCGGCCAGGCCCTCGGCGTAGCGGTTGGCCACCGCCTGCCGCAGGTCGATCTCCTCGGCGAAGATGGCCAGCTTCTCGATCAGGATGGCGGCCTGGATGCTGTCCAGCCGGCTGTTCATGCCGATGCGGGTGTTGAGGTACTTGGTCTCGTGCTCGAAGGTGCGGCCGACCAGATCCGGGGTCACCGCCTTGCCGTGGACGCGGTAGCTGTCCATCAGGTCCCAGAGATCCTGGTCCTTGCACAGCACCGCCCCGCCGTCGCCGTAGCAGCCGAGCGGCTTGGCCGGGAAGAAGCTGGTGGTGGCGACGTCGGCCCAATGGATGGGATGCTTGCCGTTCAGGGTGCAGCCGAAGCCCTGGGCGCTGTCGGCGATCAGCTTCAGGCCGTGGCGGTCGCAGACCGCGCGGATGGCCGGATAATCGGCCGGCTGGCCGAACAGATCGACGGCGATGACCACGGCAGGGCGCAGTCGCCCCTCGTTCTTGACCGCCTCGATGCTGGCCTCGAGATGGGCGGGGTCGAGGCAGTAGGTGTCGGCCAGCACGTCGACGAACACCGGGGTGGCGCTGGTCCAGGGCACGACCTCGGGCGTCGCGGCGAAGGTGAAGCTCGGGCAGAAGACCGCGTCGCCCTCGCCGATCCCCCAGGCCATCAACGGCAGGGCGATGGCGTCGGTGCCGTTGGCGCAGCTGAGCGCCAGGGGCGCCTGGCCGAAGGCGGCCAGCTGCGCCTCGAACTGGCGGACTTCCGGGCCCATGACATAGGCGCCGTGGTCGAGGACGCGGGCGATGCCGGCGTCGATCCTGTCGCGGATGCGCCGCTGCTGGGCGGCGAGGTCGATGAAGGCGATGCTCATGGCGGCCCTTTATGCCCCTGGGGCGGTGGTTTCGACACAACAGTCGTAACGGGATGTTTCCCCGCCGCGTAGCGCCGGGGAACGGCCGCGGATCGCCGCCGTTAGGTCGCGGGGCTCAGCACAGACGGATTTCATGGCCGCCAGTCCCAACTCCCTCGACCCATCGGCGCTCGCCAAGGCCTTGCCCAGCATGAACGCCCAGGACGCCGCGGCGGCCTCGTTCCTGGACCGCGCCGCCCAGTTCGGAACCAGTCTGATCGTGGCCGTCGTCATCCTGACGATCACCTTCTGGCTTTCGAAATGGCTGTCGAAACTCGCCTGTGACGCGCTCGAGAAGCTCCAGAAGCGCAAGGGCGGCGATCCGGCCCTGCGGGCCTTCGTCCATTCGGCGGTCCGCTACCTGATCATCATTATCGGCCTGGTGGCGGTGCTGCAGCAGCTGGGGGTCAAGACCACGTCCATCCTGGCGGTGCTGGGCGCCGCCTCCCTGGCCATCGGCCTGGCCATGCAGGGGGCGCTGAGCAATGTCGCCGCGGGTGTCATGCTACTGATCCTGCGCCCCTACCACGCCGGCGACCTGGTGGTGGTCAACGGCCAGAAGGGCCGGGTGCGCGACCTCGACCTGTTCACCACCGAGCTGGAGACCCTGGACGGCCTCAAGGTGATCGTGCCGAACGGCAAGATCTTCGGCGAGCTGATCATCAACCAGACGGTCCTGCCCAGGCGGCGGTTCGAGATCGTGGTCGGCATCGACTACGAGGATGACATCGACGAGGCCCTTCGGATCATGCTGGAGACCTGCGCCGCCGACGAGCGGGTGCTGAAGGATCCCGAGCCCTGGGCGCGATGCACCGGCCTGGGCGACTCGGCCGTCAACCTCACCCTTCGCGCCTGGGCCCTGCAGAAGGACTTCTGGGACGCCCACTACGCGGTGCTGAAGGCCGTCAAGGAAGCGTTCGATCGCGAGGGCATCCGTATTCCCTATCCGCATCAGGTGCAGGTCGACCGGGAGCCCCGGCAGGTCCTGGTGACCGGCGAGATCGCCTCGCCCAAGGACGGCGCGCCGGAGCCGCCAAAGGCGCCGTCCCGTCCCGTACCGCCCCCGGCGCCCGCGACCGCCCACGACCAGGGCGAGGGCGCCTGACGGGTCCCTTCGCCCCCTCGCCAAGAACGGCCGGCCGGCTTAGACGGACGCCATGACGACGCTCAGTCTGACCGACCTCCCGCGCCTCATCCCCAAGGTCACCGCCGAGGAAGCCGTGGCCGCCGATCTCCTGAGCCGCGGCGCCCAGCTCTCCATCGACATCGCCGTGGCGGCGGTGATCGTCGTGGTCACCCTGTGGGCCTCGCGCTGGGCCGCGACCCTGGCGCGGGGCCTGGTCGGGCGGTTGAGCCGCCACCAGCCGCCTGACGCGACCCTCCAGACCTTCGTCGCCTCCCTGGTCCGCTACCTGGTGATCATCGTCGGCGGGGTGGCGGTGCTGCAGCAGCTGGGGGTCAAGACCACCTCCATCCTGGCGGTGCTGGGCGCCGCCTCCCTGGCCATCGGCCTGGCCATGCAGGGGGCGCTGAGCAATGTGGCGGCCGGGGTGCTGATCCTGGCGCTGCGGCCGTACCGGGTCGGCGACATCATCGAGATCGGGACGCGCAGGGGCACGGTGCGGGCGCTGGACCTGTTCGTCACCGAGATCGCCACCGCCGACAACCTCAAGGTCGTCATTCCCAACGGCAAGGTGTTCGCCGACGTTATCGTCAATCACAGCGCCCACGAGCGGCGCCGGGCCGACGCAGTGTTCCGCATTCCCTTGAGCGTCGAGCTCGGACCGTTCATGGCGGCCCTGAAGGCCCGGGCGGCAGCCGACCCTCGCACCCTCGACGACGTCGAGCCGCTGGTGGAGATCACCGCCATGGCCGAGGCCTGGGTCGAGGGCGCCGTGCGGGCCTGGACCCTGCCGCACGATCATCCGGGGCTGGTGTCGGACCTGACCCTGGCGGCGCGGCTGCTGGCGGCGGGCCAGGAGCTTCCGCCGCCCCCGCCGCCGAAAGTCAGCCGGCCAAAGCCTGCGAAAGGTCGGAAATCAGGTCTTGGCAGTCTTCGATCCCGACTGAAAGGCGAACCAGACCGTCCGTGATGCCCACCAGGGCCCGCTGCTCCGGCGGGATGGAGGCGTGGGTCATGATGGCCGGATGCTCGATCAGGCTTTCGACGCCGCCAAGCGACTCCGCCAGGGTGAACAGCCGCGTGCGTTCCAGCAGCTTGCGGGCCGGGGCGAGGCCGCCCTTGACCTCCACCGAGATGATGCCGCCGAAGCCGCCCTTCATCTGGCGGACGGCCAGGTCGTGCTGCGGGTGGGACTTCAGCCCCGGATAGATGACCTTCTCGACCGCGGGCTGCGCCTCCAGCCACTGGGCGATGGCGAGCGCGCTCTCGCAGTGCCGCTGCATCCGCAGGGCCAGGGTCTTGAGGCCGCGCAGGGCCAGGAAGCTGTCGAACGGCCCGCTGATGGCGCCCACGGCGTTCTGCAGGAACTTCAGCTCGGCGGAGAGTTCGGCATTGTCCCCGACGATGGCCACGCCCCCGACCATGTCCGAATGGCCGTTGAGGTACTTGGTCGTCGAGTGGGTGACCAGGTCGAAGCCCAGTTCCAGCGGCCGCTGCACAAAGGGGCTGGCGAAGGTGTTGTCGGCGACCGTGACCAGGCCGTGCTTCTTCCCCAGCGCCGCCACGGCTTCCAGGTCGACCAAGCGCAGGGTCGGGTTGGTGGGGGTCTCCACCCAGATCATCCGCGTCTCGGGCCGGATCGCCGCCTCGATCGCCGAGACATCGGTCATGTCGACGAAGCTGAAGGAGAGCCCCGCCGAGCGCTTCTTGACCCGCTCGAACAGCCGGTAGGTGCCGCCGTAGAGGTCGTCGGTCCCGATGACGTGGGCGCCGCTGTCGAGCGTCTCCATGATCGTCGCCGCGCAGGCCAGGCCGGAGGCGAAGGCGAAGGCCTGGGTCCCGCTTTCCAGGTCGGCGATGCAGCGCTCGAAGGCGAACCGGGTCGGGTTCTGGCTGCGGGCGTATTCGAAGCCCTTGTGCACGCCCGGGCTCTCCTGGGCGTAGGTGCTGGTCGCATAGATCGGCGGCATCACCGCCCCGGTGGTCGGGTCGGGGCTCTGGCCGGCATGGATGGTGCGGGTGGCGAAGGCCAGGCGGTTCTTGCCGTCGGTGGTCATCAGGCCGTCCTGCGCAGGTGGTTGATCAGGTCGACCCGGGTGATCAGGCCGAGCAGTTCGTCGCCGTCCATGACCACCGCCACCTCGTCGCGGGCGAACACCGGCTCCAGGACCGACAGCGGCTGGTGGCTTTCCAGGGTGTGGACGTTGCGGGTCATGGCCGAGCCGACCTTGGTGGCGAAGCCCTCGCCGTCGCCGGCCTTGGCGACGGCGCTCAGCACGTCGCTCTCGTCGAGGATGCCGACCAGCTTGCCGTGCTCGACGACCGGCAGCTGGCTGATGTCGGCGCTCCGCATGCGGTTGTAGGCGGTCAGCAGGGTGTCGTCCGGTCCGATGGTGATCACGCCGCCGTCGCTGTAGCGCTTGGCGATCAGGTCGGAGAGGTCCCCGCGCGGGGTGCGGTCCTCGAAGCCGTGGGCGCTGACCCACAGGTCGTTGAACATCTTGGTCAGGTACTTGGCGCCGGTGTCGCACACGAGGCTGACGACCCGCTTGGGCTCGGTCTGCTCTCGGCAGTATTTCAGCGCCGCGGCCAGCAGGGTGCCCGAGGAGGAGCCGGCCAGGATGCCTTCCTTCTGCAGCAGTTCGCGGGCGGTCTCGACGCTCTCGCGGTCGCTGATGGCGTAGGCCTTGGAGACCAGGTCCATCTGGGCGTTGAGCGGGATGAAGTCTTCGCCGATGCCCTCGACGATCCAGCTGCCGGCCTCGCCGTAGGTCCCGGTGTTGACGTAGTCGTAGAGGATGGAGCCGACCGGGTCGGCCAGGATCATCTGGGTCTTCGGGGACATCCGCTTGAAGTAGCGGCCGAGGCCCGTGAGCGTGCCGCCCGAGCCGAC